>CAYPRG010000006.1:0-7367 GCA_964413025.1 uncultured Planctomycetales bacterium
ACCGGCTATATCAGCCGTGATTCCTGCCTTTTAGTATCAAAAAATAAAACAATCTATTTTACCGATTCCAGGTATATCGAAGAAGCAAAACATAGCCTCAAAGACTGCGCGATAATGCAGAGTAACGGCCCTATGATGGAGGCAGTCACCGCTGCCTGCAACAAACTGGGGCTTAAACGTATCGGCTTCGAAGAAAAATATACCAGTTTTGCCGAATACGGCAAGATAAAAAAATCCCTGGATAAAACAGCGGAGTTAATCCCTACCCAGGGCTTGACTGAAGGACAAAGACAGCTAAAATGCCAGCCGGAATTAGAGAATATGGCCCGGGCAGTAGAAATAACCATAGGGGCTTTGAATTTCATCGAAGATTTCATATCCCCGGGCAAGAGAGAAATTGAAATCGCCGCGGAACTGGAACGCTTTATCAGGTACAACGGCGCAACAAGCTCCAGTTTCGGGATAATTGTCGCCTCCGGGCCGAATTCAAGCTATCCCCACCATATGACTTCCCGAAGGATAATCAAAAGCAATGAACCTGTATTAATAGATATCGGGGTAAGCTTCAATGGCTACAAATCCGACTTGACAAGGGTATTCTTTTTAGGTAAAATAAATCCTCTATACAGAAAGATTTACGCTATTGTTCGAGAGGCGCAGGGTAGGGCAATTAAGAAAATCAAACCGGATACAAGCATAAGCAGGATTGATGCAGCTGCCCGCCAATTCATAGCTCAAAAAGGATACGCTAAGTTCTTTGGGCACGCTTTGGGCCACGGTATAGGCCTGGAAGTGCACGAAGAGCCCCGTATATCAGGCAAAGAAAATAATAAGTTGAAGGCAGGAATGGTAGTTACTATTGAACCAGCTATTTATCTGCCCGGAAGATTCGGGGTAAGGATTGAAGATATGGTTTTAGTAACACGGAAAGGACATGAGGTTCTAAGTGGCTCTCTCAATAAATGAAATCAAATCCGGGGTAACTATATTAGTCGATGACCATGTATGGATGGTTATAGATGCGCAGCACGTCAAACCCGGCAAAGGCGCTGCTTTCGTGCGGGCAAAGATGAAGAACTGTAAAACCAACAACATCCAGGAAAGGACCTTCCGGGGAGACGAAAAAATAGATGAGGCATATGTTGAAGAAAGAAAACTGCAATACCTCTATAAATCAGGGACTATGTACCATTTCATGGACCAGGAAAACTACGAGGAAATAGCTATCTCCGAAGAAAGCCTGGTGGATAAAACCAAATTCCTCAAAGATAACCTCGACGTCCTGGGATATTTTTATAAGAATGACATCTTAAACGTTAACCTGCCAAATTTCATCGAACTCAAGATCCTCAATACCGAACCCGGCATAAAGGGAGATACCGCCAAAAGCGGTACCAAGCCCGCAGAGATTGAAACCGGGGGAACCATCCTGGTCCCCTTATTTATAGATGTGGGAGACGTGATTAAAGTAGACACTCGCACCGGATCATACGTAGAAAGGGCCAACCAAAAATGAATCTAAAAGAAATCAAAGAGCTAATCAACTTAATGAATGAAAATGGCCTGGTTGAGTTAGAGATTGAAAAAGACGGCACCTCTATCAGGCTGAAGAAAACATCTTCAGGATACGAGACCTCCAGCGCGCCGATGGTGATTGAAAGGGTAAGGGCTCATCAGGATTCCCTGTCCCAGGAGCCGGCGGAAAGCGCCGAGAAAGTATCGGCGAAAACAATGGAAATAAAAGCCCCGATGGTAGGAACTTTCTACCGCGCGCCATCCCCGGAATCAGCTGCCTATGTCGAAGCAGGCCAGGTAATCGAGCCCGGGCAGGTAATTTGCATAATCGAAGCCATGAAGTTAATGAATGAAATCAAGTCCGAAATAAAGGGAAAGGTAGTAGAAGTCCTGGTAGATAACGCCGAACCTGTAGAATTCGGACAACCGATGTTTATTATCGATCCTCTCTAAAAGAGATGTTCTCTAAAATACTGATTGCTAACCGGGGCGAAATAGCCCTTAGAGTAATACGCGCATGCCGCGAGTTAGGCGTGCGCACAGTAGCGGTATATTCCCAGGCAGACAAGAGTTCCCTGCATGTGCGTTTTGCCGATGAAGCTATCTGCATAGGGCAGGCGGCTTCAAGCAGCAGCTATCTGAATATTCCCGCCATAATCAGCGCCGCGGAAATCACCGATGTTGAAGCCATACATCCGGGTTACGGTTTCCTGGCGGAAAATCCCCACTTCGCGGAAATCTGCGAATCCTGCAAAATTACTTTCATCGGCCCGACACCGGAAAATATAAGGCTGATGGGAGACAAAATGGTAGCCCGTACTACCATGCAAAAAGCAGGGTTACCGATCGTCCCCGGCTCAACAGCCACAATAAAAAATAAAGAAGAGGCGATAAAAGTCGCCAAGAAAATAGGCTACCCCTTGATCATTAAAGCTGCCGCAGGTGGCGGCGGAAAAGGAATGAGGGTATGCCACAATGATATAAGCCTCGTCTCGAGCCTGATGGCTGCCCAATCAGAGGCAGAGCTGAATTTCGGAAACCCCAGTGTATACATCGAAAAATATATCGAAAAACCCAGGCACATTGAAATACAGCTTTTGGCCGATAAATACGGGCACACCATTTATCTAGGCGAGAGGGACTGCACCATCCAAAGAAGGCACCAAAAACTCCTGGAGGAGTCGCCTTCACCGGTAGTAGACAGTAAACTGCGCAAACGCCTGGGAGAACTGGCAGTAAGAGGCGCCAAATCAGCCAACTATACCAGCGCCGGGACAATCGAATTCCTGCTTGACCAGAACAATAACTTTTATTTCATGGAAATGAACACCCGAATCCAGGTGGAACATCCGGTCACCGAATTAGTCACGGGGCTCGACCTCATAAAAGAACAGATCCGTATCGCCTGCGGAGAAAAACTGCGCTTACAACAGGAAGACGTCCAGATAAAAGGCGCGGCAATCGAATGCCGGATAAACGCCGAAGACTATGAGAATAATTTTATGCCCTGCCCCGGAAAAATTGAAATGCTCATCCTTCCCGGAGGGCCGGGGGTACGCGTAGACACCCATATCTATCCGGGATATGAAATATCACCCTATTATGATTCCCTGGTGGCAAAAGTCATCTGCTACGGCCGCTCCCGCCAGGAAGCAATCAAGACCATGCAGCGGGCACTACATGAATTCCATATATCACCCATAAAGACAACCATACCGTTCCATTTACGCTTGCTGGAAAACCCTTTATTCCTGAAAGGCGAGATATCCACCCATTTCGTCCAGGATATGTTAAAAGAAGAACAGAAAACGGAGGCATAACGCTATGCATAAAGAAGAATCCCGCACTGATTACGGAATGATCAGGATACATGATAACGTTATCGCCTCGATTGCAGCTGTAGCTGCAACTGAAATCGAAGGGGTAAAATCAGTAGGAAAAAATTTCAAGACCGGTATTTTAGAATTAATCGACAGAAAAAACCTTTCGGCAATCAAAGTTGAAAAAGATAAAAACGGGGATATAACCTTGCAGATTCCCCTAGTTATAAAATACGGCGTGAACATCCCCGAGGTAGCAAATAAAGTCCAGGAAAACGTGCGCCAAGCACTGGAAAAAATGACTAACCTATCAATAAAAGATATCAATGTCAATGTTCAGGCTATAGAAAGGGGGCAATAAATGCGATTCTTTACAGGCATCATCATAAGATTTTATGCCGCAGTGCTTATTTTAATCGGAATGGTAATAATAATTTTCTCCTTAAATCTTCTGCCGCTTCAAAGCATAAATGAGCTCCTGGCCTACATCCTGTCCAATCTTAACTCAAGAATAATCACCGGCCTTTCCGGCCTTTTATTAGTAGTAATCAGCACTTTCTTCGCGCAACTGGTCCTGGGCAGGTTCCAGCGCGAAAAAACAATCGCCTTTACCACTCCTTCGGGAGAGGTGACTATTGCCCTTTCCGCGGTTGAGGATTTGATAAGGCGCTTAACCGGTATTATCCCTGAAATAAAAGAATTGAGGCCGGATGTCATCGCCACAAAAAAAGGGTTGATTGTCGACCTGCGCGTAGTTTTAAAATCAGAGGCAAATATCCCTGATTTGACCTCGCGGCTGCAGGAGATAACCCGCTCCAAGATACAGGAAGTTTTAGGCCTGGAAGAACAGATCATCATCAAGATTCACGTGGCAAAGATTATTTCAGTAGAAGAAAAAGATAGAAGAAGAAAAGAAATGGAAAAAGATGTCCCTACGATACCCTACGGCGGATATACAAGGACATAAAAGGAGGATTTTAACATGGCGAAGTTAGGTATACTTACAGGAGGAGGCGATTGCCCAGGATTGAATCCTGTAATCAGGGCGGTAGTCAGAAAAGGCCTTAACGAAAACTATGAAATTATCGGTATCAAAAACGGCTGGAAAGGGCTAATTGATAACGATACTATGAAACTAGACCTGAATTCGGTTTCCGGAATTTTGCCTAAGGGTGGAACCATACTAGGCACCAGCAGGACAAATCCTTACAAGAAAGAAAACGGGCTGGAAAAGGTCAAAGATAATTATAAAAATTTAGGGCTGGAGGCATTAATCGCGGTAGGAGGCGAAGATACCTTAGGAGTAGCCTCTAAATTAATCAAAGACAACATCATAACCAATATCGTGGGAGTGCCCAAGACAATTGATAACGACCTTTCCTCGACCGACTACACTTTTGGTTTTGATACCGCATTAAATACCGCTATGGAGTGTATCGATAAACTGCATACTACCGCGGAAAGCCATCACCGCATCATGGTGGTCGAAGTAATGGGCAGGCACGCGGGCTGGATTGCTATTGAGTCCGGGATTGCCGGCGGAGCTGACATAATCCTGATACCTGAATTGCCTATTGATATGGAAGAGGTTTGCATCCTTATAAAGAAGAGGCATCAACGGGGCAAGACATTCAGCATAGTTGTGGTAGCCGAAGGCGCCCAGTTCAAAAAAGGCACCATGGTCCTGCAGGAACAGAAATTGGATGAATTCGGACATGTCAGGTTAGGCGGCATCGGAGAAAACGTGGCAAAAGAAATAGAGAAGAGAACCGGATATGAAACCAGGGCGAGCGTGCTTGGACATATACAAAGAGGAGGAACACCTACTGCCTTTGACAGGATCCTGGGCACCAGGTTCGGGGTAAAAGCGGTAGAATTGGTATTGAATAAAAAATTCGCCAGGATGGTAGCTTTATCCGGCGTTAAAATCATAGATGTACCTATAGAGAAAGCTGTTGAGGCATTAAAAACGGTTGACATGGAACTTTACGAAATTGCCAAGATATTCTCCGGGTAAATTTAGGAGGCGATAAAAAAATGAGGGAGAGAATAAAAGAGATACTATTAGAGAGCATCCAGGTTAAGGAAGAATTGCTGCACACTTCTATCGGCGAAATCAAACAGATAGCCGACCTGATGATAGAGTGCCTGAAAAAAGGCGGAAAGGTAATCTTATTCGGTAATGGCGGTTCAGCAAGCGACTGTCAACACATAGCCGCGGAATTAATCGGCAGGTTCAAAAAAGACAGGACAGCCATGGCCGCGATAGCCCTGACCACCAATAGCTCGGTGTTGACATCCCTGGCTAACGATTACGGATACGAGGTGGTATTCTCTAAACAGATAGAAGCCCTGGGCCAGAAAAACGATATCGTCATAGGCATATCCACAAGCGGCAAGGCAAAAAATGTCGCCATGGGGTTAAAGCAAGCCAAGAAAAACGGGCTAAAAACCATAGCACTCTCAGGAGGAGACGGCGGAGAAATCACAAAACTGGCTGACGTATCATTAATAGTCGCTTCAGCCATAACCGCCAGGATCCAGGAGGCCCATATTACCATCGGGCATATCGTCTGCGAATTGGTAGAGGAGTCGCTTTGTCAGGAACAAAAATAAAGAGCCTGAAAGAATTAAGAAAGATACTTACCGGCCTGCAGGCTAAAGGCAAAAAAATCGTCTTCACTAACGGCTGCTTTGATTTATTGCATTACGGGCACACAAAGTACCTCCAAGACGCAAAGAAAAAAGGCGATATACTGGTAGTAGCGATAAACAGCGACGCCTCGGTAAGAAGGATAAAAGGAAGCAAGAGGCCCATCATCGGAGAAACAGACAGGTTAAAGGTAATTGCCGCGTTAGAAAGCGTTGATTACGCGGTGCTGTTCGAAGAAGATACCCCCCTTAAGGTGATAACTTCGCTTAAGCCGGATATACTGGTAAAAGGCGCTGATTGGAAGAAAAATAATATAGTGGGCAGCGATATCGTTTCGGGCTGCGGAGGAAAGGTGGCCAGGATAAAACTTGAACCGGGCCGCTCTACCACAAACCTGATAAAAAAAATTGCCAAAAACTTCCGGAGCCGTTAACAGGATTATTGACGCTAATATTAACCGCGCCAAAGAGGGCTTACGGGTCTGCGAAGAAATATCAAGGTTTATCCTCAATAGCAGGGATTTAACCTCGCAACTAAAAGATACCAGGCACCGCATTGACCTGATATTTAAACAGCTCCCTAAAAAAATATTATTGCTGGAGCAAAGAAAAAGCGCAAGCGATGTCGGCAGGTGCCTTTATAATAACGAACTAAAAAGGAAAAACTGCCAGGATATTTTCTTCGCCAATATTCAAAGAGTAAAAGAATCGGTAAGGGTGCTGGAAGAATTTTCTAAACTGATTAATATTAATATTGCCATAGAATTCAAGAAAATCCGGTACGACATCTATGAAACCGAAAAAAGATTTGCTAAGAAAGCAACGTCTTTATCTGATTGTAGATAAAAAAATTTCCTATAATAGAAACATACCCGCCATGGTTGCCAGAATAAAGGGCTTTGGCGCGGGTATAATCCAATTCAGGGATAAACAATCAAATAAAGAGTCTATCGTTAAAGAGGCTTTGCTTCTGCGTAAGGCCCTCTCAAACACTAATACCTTGTTTATCGTCAACGACTACCTGGATGTCGCGAAAATCCTGAATTGCGACGGCCTCCACCTTGGCCAGGAAGATTCATCATTGGGTATAGCCAGAAAAATACTGGGGCCGGATAAAATAATCGGAGTATCCTGCCATAACCTCAAGCAGGCCCTCAAGGCCCAGGAAGAAGGCGCGGATTACATAGGCTTTGGCCCGGTCTTCCCAGCCACCACAAAACCCCGGATAAAAAAAACAACCGGCCTGAATTTAATGAAGAAACTAAAGAAAAGAATGAAAATCCCTTTTTTTGCCATCGGAGGGATCAATAAATCTAACATAAACGAAGTACTATCGTCAGGCACAGACAAAGTAGCGATTTGCAGCGCAATCCTGAAGGC
>CAYPRG010000006.1:7467-14984 GCA_964413025.1 uncultured Planctomycetales bacterium
AGTTAAATCAAGAACTAAAGAAATTGTCTGCGGCTATTAAATACGGCGCGGACGCGGTCATGGACTTAAGCGTAGGCGGGAACCTGGAAAAGATACGTAAAGAAATAATCAAGCGCTCATCCGTACCTGTAGGCACGGTCCCGGTTTATGAGACAGCTGTCAACGCCCAAATGAACAGGAAGAATTTCTTAAAATTCGACGCCGGCGATATCCTGGATACCCTGGAATCGCAGGCAAAACAAGGCGTAGATTTTTTTACAGTCCACGCCGGAGTCACCCGAAAAAGCATAAGCGCCCTGAATAAACAAAAAAGGCTGCTGGGCATTGTCTCAAGGGGCGGGGCGATTTTAGCCACCTGGATGAATATCCACAAAAAAGAAAATCCTTTCTATGAATATTTTGACAGCATCCTGGATATTGCCTATAAGTACGACGTAACTTTAAGCCTGGGAGACGGGCTAAGGCCCGGTTCAATATTAGACGCTACCGACAAAGCCCAAATCTCGGAATTAAAGATTTTAGGGGCGCTTGCCCTGCGCGCCAAACAAAGATCTGTCCAGGTAATGATAGAAGGCCCGGGGCATGTCCCCTTAAACCAGATTAAAAAAAATGTGGACCTGGAAAAGAAAATCTGCCATGGCGCGCCGTTTTATGTATTGGGGCCGCTGGTCACCGATATAGCTTGCGGCTATGACCACATCACTGCTTCCATAGGAGGCGCTTTGGCCGCCGGTTTCGGTGCTGATTTCTTATGCTATGTCACTCCTGCGGAACATTTGAGGCACCCGTCGATAGAAGATGTCAGGGAAGGGGTGATTGCTTCTAAAATCGCGGCCCACGCGGGAGACCTGGTCAAGAACGTAAAATCGGCTTCGCGCTTAGACAGGGAGATATCCCTGGCGCGGAAAGAGCGGGACTGGAAGAAGCAAATCAGGCTTTCCATCGACCCCGATAAGGCACGGCATTACAGGATGTCGTCTGTACCGCGCTCCTCGGATGTTTGCACGATGTGCGGAAAATATTGCTCTATTAAATTAATGGAACGATGTTCCTCTCGGGCGTAATTTGACGCGGGTGTAATTCAATGGTAGAATGGCAGCTTCCCAAGCTGTATATGGCGGTTCGATTCCGCTCACCCGCTTTTGGAAAAAAATAGATGGCTGATAAAAAATCTATAAATGTTTTTTTGTTTTCCCTGGCTGCTTTATTTTTTATAGCCGGGTGCGCCAGTACGCCTATCACCCCTGCTTATAAGCCGGATATTACCACTCCCGGGATATATCACCGAGTAGTGAAAGGGCAGACCCTCTGGAGGATTTCGCAGATTTACAATGTTGATTTAGATGAAATCGCCAAGTTTAACCGTATCTCTGACGCCACTAACATTGAGACCGGACAACTGATATTTATACCCCATGGCCGAAAACCTCAATATACCCCCAAAGCGGCTTATTCTTCCGAAGAATTTATCTGGCCTACAAAAGGAAAAGTTATCTCGTCTTTCGGGCAAACCTTCAACAATATGATTAACAAAGGGATAAATATACAACCCTACGGGAACACTGATGTAGTAGCTTCCCGCAGCGGCAAAGTTGTATTTTACAGCGATAACCTTGAAAGCTTCGGCAAAACCATAATCATCGACCATAACGACGGATTTTCTACTGTTTACGCCAGAAACCAGGAAGTATTTATTAAGGCCGGCGATAGAGTCCAGAAGGGTTCGCTCATCGCCAGGGCCGGCTCAGCGGGAAGGGATAAAACTACCTATTTGCACTTTGAGGTAAGAAAAAAACATCTCCCGCAAAACCCATTTTTTTATTTATCTCACTAAAATATGCAGAAAGATAATTTTTTTGGCAGGCAGGCTTGCCTGGAGATATTGGAAAAGCGCATCCGCGATTTAAAAGACGGCTACCGCCAGAATATCGCTATTATAGGCGATGAACTGGTCGGCAAGACCTCGATTATATTCCGCGTCCTGGATAAATTCTGCGACAACCGGATCATCATTTTGTACCTGGAGGTAAGGCCCGAATCATTTAACCTGTTTGCCAAAAGGTTCATCGGCGCCCTGCTTTATAATTTCCTGATTAACAGCGGCTCAGCCCTGAAAGAAGACCTGGATTTCCTGATCAACAGGTCCGCTAAATACATCCCCAAAACAACAGAAAAAGTAAGGTTAATATTAAACGCCCTGGAAAAAAGAAAGAAAAACAACACTTTTACCGAGCTGTTCTCATTGTGCGAAATATTCAACCAGGAAACCGGAAAATCCTGCGTGGTAATATTGGACGAATTTTATAATCTTGAAAATATCGGGATTAAAAACCTTTACCGCGAATGGACAAAATTGTTGATCTCGCAAAAGAACACCATGTACATCATCACCAGTTCTATGAAATTCAAAACCAGGGTGATCCTGTCCAAAAACCTCTCCTTGTTATTCGGAAACTTTGAAGTCATAACGGTGGAGCCGTTTGATATAAAAACCAGCGAAAAATACCTCAGGCACCGCTTAGGCGGTTTGAACCTGAATGCAGGCGTGAATAACTTCATAGTGCATTTTACCGGAGGGTACCCTTTCTATATGGAAGTCCTCGCTGACGCGATTTTAAAAACAAACCAGGCCAGCCTGACCGACATAATAGAAAGCCTGCTCTTCGACACATCCGGCATATTGAATCAAAGGTTCTCCAACTACCTCAAGCGTTACCTGGACTCCCCGCATAGCCAGGATTATATTTCGATCTTATACCTGATCTCCAGCGGCCACAATAAACTCAAAGATATCGCGCATATACTGCATAAAACAAAAAAAGAGCTGGCCTTAAGGATAAACCACCTGTTTGAATTAGATACCCTGACCCGAAGCGGTGATTTCCTTAAAATCAATGACAGGGTCTTCGGTTTCTGGCTAAGATTCGTTTATCAGGAAAGGCTAAAGTCGTTGACTTTCGACGCCAAGAACCAAAAGGCGATATTCAGGCAAAACATAGATGGCCTAATCAAGGAATTTGCACTCAGCGCCCAGAAACCCGTCATCGAAAGGATGTCGGAGCTGCTCAGGCTATTCCAGAATGAAGTGGTGCAGATAGAAAAAAAGAGGCTAAGGCTCAACCATTTCCGCGAGATAAAACCGCTGGAATTTAACCGTAAGAGCTTAAAAGACGGCCTGATCGGCCGCTCCGACGACAGCCTCTGGATAATGGCATGCAAATATGACATGTTGACCGAAGAAGACATTTCGGAATTCGCCAGGGAGTGCAAAAAATACCGCCATAAGCTGCAGAAAAAAATTATTATCGCTTTTCAGGATATAAACACCAATGCCCGTTTGAGGGCGCTGGAAGAAAAAATCTGGACCTGGGACTTAAGCAACTTAAACCAGGTCCTTGATCTTTTCTACAAACCCAGGATTATAGCGTGAAAATCGTAGTCATCTCAGACACCCATATTCCGGAAAGGGCAAAAGGGCTGCCGGAAAAACTGCTGGAAGCCTTCAAGCAGGCGGATATGATTATCCATGCCGGAGACTTCGCGGACCTGAGTATCCTGGAAGAAATAAGAGGCACTTGTAAAACAGTAAAAGCGGTCGCAGGAAACATGGACCATGACGAAGTAAAAGAATGCCTTCCGGAAAAAGAAATCATAGAAGTAGGAAAATTCCGCATAGGCGTAATGCACGGCTGGGGAGCTCCGGCCAACCTCCTGCAATTACTGGAGGAATCTTTCAAAAACGACAAGGTTGATTTAGTCATATTCGGGCATTCGCACAAAGCCTTCAACGAAAAGAGAGGCAATACCTTGTATTTTAATCCCGGAAGCCCGACTGACCAGATATTTTCCCCTTTTAATTCATACGGAATAATAGAGATAAACGATAAAATAGAAGCCAGGATAATCAAAATATAAATGGATAAACTCTGGGCGCCATGGAGGATTAAATATATAGAAACCGCCGGAAAAAAAAGCGGCGGGAAGAAATGCCTTTTCTGCCAATGCGCAAAAAGCAAGGGCAGGGATTATGTGATATTCAAAACCAGGTATTCAATCGCCATGCTGAATATATTTCCTTACAATAACGGGCATGTAATGGTATCGCCCTTAAGGCACACCCGGAAGCTTTCGCAATTAAAAGACGCCGAGATTATAGATTTATTCAAAGCCCTGAACAAGGTAAATAAACTTTTAGATAAAGTCCTGAAACCGGATGGTTATAATATAGGCATCAATATATCCGATGTCGCCGGCGCGGGGATCCCCGGGCACCTGCATTTACATATCGTACCCCGATGGAAAGGCGATACAAATTTTATGCCGGTTTTGAATAATACAAAAGTCATATCCCAGTCATTGGAAGAATTATATAAAAGGCTGAAGAATGCTGACGCAAAAACAGATTAAAGAACTAGAAGACAAGTTTTACGCCCCTTACGCCATGAAAAGCCACGATACCCGGGGCAGGGTGCACAAAGAGGCGGAGCATCCTTACAGGTCCGCCTACCAGAGAGACCGCGACAGGATTATCCATTCCGCTGCCTTCAGGAGGCTGGAATATAAAACTCAGGTATTTGTAAATCACGAAGGAGACTACTACCGCACCAGGCTGACCCATACCCTGGAAGTTGCCCAGATCGCCCGGACAATAGCCTTTGCCCTCAGGTTAAATGTTGACCTGGTAGAAGCAATAGCCCTGGCTCATGATTTAGGCCATACTCCTTTTGGGCACTCAGGAGAAGAAGCCTTGAATGAAATACTAGCCAAATTCGGCGGGTTTAACCATAACCTGCAGGGCTTAAGAGTAGTTGACATACTGGAAGAGAGGTACCCCGATTTCGCGGGGCTTAACCTGACATGGGAAGTAAGGGAAGGCATTGTAAAGCATTCTTCGGCATATGATAAACAGGTCTGCATAAAAGGGCTTGCCCCGGAGGAGATGCCCACTCTGGAAACCCAGATAGTAGACATTGCCGACGAAATTGCCTACGACAACCATGACCTGGATGACGGCCTTACTTCAGGGCTGCTAAGAGAATCCGACCTGGAACAATTAAAGATCTGGGATAATATATATCGGGACATTTCCAAAAAATATGATAAAATAGATGGTGAAAGAAAAAAATACCTCCTGGTAAGGTCATTGATCAATATCCAGGTTACCGACCTGATACGCGAGGTCGAGGAAAGAATTAAGAAGCTCGGACTCAAGTCTTCACGAGACGCCAAGAAACTGGACAAAAAGATAGTATCTTTCAGCAGGGAGATGCTAAGCTTAAAAAAACCATTGCGCGGCCTGCTGATGGAAAAATTATACCACCATTACCGTGTAATAAGGATGAGCGACAAAGCCAAGCGGTTCATCCAGGAATTATTCAGGGTTTATATGGCCAAGCCGCAGGCATTGCCTGCGCAGGTGCAGAAAAGGATACACTCCTTTGGCACAAGACGCGCGATAAGCGATTACATCGCCGGAATGACAGACAGGTACGCCTTAGATGAATACAAAAAATTATTTGACCCATACGAAAAAGTATAAAATACTTATTTCGTCTATCCATAGCATTTACCGATTAGTCAATTCTACTTTTGAAGTCAAGGATATGGTCAACCGCCTGGCAAAACTCATCTGCCAGATATTCAATGTCAAATATTGCCTGGTTTTACTCTTAGACCCCAGCAAAAAATATTCCGCGCTCAAATGCCTGGTAAGCGGCAAAAAAAGATACATTATCGATAAAAAAACCAAGATCACCAACAGGCTGGAAAAAAAGATTATCAAAACCCTGACCGCGGCCAGAAATAATAACCTGTTGGCTTTACCGCTTATCTGCGAAGACATAATGGGAGTAATCATCATAAAACGGGGGAAAAATGATCCCCCGTTCGAAAAATTCGACCAGGACGTATTAATGACTGTAGTCGAGCAGGCGATGATAGGCATAAAGAACCTGCAGCTTTACGAAGACCAGCAAAAAATAATTTTCGGCAGCATAAGGAGCCTGGTCACCCTGCTGGATATGCGGGTCCCCCAAGAGTACACCCATTCGCCGTATTTCAGCCGGCTGGTGACGGCAGTAGGCAACCAGATGAACCTCGACGAAAAACAGGTGGAAAGCCTCAAATACGCAAGCCTCTTGCATGACGCGGGCAAAGCGGATATCCCGCTGCAGATACTTACAAAAACAAGCAAATTAACAGCCAAAGAATATAAGATCATAAAAAGGCACCCGCTCAAGGGCGCTCAGATCCTTCGCCCGATGCAGATACTCAAACCGGTCATACAGATAATCATGCACCATCATGAAAAATTTAACGGCACCGGATACCCTTCGAAATTAAAAAAAGGCCAGATTCCCCTGGGGGCGCGGATCATGGCAGTGGCGGATGCCTTCGAGGCGATGGTCTATGGCAGGCCTTACCGCGAAAGAATGGATATTAATTCCGCGATAAAAGAAATCAAAAAGAAAAGCGGCAGCCAATTTGACCCTAAAGTGGTAGAGGCTTTCCTGAGGATCCCGAAAAAAATTATCTTCAAAAAATATTTGGAACTGAATAAATAAAGGATATATAATATTAAACCATGGTGGACAAAGAAAATAATTCACAATTAGAGCTTTTTTCCCAGGCGAAAGCTTACGGCGATAGGAAATCAGGAGCTACTCATAAGTCATTACTGGGTTACATACGCGGCTATGAAAAAACATCGCTTATGATTATCGCCTTCATTATTACCGTAATCGTATCGTTTTCATTGGGCGTAGAAAAAGGAAAAAAGACGCAGGTCGCCAACTCCGGTACCCGCCTGGACCTGGCGCTAAAGGCTCAACCGGCACAGCCTTCTAAATTACCGGCCCCTCAACCTCAACCTGTTTTAGAAAAACGCAATGTTACGCCGCAACAAGAGAGCCAGGAATACATACATAATAATTACACTATACAGCTAGCCAGCTATCAAAATAAAACATCTGCCCAGAAAGAAGCAGAAGCGTTAAAAAAACGGGGGCTTACGCCATTAATCGTGTCTAAGGGAAAATTCAGCGTGTTATGTGTAGGAAATTTCCCTAACAAAAAAACAGCGGAATCGTTATTAGTGGAACTAAAAAAACGTTACCGGGACTGTCTCATAAGGAGGTTATAAAACCATGTCAATACACCCGTCATTAAGCTCGTCAAAACAAGGCAACAAGCAAGGATCGGTTTTAAAACGCATAGAGCGCCTGAGATATATGCTGGAAAAAGGGCAATGGAAAGAAGGGGATAATGTTTACAACCTGCCCAAGATCAAAACTTTAAGGATCAAAATCAAGAAAGAAAAAGCAGAGAAAGCCGAGACTACAGCTCTTGAAGGAGCTGCTCCCGCCGCTGCTTCCGCAGCGCCTGCCGCAAAAGCGCCTGCCGCGAAAGGGTCTCCTGCCAAGGACAAGAAATAATATGCGCACCGGTCATAAGCTATTTCCGGCAGCCTTATTACTGTTTATATTATTTAGCGCGTCCAATATCCTTTGCGCCGGAGA
>CAYPRG010000006.1:15084-17838 GCA_964413025.1 uncultured Planctomycetales bacterium
AACGAAGTGCTTACCGTCCTGGAAGACAAAGGGGGTTGGTACAGAATAGAGCCGGTCAATAACAGCTTCGGTTGGATAAGCAGCAAATTCATTAGCAAAGTTTCTGCCGCAGCTACCAGCCAGGGGGCAGTGGTGCGGCTTCCGATACAGCAGGACATCTCCGCTGCCGAAGGGAAAAACACCATAATCGAGGGGATAATCAAGCCTTATGGGATAGTTTTTAAACGCCCTGCCACCCATAAACTCATCACCAGTGATAATAAAATATTCCTGCTAAAAGGCAACAAAAAAAGCCTGGACCAGCTTAATTACCATAGAGTAAAAGTCATTGGCAAGGTTACCGGGCCGGATAGCCAAAAATACCCCATTATTGAAATAGAAAAGATAGAGGAGCTGGATTGAACATAGCCGGGCTTTTGATATCTTTTGCGCTACTTATAATCGCCATGACCGTGCATGAATTCGCCCACGGCTGGGTAGCTTATAAACTTGGAGATACCACCGCCAAGTATGCCGGAAGGCTGACCCTTAACCCCTTAGCGCACATAGACCCTATCGGCACGGTAGTCTTACCGTTATTTCTTTTCATCGCTACCGGCGGGCAGTTTGTATTCGGAGCGGCCAAACCCGTCCCGATAAATTACTGGGCCTTAAAGAATCCCAAAAGAGATATGGCCTTGATAGGAATAAGCGGGCCGCTGGCAAATTTTCTCTTCGCTCTGGTACTGACCGTCATATTCAAGATGCTGCCAACCTCTGCAAACATAGATTTTGTACTAAGAAACCTCATATTCATCAATGTTATTTTAGGAGTCTTTAATCTCCTGCCTATCCCGCCGTTAGACGGCTCGCGCATATTGGCAGGGATATTGCCTCCTAATCTGGCCTCTAAATACTCCCTTATTGAGCCTTACGGTTTCATTATCGTGATCCTGCTTATCTGGATGGGGATGATAGATTACCTGATTTGGCCTGCTGTAAATCTGGTGTTAAAATTATTAACCCTGCCATTCTGATATGAAGACTATAAAAGTAAACCTCAAAAAACGCTCCTACGACATAATCGTAGGCAGCGGCACAATCAACTTTCTAGGCAAGCATATCCGCAAATTAAATATCGGCAGCGATGCCTATATAATAACTAATCCCCTGATAAAAAATAAGTACTCCGGCTTATTGAACAAGGTCCTTAAAAAATCGGGTTTTAGCCTAAGGTATAAACTTGTGCCGGACAGCGAAAAGAGTAAATCCATAGAGATGGCCGCTGCGGTAATAAAAGACATCGCCGGCTATGATAATAAAAAACAGCTCTTCATTATAGCTTTAGGCGGAGGGGTAATCGGAGACCTGGCAGGATTTGTCGCTTCTATCTATAAGAGGGGAATCCCTTATATACAGCTGCCTACCACGTTATTAGCCCAGGTTGATTCTAGCATCGGAGGAAAAACCGCGGTTGACTTAATGGAAGGGAAAAATCTGGTAGGAGCGTTTTACCAGCCAAAGCTGGTGCTTATCGACACAAACGTCCTTAAGACCTTAAGCCTCAGGCAGGTAAGG
Source organism: uncultured Planctomycetales bacterium (assembly GCA_964413025.1). Classification (GTDB taxonomy): domain Bacteria; phylum Omnitrophota; class Gorgyraeia; order Gygaellales; family Profunditerraquicolaceae; genus CAYPRG01. The sequence continues at coordinate 16,642 of CAYPRG010000006.1, forward strand.
GCCGCCTTAGCGGAAATTATAAAATACGGGGCAATAAAAGACAGGGATTTATTTACTTATTTGGAAAAAAATTACAAAGATATCCTTAAACTAAACCTAAAAAAATTGGAATTCATCGTCAGCCGCTGCGTGGAGATAAAAAGCAAGGTCATCCAACTCGACGAAAGAGAAGAGAAGGGGATAAGGACAATATTGAATTTTGGGCATACCATAGCCCACGCCCTTGAAGCGGCAGGAGGCTTTAAGAAATACAACCACGGCGAAGCGGTAGCCTTGGGGATGCTGGTTGCCTGCGGAATAAGTAAGAAACTAAGGCTTACCAATGATGAAACCGCGCAAAGATTAGAAAAGCTGACAGCGGTAATGGGCCTGCCTACAAAAATCAAGAGGATTCCCATGGCCGGCATAATCAAAGCGCATTACCATGACAAGAAATTCACCGGCCCTAAGAATAGGTTTGTCCTGATTAAAAATATCGGCGAGACAGTAATAGTAAAGAATATACCCCTGGAGATAATCCGGGAAAGCCTGGCTGAAAGAATCTCTTCTTCTACCTGTTAGTGGAGAGTTTTAAAACAGAGCCTTCAAATTCAAGTTCAACTTCTTCTAACCTGATACGCTTAACCAGCGCACCATCGACAGTATCGCCTTCCTTCACAATCCGGTTATTTATAAGGGCATAACCTTCGGCCTGGGAAAAAAATACGCCGTTTAATACCAGCGGTGGAAATTCAGGTTGTTTCTGGGGCTCTACGGAGGGAGGAGGGGGGGCTACCGGTGGTAATTCTTTCGCGGGTGCCGCAGGATGTAAAACAGGCAATGCAACGGCTTTATTGGCCTTGACAACTTTAACCGGCTTAGCGAAAACACCCAAAAACATATTTGCTATTGCCGCGCCCAGGCAGACAACTAATATGTAAAGCAGGTAAGTTTTTGTTTTCGGGCCCACGGAAAAAGTGTTTTTCTTACCCTCCACCTTCGGAGTAACGCTATTAGATTTCTCAACTTTCTTTAAGGCATCATATATAATACTCATAGTTCTTCTCCTCTAAAATAAGCGCCCAGTTCTTCGCGGCATTTTTTTATTATATTAAAATCTATTTCCCTGGCCCCGGCCACAAACCCGGCAAGCAGCGCCCGATCGCAGATGATGTTGATTAAACGCGGGGTGCCTTCAGAAAAATTATAAATTTCTTC
>CAYPRG010000006.1:17938-22227 GCA_964413025.1 uncultured Planctomycetales bacterium
CGCAGATGATGTTGATTAAACGCGGGGTGCCTTCAGAAAAATTATAAATTTCTTCAAGCGCTTCCGCGCTAAATTTGGTCTTATCCATCGAGCTGCCGGCAATGTTCAGGCGGTGCTCCATATAACCCTTAACTTCATCTTTATCCAAAGGAGTGATGTGATAACGCACGGTTATTCTTTGCTGCAGCTGGCGCAAATCATAGAGGTTCAACCTCCGGTTTAATTCCGGCTGCCCGGTTAGGATAATCTGTAATAATTTATCTTTTTCCGTTTCCAGGTTGGAAAGAAGGCGTATCTGCTCCAACTGGTGGGGCTTGAGGTTCTGCGCTTCATCGATAATCAAAACCACATTATTACCGGCACCGGATTCACTCAAGAGAAACTTATTCAACTCCCAGACAAAAGAGAACCTTGATTTATCCTTAATGTTAATACCGAAATCATTTATTATCGCCTCTAGAAGCTGGATCTCGGGGAGGTAAGGATTAAGTATAAACGCAGTCTTGACATTCTTCTCCAGCTTATTAAGAAAAAAACGGCAGAGGGTGGTCTTTCCCGTGCCTATCTCCCCGGTAATCACGATTATCCCTTTTCTCTGGGATACCCCGTAAGAAAGGTGAGCCAGGGCTTCTTTATGCTTATTACTGAAGAAAAAGAAGGCAGGATCAGAGGTTACGTTAAAGGGCCTTTCTTTTAAACCATAGAATTGGCTGTACATTTTAAGTTATTATAGCAGAAATAATGATTTTGGTCAATAATCCGCCTAATTCGTGTTTTGGTATTGACATACCTGCGACTATGTGCTATAATTTTTGCTTGAAATGGAAACCGACCCGAGAAAAAACGATAAACGGATCTCTCCCCGGATAAAGGTAAGTGCTGCGCTGCGCTACCAGATCAGGGGCACCTCTGATTTTAATAACGTGCTCAGCGATAATGTCAGTGTCACCGGATTAGGGTTTATTAATGACGGCTTCATAGCCCCTTCCAGCAATTTGACCATGGAGATAAATATTTTATCGCGGATCTTAAGCCCTATCGGCAGGATCGCCTGGTCAAGCCCGGTGCCGCATTCAAACAAGTACCGCCTGGGCGTCGAGTTCCTGGAGATTAACCCCGTTGAGAGAAGGTACCTCAACGACTACATAGGCATACAGATAGAAACTAGTAAAATCTAAATTATCTTTTTTAGAAAACAAGGAGATTCAAAATGGCAGCGGAACAAGCGAAAGCAGCAACTCAAGAAGCCAAGCCTGCGGTAGAAAAACAAACTAATTGCCTGGCCTGTAATAAAGCCCTCAAGAAATTAAAACGCTATTACCGGAATGGAAAGTTTTATTGCAGCAAAAGATGCTGGGGCAATTACCTGAAAAAACAAAAAGAAGAAAAGAAATGAAAAAGAATTTAAAAGCGGAAAGAAGGCTGCACCCCCGGCTCTACCAGGACTTCCCGCTTAAAATAGCGGCTAACGGTTATGATTTTATAACCACCACGCGAAATGTCAGCTGCGTCGGAGCGTATTGCCGCATAGAAAAATATATACCCCCGTTCACCAAGATCATGGTCAAGCTGACCCTGCCGATAACCGTTAACCGGGTAAGTAAAAATTACATCGTTGAATGCAAAGGCGTGGTTGTAAGGACTGAAGACGAAAGCGAAGGCGGCTTTAACGTCGCCGTATTTTTTAACGCCATCGGCAGCCACGAACGTCAAAAAATATCGCGATACATTAGCCAGCTCTTATCCCAAAACTCCCCCCTTTAAACCTGGAATGGGAAAAACAAGAAAAATCCTCCCCGTAAAATTAATCATCGGTTTTATTTTTAAAGAAGAACCGATATTAAAAAAAGGTGAAACTCTGCTTAAAAAATATTACGGCGAAGTTGATTTTGAAAGCCAAATTCTGGAGTTTATCCACAGTGATTATTACGAAGAAGAATTCGGCAAGGGGCTAAAAAGAAAATTTATCAGTTTCAAAAAATTGATCCCTCCCCAAAAACTCTCCAAGATAAAAATTGCCGCTAACCAGATTGAAAATAAATTGTCTAAAGGCCAGCACCGCCTGATCAACATAGACCCGGGTTACCTGGACATGGCAAAACTGGTTTTGGCTTCCACAAAAGATTATTATCACCGCATATACCTGGATAAAGGCATATTTTCCGAGGTCACCCTTTTTTACCGGGGTAAAACATTTACCCCCTGGGAATGGACTTATCCCGACTATAGAACCCCTGAATACATCGCTATATTTAACAAAATACGGGAGAACTATAACGCATGCATTACTACCCATCCTACTTAACATCTTACCAAAATGGGGATTTAAACAACCTTGCCGAAAAAACCTTTAAACTGCTGGAGTCCTGCTCTATCTGCCCGCGCAAGTGCAAGGTCAACCGTTTAAAAAATGAAAAAGGGTTCTGCAAGACCGGGCTTAAACCGAAGGTCTGCAGTTTCATGCCTCACCACGGAGAAGAACCTCCGGTATCAGGGGAAAAGGGCTCAGGGACGATATTCTTCTCTTATTGCAACATGGGCTGCGCCTACTGCCAGAATTACAAATTCAGCCAGATGGATGAAGGCAGGGAGGTAGATTTTGAAGAACTGGCCGGCTTCATGTTAGAATTGCAGAAAATGGGCTGCCACAACATAAACTTGGTCACCCCTACTCATGTTATGCCGCAAATCCTGAAAGCCTTAAGTATCGCTGTCCCCAAAGGGCTAAATCTTCCTCTTATATATAACACTAGCGGTTACGAACTGGCGCAAATATTGAAAATGCTTGACGGGATAGTAGACGTATACCTGGCCGATATGCGCTACGCTGACGCGGATATGGCAATCAAATACTCTTCGGCCCCGGATTACCCCCGGCATAACCAGGAGGCATTAAAAGAAATGCACCGTCAGGCCGGTATTGCTAAAATTGACAATGAAGGTATAATAAAAAGAGGGTTGATTATAAGGCATTTGGTTCTTCCGAATAATATAGCCGGTACCGATAAGGCGATGGAGTTTATTGCCCATAAACTCTCCGGCGATTCATATATAAGCCTGATGAGCCAGTATTTCCCATGTTATAAAGCCGACGGCTTTCCGGAAATTTCTCGCCGCATTACAAACGATGAATACGAGGCAGCCAAATCCAGCATGGAAAAATATAGCCTGCATAACGGCTGGACCCAGGAATCAGGCGGATTAGAGAGATTTGCCGGCACCAACATAAAACCCATAATATAAAATGATTCCCCAGAATCTCGGAGAACTGCTCAGCATAAACGCTAAAAACCATTCCCACCGGATCGCCATCGTCTTCGGCCAGAAAAAAATAACCTACAAAACACTCGACGAACTGACCAGCCGCCTGGCCGCGGGGATTATTCAATTAGGCATAAAGAGGCAGGAAAAAATAGCCTTATTTTTAGACAACTGCCCTGAATTTGTCATAAGCTACTTCGCCATACTCAAGGCAGGCTGCGTAGTTGTGCCGATTAATTATATGTTTAAGATAGAGGAGGCAAAATTTATCATGGAAGATAGCCAGACAGTATGCCTGGTTACTTCGCGTACCTATGTGGATATGGCGGAAGAATTAAGATTGAGAGTAGATAGCCTGAAAAATATCATCACCACCTCCAAGACAAAGAAAGATACCCTGGATTTCAGCAAAATCGAAAAAAACGATACTGACAGATTGAGTAAAATCCCGATAAACCCCGATGACCTGGCAGTAATCCTTTATACTTCAGGGACAACCGGGCACCCGAAAGGGGCGATGCTTTCGCATTATAATCTTATATCCAACGCTATTGATTCTTCTTTAGCCATAAGAACAACTTACAAAGACACTTTTATATGCATATTGCCTTTGTTCCACTCCTTTGCCGCCACAGTATGCATGAACCTGCCTTTATCCATTGGGGCTAAAATCGTAATCATGAAATCAGTCCGGCCCTTTAAACGGGTGATACGCGCCATCAGAAAAAACCGGGTAAATATGTTCGTAGGCATTCCTTCAATATATAATATCCTTAAAGAAACCAAGCTGCCCAAAATACTCAACAGCCCCCTGATTAAATTATTCAATCCTGTGAAAGTATGCATATCCGGCGCAGCTGCACTTCCGGCAGAAACACTCCAGGGCTTTGAAAAAAAATTCCGCATTCCCCTTTTGGAAGGCTACGGATTAACCGAGGCCTCGCCAGTGGTAACCCTAAACCCTCTAAAGGGGATAAGAAAACCCGGCTCTATCGGAGTGGCCCTATCCAAAAATATAGAACTAAAAA
>CAYPRG010000007.1:0-20651 GCA_964413025.1 uncultured Planctomycetales bacterium
AAAAAAATGTTTGATGAAACCGGATGCGACGGGGTAGCGGTTGCCCGGGGATGCCTGGGCAATCCCTGGATATTCAAGGAAGCTAAAGAATTCCTAAAGAAGGGCTCGATGCCTGACAAGCCGGCCGCAGATGAGATTGTTAAGGTAATGATCGAGCACTTAGAGGCGAATGCGGCTTTTTACGGCGAGAGGATCGGGGTAGTAAAATTCCGCAAGTTTTTCAGCTGGTATACCAAGGGATTCCGCAAAATCAGGCCATTAAGAGAAAAAGTATCCTGCGCTAAGACAAAAGATGAAATGGCGGGGATAATTGAGGGGTGTAAGGGATAATTGCAACAAAAAAGCCCCATAATTGCTGGGGTTTTCTTGTAGGTGATAGGCCTAATAGCTTCCGCTATCTACCCAACCTCCTTGTTCAGGTTTGTACTTCACCTCTTGTTACATTACTAGTATGGCATATTTTTCTGCAGAATTCAAGGGCCCCTGAAAAATATTTTTTTACAGCCTCGGAAAATATAACTTGACATAACCGATGGCATTCTATATAATTACGTTCAATAAACAGGAGGATTCATGAAAAAATATTTGACTGTCGGTATTATTAATATTTTGTCGATTTCGTTTCTTTTAGCCAACGCCTGCTTCGCTGATGAAGGCGTGAAAGCGGCTGCTGAAGAGTCTAGCGAAAAGTGCAAATCAAGATGGCTGCAGGGCATAGAATTACTTACGGGTTTTAGCAGGGCGAACTTGAAAGATAGCAAGAATTATACAACTATCCCGATTATTTTTGATTTTGATTTTGACCTTAAACCTTTAGTCAAAAAGATAGGTTTAAATCCCTGGGGATTATTCCAGTTTCAGCTGGAACCTTCAATTTCCCCTGTTTCCCAACCCAATGCTAATGTTGAATTCGGCACAGGTTTTATACTTAAAATCGGGATTCTCCCTGATACTTATAAATTCCAGCCTTATATAAAGGGCGGCCCCGGTTTACTCTATACTACCCAGCATACCCGCGAGCAAGGCACTCAGTTCAATTTTTTTGAATACGTCGGAGTGGGGGCGCATTATTTCTTTACCAAAAATACCGCTTTGACTGTTGAGGGCCGTTATCGTCATTTATCCAATTGCGGTATAGAAGACCCTAACCACGGAATAAATTCCTACTTTGCTCTTGTGGGCCTTGCCTATCAGTATTAACGAGTAAGGCGATCTTCTCCGATATGAAGGCGAAAATAAATTTAATTATACTATTGATTTCTTTATTTTCCGCTGTAAACGCCTTTGCCGAAACTAATATCAAATCCACAGTAGATAAGCCCAAGTTAACTACTGACCAGCATTTGACCTACAAAGTAACCGTTACTTCCGACGAAAGTTATATCCCCCTGCCCCAGGTGCCTGAATTCAAAGGTTTTAATATTTTATCTTCGGACCAGTCATCCACTATGTCGTTTACCAAAGACGGGACTGAGTCTACCCTGGTCTGTACTATTATTTTAGCCCCCCTGGAAACAGGCAAACTCAAGATTGAACCCAGCAAGGTAACAGTAAATAATAAAGTTCATCCCAGCCAGGGATTTGAGATAGAGGTATCCCCTGGTAAAGAAAAACCATCCCCTCAAGAAAAAGGCCAGCCCGAATCAGAAAATCCTAAGGTAACTCTTTAGTTTTTTATGGAAAATCCGCTGACAAATCCTGTGCAATATTTAAAAGGTATCGGGCCAAAGCGCGCCGCCAGCCTGGCTAAGCTGGGTATCGTTACGGTAGATGACATTTTTTACTGTTTTCCCCGGCGTTACGAAGACCGCGCGAATTTTATATCCATACATCAGCTTAAAGAAGGCGAGGCCCGGACCATAAAAGCGGAAGTTTTAGCCAGGGGCGAGCGGCGTTCATGGCGCAAGCGGGGTTTCAGCATTACAGAAGTAGCGGTGGGGGATAAAAGCGGCAAGATATTTTGCGTCTGGTTCAACCGGCCTTATCTGAAAGAATATCTTAAGGTAGGGTTGACCCTGATTTTGTACGGTAAAGTAGAGCGTTATGGCAGCAGGCTGCAGATGAACTCCCCTGAGTTTGAAATCGTCTCCGGAAGCCAGGATGAATCTTTGAACATAGGCAGGATTGTCCCGGTTTATTCTTTGCCTGAAGGGATTACCCAGCGTTACTTCCGCCAGACGGTAAAATTTGTCCTGGATAAGTATGTTTCTTGTGCCCATGATTTCCTGCCTTATGATTTAAGGGTTAGAAATAATCTTCTTAATCTTGCCAAGGCCCTGCTCAATATTCATTTCCCGGAAAATCCGGAAATGCAGAAAGAAGCTTACCGCCGGCTTTCATTTGATGAATTTTTCTTTTTTCAGCTTCCGCTGGCTTTGAGAAAAATGGAAAAACATGAGAAGCTTGGGCTGGCGCATAATACAGAGGGAGAACTGGCTGAAAAGTTTTCAATAAGCCTGCCTTTTAAATTTACTAAATCGCAAGGCGAGGTTATCGCTGAAATAAAACAGGATATGGGGGCTAACCGCCAGATGCAGCGTTTATTGCAGGGGGATGTGGGCTCGGGTAAGACGGTGGTAGCTAATATTGCCGGGATTATCGCTGTCCAGGGCGGTTATCAAACCGCTTTTATGATCCCTACGGAGATACTGGCAAGGCAGCACTATCAAAAAATAAGTTCTCAGCTGGCGAAGCTTGGCTCTCAAGCAAGGGCAATAAAACCGGGGATGCTTACCGGCAGCATGGTTGAAAAAGAAAAGAAAAAAATCCTGCGGGAGATAAAACAAGGAAAAATAAATTTTGTTATCGGCACCCATGCTTTACTGCAGGAAGAAGTAAGTTTTAAAAAACTAGGGCTGGTGATTATTGATGAGCAGCATAAATTCGGAGTAGCTCAACGCGCCTTGTTACCGCGCAAGGGAGTTAATTCTGATGTACTGATTATGACTGCCACTCCGATTCCCCGGACCCTGGCGATTACTTTATATGGGGACCTGGATGTTTCGGTAATAAATGAGCTGCCTCCCGGGAGGATGCCAATTAAAACTATGCTTTTTAATAAACAGGATATTTCCAGGGCGTATCGTTTGCTAAAGGAGCAATTACATCTCGGCCACCAGGCGTACATTATTTATCCGGTAATAGAAGAATCATATGCTTTGGATATGGCAGGCGCGAAAAAAATGTATGCCCAACTTAAGGCAGGTGAATTAAAGGAATTTAAGCTTGGCCTTATTCATGGAAAATTGAAACAGGCAGAGCAGGATGAGATTATGCTCAAGTTTAAGAATAAAGAGCTGGATGTTTTGGTTTCTACTACTATCCTGGAGGTCGGTATTGATATACCCGAGGCTACCTGTATGATAATTGAAAACGCCCAGCGGTTTGGATTGAGCCAGCTGCACCAGTTGCGCGGCCGCATCGGCAGGGGTTCCTTTGAATCCTCCTGCCTGTTGATATCCGGCGCTGAAACTGATGAAGCTAAGGCCCGCCTTAATGCTATGGTTCAATATAGCGATGGTTTCCGTATCGCGGAAGAAGATTTAAAAATAAGGGGGCCGGGTGAATTTTTCGGACAGCGCCAACACGGGTTGACAGAGTTAAAAATCGCCAATCCCCTGACCCAGCTGCAATTATTAAAAAGGGCCAGGGAGGAGGCTTTAAGGCTTATAAGCAAAGACCGTTATTTAAGCTCGCGGCAGAATATTCAACTGAAAGAGAAATTATTACAGAGATTCCCTGAATACGAAAATTTTATGGTAGTTGGCTGAGCGGGCTTGCAATAATCAAATAATTGGAATATAATATAGTTTTATTAAACTTTAGGCGCTAAATATGAGCAATAAAAGGGTAGTTATAACTGGTTTGGGAGTGATAGGTTCTAATGGAACCGGAAAAGATGCTTTTTTTGAAGCTATCTCTAAAGGTATCTCCGGAATCAAGCCGGTTTCTTTATTTGATACCGCTGCGTTTGAGGCCAAAACCGCCGGAGAGATCAAGGATTTTGCTCCTGAGGAATTTTTGGGCCCTAAAGGATTGCGTACCCTGGACCGCAGTACAAAGTTAGTCGCCTCCGCCGCTAAATTAGCTTTAGACGACGCAAAATTAGCGATAACAGAGGCGAATGCCCATGATACAGGGGTCGCGGTAGGCACGACTTTAGGCAGCCTGCGCAGTATCAGTGATTTTGACAGGGACGCCATATTGGAAGGGCCGCGATACGTTAATCCCGCCCTTTTTCCCAATACCGTGATTAATTCGCCTGCCAGCCAGGTTTCCATTAAATTTAATATCAAGGGGTTTAATGCCACAATTTCTACGGGTTTTTCCGCCAGCCTGGACGCGATTAATTACGCCGCGGATTTTATCAGGTTGGGCAGGGTAAAGGTTGTTTTGGCAGGCGGAGTGGAAGAGCTTTGCCTGCAGGCTTTCGTAGGTTTTTATAAAGCGGGTTTAAGCGTAACCATTGGAGAAGGTTCGGCTATTTTGGTGCTGGAAGATTTAGATTTAGCGCGCCAGCGCAATGCCCGCATTTATGCCGAAGTTTCAGGTTATGGCGCCGGCTGCGGGGCCAAAGACGGGATTAAGAAAGCAATGGAGGAATCCATAAAAGAGGCGAATATCGCCTTGGCGGATATTGACTGTGTTTCTTCAGCCGCTAACTTAGATAATGAAAATGACCTTGGCGAAGAGCAGGCAATAAGAGATTTATTCGGCAGCCGGGAGAAAGTGCGTATAAGTTCCATTAAGCCCTTGGTAGGCGAATGTTACAGCGCTTCCGGAAGCCTGCAGGCAGCCGCGGCTCTGGCGTTGATTGAAAAACAGGAAGCAAAAAATGTTTTAATCAATGCTTTTGGGCCAAGCGGGCAAAATTCAAGCTTAATAATTTCCAAATTCAGGGGTTGACCTATGTTATTCAAAGGCCAGGCAGCGATAGTAACCGGCGGGACAAGGGGAATCGGAAGGGCCATAGTTTTAATGCTGGCCAATGAGGGCGCGGATGTTGCTTTTACTTATTTAAAGAGCGCGAAAGTTGCGGATGAGCTGGTAAAAGAGATAGAAGGCCTGGGGAGAAAAGCATTAGCCTTGCAGATAGACGTGCGCGATTTCCAGAAATCCAAAGAATTGGTGGAGAAGGTAAAACTTACTTTCGGCAGGCTGGATATTTTAGTGAATAATGCCGGTATCACCAAAGATAAAGCTTTAATGTTAATGGCTAAAGAGGATTGGCAGGAAGTTATCGATACGAATTTAGGCGGGACTTTTAATGTGACGCGCAATGCCATAGTTACTTTCTTAAAACAGAAAAGCGGAAATATCGTCAATATTACTTCGGTCAGCGGCATTGCCGGGATGAGCCGCCAGGTTAATTATGCTTCATCTAAGGCGGGTATCATCGGCTTCACCAAATCCCTGGCAAAAGAAGTAGCCGGCCTTGGGGTCAGGGTCAACGCGGTAGCGCCGGGGTTTGTGGAAACAGATATGGTCTCGGGTTTAAAAGAGGAATATAAGAATCAGCTTACCGCTATGATACCGCTGTCCAGGTTCGGAAAGGTTTCAGATGTGGCGGGAGTGGTCAAGTTTTTATTAAGCGAAGCGGCAAGTTATATCACCGGCCAGACTATTGTCGTGGACGGAGGATTATTTATCCAATAAGGAGGAATAAATGCCAGATTTAGAAAGTGAGATTAGAAGTTTGATAGCGGAAATAATCGAGAGGAAGCCTGAAGAGATCCATCCTGACGCGAAATTCTTTGAGGATCTAGGCGTGGATTCGATGATGGCGCTGGAGATAATGGCGTCAATGGAGAAAAAATACAAGATTGCCATACCGGAAGAGAAACTGGGCCAGTTGACCACTTTAAGAGAGACAGTGGCTGTGGCAAAACAATATCTGGAAGAGAAAGAAAAAAATGCTTGATATCCAGGAGATACAAAAAATACTCCCGCAGCGGCCGCCTTTCCTGATGATTGACCGGGTATTGGAACTTGAGCCCGGGAAAAAAGTCGTGGCGGTAAAAAATGTTTCTTTTAATGAGGAATTTTTCGCCGGCCACTTTCCCGGCAGGCCGATTATGCCCGGTGTCCTGATAATCGAGGCAATGGCCCAGGCCGCGATAGTGCTTTTCTACGGCTATAAAAATCCCGAAAACAAAAAAATGTCTTACTATCTTGGCTCGGTCAAAGTGAGGTTCCTCGCTCCGGTTTTCCCCGGAGAGCAGATGAAGATTACTATTGAGCCGGTGAAACTTATGTCGCGCGCCGCGATTGTAAACGCGGTAGCCAGGGTCGATGATAAGGATGTTGCCCGTGGCGAAATTATTATCAGCATGAAGGAAATCGTTGATGAGTAAACGTATCGTGGTTACCGGGCTTGGTGTGGTTTCTTCCATCGGCATCGGCAGGGAAGAGTTCTGGAAGGCTTTGACAGCGGGTAAGTCCGGCATAGCCGAAATAAGTTCTTTTAGCACCGCGGATTTCCCCACTCATTTCGGCGGAGAGGTTAAGAATTTCAGCCCTGAAAAATTTATTGATAAAATAAGTATAAAAAAAACCGGCCGGGCATCCTGTTTGGCTATCGCAGCAGCCAAGCTCGGTGTTCAAGACGCCGGGTTAGTGCTGGATAGTTTGGATAGCCGGAGGGTAGGGGTTTGCGTGGGGACAACCATGGGAGAGTCCCAGGTATTGGAAAAATTGAATGACGCCTGGATTAAAAAAGGCGTTGACGCGATAGACAGGGATTTAATCTGTAAATATCCCGCTAATGTGCTTTCTTTGAATGTGGCGGCTGAATTGGGCTTGAGCGGCCCGGCTTATGTTATCCCTACTGCCTGCGCTGCCGGGAATTACGCTATCGGTTACGCCTGCGACCTGATAAGAAAAGGCAGCTCTGATGTTATGTTTGCCGGCGGGACAGATGCCTTTTCCAGGCTAGCTTTTACCGGTTTTAACCGGCTTCTGGCGATTGCCCCTCAGAAGTGCCAGCCTTTTGATAAAAACAGGAAAGGCATGATAGTAGGAGAGGGCGCGGGAATGGTGGTTTTAGAAACGCTTGATTCCGCTATAAAGAGAAAAGCCAATATATACGCCGAAGTTTTAGGTTATGGTTTAAGCTGCGATGCCCACCATATGACCGCTCCTTACGCTCCCGGTATTGCCAAGGCAATAGAGAAAGCGCTTAAGGAGAGTGGTATTACGCCGCGGGATGTGGATTATATTAATGCCCACGGCACAGGCACGCCGGCTAATGATAAAGAGGAATGCGCGGCTATAAAGGAAGTCTTTAAAGAACATTCAAAGAAATTGTTAATCAGCTCTATAAAATCCATGCTCGGGCATACTATGGGAGCGGCATCGGCAATCGAGGCGGTTGCCTGCTGCCTGACTGTCAAGAATGGGGTCATTCCGCCGACCATTAATTATGAAACCCCTGACCCGGAATGCGATATTGATTGCGTGCCTAATGAAAGCCGAAAAGTTTCTGTAAATATAGTTTTAAATAATGCCTCGGCTTTCGGAGGGAACAACGCCTGCCTGGCTTTGAGGAAAGTTAATCCTGCCTGAATATTTTCTTTTCCGGATCACAAATCAGCTTATATGAAGTGTCAAGATTCTTCGGTTGGATGAATTTAGCTATTGTTTTCACAAAGTAGTTTAGAAGCGGATTGAATGCTTTTGAATATACGAACAAAGGTATGAGTTTTGCGCCGAAGCGCATTTTTGGATGGTAGTCGGTCGCTCCCGGTTGGTAGAAGCGGATGCCGTTTTTTATGCACCAGTCCAGATTGTGGTAGAGGGTTGTGAAATACAAATGGTATTTGAGGGCTAATTCGCTGTCCAGCCCTATGAATTTATCAATGCATAAGTTTCCCCTGATAAGGCAAAGATTAAAAGCTACGATTTTATTCTTATCGTAGGTGACAAATAATTTGACCTGGCCGGGCATGTTTTGGAATATCCTGCGGAAGAATTCAGGGGTCAATACTTCGAAATGGACGCTGGATTCGTCAAAATTATTCATATAGAGCTTAAAGACTTCGTCAATTATGCCGTCTATATCTTCCCGCACTACCGTGACCAGCTGCGCTTGCTCGGAGGAGCGCCTCAATTTCTTTTTTAAGTCTTTACGGGTGTTCCTGCTGAGGGTATCTATATATTCTTTAATGGATGGGGTTTGGATTTCTATGATTGTGCCGGGGAGGGATTCCATTTCAGTGAATCCTTTTTCCTTGAGGTATTCTGCCAGCGCCTTGTGTCTCCCCGAAAGGTTGTAGAGTACAATGCCGGCGATTTTTTCATCTTTGCATAGCCGGGAGATCTTCTCCAGCGCCCCGTCCATTAATAAGCCGAGGTTTTCATCTTTTGATATGCCGAAATATAACTCTTCCGTTGTAAGCGAACCTACAAAAATCAACTTAAGTTTTGAGTAATCTTTGAATTTATCGGCTATCTTATGGAGGGCGCCGTCGATTAAAGTGGTAAGGGGGAATTCGGTGATAAAAAACGGTATGATCGCGTTTAAGGAATAGCTTCTCCTCGCCAGAAGATACCTGAAAGAGAATTCCTGCAGCCCGGATTCTTCCAGCGTCTTTTGATAACCGTAGCTTTCGATTAAGTCTTTCCCGAAAAGGTTATCCCAATCTTCTTGGGGGATATTCTTTAAGCTGTCGGTTATCGAGAAATTCAGAGGAGAGTTTGTCGGTTGCATAATAAAAGTCAGTATAACAGAAAGGGTTTCCCTCTACAATTAAAAAATTGGATTCCGGGATTTCGTGATATAATAATAAAACTTATGGAGACGATAAATACAAAAAAATACAAATTTTTACTCAAAGGCAATAATAGCAAGGCAGTCCTTTTAATCCACGGGATTACCGGTACTCCTTCGGAGATGCGTTATCTGGGTAAGTGCCTTAATAAAGCCGGCTATACGGTTTTCTGTAATACCCTGCCGCATCATTGCAGCACATTAAGGGAGCTGAAGAAGGCCACCTGGCAGGAGATAGCCCAGGCTTGCGCCCAGGATTTTGAAATGCTGGCTAAAGATTATTCTAAGGTATTCGTGGGCGGCCTTTCCATGGGGGCTATAATGGCCGTGCATCTTGCTTATTTATTCCCGGATAAGGTTTCCGGTATAGTGGCTTTAGCGCCGACTTTATTCTATGACGGCTGGGGTTTGCATAAAGGTAAGGCGATTATGGAAGTAGTCTGGCATATTCCGTTTATCAGGAATATGGTCGATATACGCGAAGACCATCCCTATGGCTTAAAAGACGAAGAGCTAAGGGATAGCGTGCATAGGTTTTATCGCGGCGCCTCTGCCAGAAAATTCAGCAATAAGGTTTTGTTATTCGGCAGCCCATTTTTTCCCATGTGCTGCCTTTACCAGCATCATCTGCTTGCTAAGGTAACGAAGAAAGAGATGCCGTCGGTAAAAACCCCCATTTTAATCATTCATGCCCGCGAAGACGATATGACCAGCCTTAAGAACGCGCAGTACGTCTATGACCATATCGGCTCGCCGGTTAAATCCCTGGTCGTTCTGGAAGATAGTTATCATATGATAACTATTGATAAAGAAAAAGATAAGACCGCGCAGGAAACCATAAATTTCTTTAACAAAATACAATAATCGCTATGGAATATGATGTCATAGTTATAGGCGCAGGTGTAGGCGGGCTGGCCGCCGCGTTGAGGCTATCATCCCGCGGGAAGAAAGTTTTGCTGCTGGAAAAACTTTCCATACCCGGAGGCTTTGCCACTACTTTTACCAGGAAGGGTTTTACCTTTGAATCGTCTATCCATTGCGTCGATTCCCTGGCCGAAGGCCAAGAGGTAAGGGCTTTTTTGGATGAAACAGGCATTTCTAAGGAAGTGGATTTTATCGGGTTGACAAATTTCTCGCGCATAATCTATCCCGGCCATGATTTTGTCGCTGATTCTAATCTTGATAATTTTATTGCTTTCCTGAAAGGCAGTTTCCCCCAGGAAAAAGAAAATATTGATAAGCTTTTTGAGGCAGTAAAGAAGTTCAATAAGCAATTTGATAACTTCAGCCTTTCAGAGCTGCCGATCCTGCTGAAGCTGTTGATCAGCCCCTTTGTTTATCATCTGATTATTCAAACTTCCTGTTTTACCGCGGAGCAATTCCTGGATAGGTATATCAAGGACGATAAATTAAGGGCAATCATCACCGATATCTGGCGTTTTGCCGGGTTGCCTCCCAGCAGGCTTTCCGCGCTGTATTTCCTGATAATTTTCAAAGGATATTATTGCAATCCCACGGCATACATAAAAGGAAGCTCCAGCCGGCTTTTTAAGGCGATGGTGGAAAAAATAAAGCAATCCGGCTCGGAGGTAAAATTTAATACCGAAGTAACCGATATTACCACCCATAACGGCAGGAAAATCAAATCTGTTATTACCGATAAAGGCGAAGAGTTTGAGGCTAAAGCGGTGATCTCCAATGTTAATGCCCTGGATACCCTTGCCAGTATGCTTGATGACCATGGCGTAAAGGAAGGTTACCGTAAAAAATTTTCTTCTATGGAAAAATCAATATCCGCTTTCCAGGTGTATCTGGGGCTGGACCTGCCGGCAAAACAGTTAGGTATGGACTACCCTATTTTTTCGGTAAGCACTACTTATGACCAGTTGGAAAGCTACAATTATTCTCTGGTAGGAGATTACCAGGGGTGTTCGCTGGAATTGGTTGACCATGCCCAGGTCGACCCGGGCATGGCCCCGCAGGGAAAAGGGAGCCTTTTGATTATGACTTTGGATGATTACGCCGGCTGGGATAATCTTACAGAAGAAGAATACAAGAAGAAAAAAATGGAAGTTGCCAGCCAGCTTGTCAGCCGCGCCGAGAAATATTTACCGGGCCTTTCAAAACATATCGAAGTTATGGAAGCAGCCACTCCCAGGACCATGGCCCGTTTCGGCTCATCGGTTAAGGGCGCAATCTACGGTTTTGCCCAGACGCTTGAACAGTCCGGCATCAATAGATTGCCGCATGAGACTAAGGTGAAAGGTTTGTTTTTGGCCGGTGCCTGGACCCAGCCGGGCGGCGGCGTGCACGCTTGTTTTCTCTCCGGAATAGAAGCGGGTGATTTGGCATTAAGGTACCTCTAAATAAGATGCGGCTTCGTTTTAGTTTACTATTCCTCCTTGCCCTAGGTTTACTTTTGCGGGTGAATAACTTGTCGGGGCGTTCCTTATGGACTGATGAGTTCTTTACTCTTTTTCAATCTAGCGGCCATGGCGTTGATATAGAAAATCTCTTGGATGGTTTTTCTAAAAAAGAAACTCCTCCTTTATTAAAGTCCCAGGATTTCAGGTTATTCCTTAAAAGCGACCCCTCCAGGCATATTAAAGACGTAACCAGAGGCTTATTAGATACGGATACTCATCCGCCCCTGTATTTTTGGATAATCTATATTTGGATGAGAGTATTCGGAGACGGCTTATTCGCGCTGAGATTCTTTTCTGTTTTAATGGGTGTCTTTGCCGTATTCCTGGCTTACAAGATAGGCAGATACCTTTTTAATCAACGTACAGCCGGATTTTGCGCTTTATTCGCCGCTATCAGCGCTTTTAGTGTCCGTTATTCTCAGGAGGCTCGCGCCTACAGCCTGATTATGGTAATAGGTTTATTATCATCGCTGTTTATGCTGAGGCTGGAAAAACAAAATAAGAATTCCGATGCCCTCTGGTTTGCCGTATTTAGCGCCCTGGGGCTGTACGCGCATTATTTTTATGCTTTTACCTTTGTCGGGCAGTTTATCTATTTTAGCATCGCCCACAGGAGAGAGGGCTCAAAGAACAGAAAATTCTATTTAGCTGTTTTGAGTTCTCTGATGTTTTTCTCCCCCTGGTTTGTACAGGTTATCCTGAAAGGATACAATTTCCGCAACGCGGAATGGGTATTTGGTTACCCCGGATTATTCGATAAAATAATGAATTTATTTATCGGGGCCAGCCGTTATATCCTGATATCCGACCAGCCCGGTATCCTCTTGGGATTATTTTTATTAGCGGGGCTGCCTTTTTTTCTTTATATAACCATCTGTGGGGTCAAAGAGATGGCGGTTAAATACCGCAGGCAGCTTTGGTTCTGTTTAAGTATTTTTACCGTGCCTTTATCAGCCATGTTTTTCCTGGATATTATCCAACATGGCGCGCTGCTGCGGCAGGAGCGTTTTTGGATGTTTTCTTTTTTGGGTTTCATCCCGCTGGCAGGATATTTTTTGAGTTTCGGATTTTCCAAAAATAGAGCATTAACATCACTGCTTATTTTGCTGATGCTGTTGTCTTCGTTCTTAGTCAGTAAGGCGCAATTCGGCCCGGCTCCGGAATATACATCCGGCTGGATAAATAAAGAATCGAAGGGAAAGGCATCCGTAGTTATCGTCTATAATATAAGGAGCGCGGTGTTTGCCCAGTCTTATTATCTGGATAACGGTATATACCTGTTGCCGGTTTCAAATGTTAAGCAGTTAAATAATACTGTCAGGATGGCTTCCGGCTTAACCGATAAGATATTTATCGTCCGCCATTACCATCGTACCGACGCTTCTTTAATGAATCAGCTTTTCATGGAAGTAAAGGATATCGGGGCAGGATTTAAGCTGCGGGCAACAATCAATAAAGACGATATCAGGGTTTCGGAGTTTACAAAATGCGCATTATAGGCGGCAAATATAAAGGCAAACAGCTTGCTGCGGTTATCAATATCCGCCCCACCCAAAACAAGGTCAGGAAAGCTTTGTTTGATATATTGGGCGATATTGAAGGGCTGTCTTTTTTGGAGTTGTTTGCCGGAACAGGCGCGGTAGGGTTTGAGGCGGCATCTAGAGGCGCCCGGGAGCTGGTCCTGGTGGAATCAGGCCGGCAGAGTTTATTAGCAATCAAGAAGAATATGGAATCCTTGAGGTTTGAATCCTGCTATGTTTATCCTAAGCAGGCAGAAGAAGCGATAATCGCCTTGCGCAAGGATAAAAAGATGTTTGATATTATCTTTTTAGACCCTCCCTATTATGACGGGCTGGCAAAAAAAATCTTGCAAATGTTGGGGGTGTATGATATATTAGCGCCCAATGGTTTTATAGCCGTTCAGCACTTCAAAAAGGACGGTTTGCCTGAAAAAGCCGGGAATCTTGGGCTGGTAAAAGAGTCCAGGTATGGCGACACCATGCTTTCGTTGTATAATAAGGAAGAGAGTTAAATATGTGCCAAACAGCCATATATCCAGGCACTTTTGACCCGATTACTTACGGGCATATTGACCTTATAAAGAGGGCGCAGGAGATTTTTCCGGAAGTCATTGTGGCGGTGGCGCATAATCCCCACAAAAAGCCGCTTTTTAGCGTAAAAGAAAGAATTCAGATGCTTAAGAAGGCGGCCGGCGGGTTAAAGGGCGTGACAATATCCGATTTTGACGGCTTGGTGATTGATTACGCGCATAAACATAAAGCTAAAGTTTTGATCCGCGGGTTAAGGATGCTTTCTGATTTCGAATACGAATTCCAGATGGCCCTGACTAACAGGAAACTCTCGCCTGACATCGAAACAATTTTTTTGATGCCTCAGGAATGCTATAGTTATCTTTCCTCAAAACTTCTGAAAGAGGCGGGTTCTTTAGGCGCGGATTTATCAAGTTTTGTCCCGAGTTTTGTAGAAAAAGCGCTGAAAGAGAAGCTGCGTAGTATAGCGTGAAAATAAATATAAGGCAGATATCGCCGGAGGGGGTGACCCTGGAAGAAGAGATCCCCGCCAAGGCGCTGGACTTAGAGACGGACATAATCAAGTTCCGCGGCCCGGTAAAAGTAAAGGCGGAAATATCCAGGATTACTAACGCGGTCAGTGTGAATCTGGCTTTAAGCGCGGTGGCGTATAGTGATTGTAGCCGCTGCCTTAAAGAATTTGATAAAGATTTCAGCAAGAAGGTAGAATTAAATTATTCGGTGTCGAATTCGGAGTTGATTTTGGATTTGGACCCGGATATCAGAGAAGAAATAATTTTAGATTACGAGGTAAATCCCTTGTGTAACCCGGGTTGCAAAGGGCTTTGCCCGAAATGCGGCAAGAATCTTAATGAAGGAGGTTGTACCTGTGGCCCTACCTAAAAGAAGGCATTCTGCGGCGCGGGGGAGAAAGCGCCGGACACATTGGAAAGTTCCCCAAATTAATCTTATGCCCTGTCCTCAATGTAAACAGCCGAAATTAGCTCATCGGGTTTGTAAAGTTTGCGGTTATTACGACGGCAGGCAGGTTATCGAGATTAAGGTAAAAGAAAAGAAGAAAAAAGCTCGCTAAAATTCATACTGCATATTAAGCAGGCATAGAGGAGCATAAATAAATATGAAGATTGTAGTTGACGCGATGGGCGGTGATCACGCTCCAGGGGTTGTGATTGACGGGGCGATAGCTGCGGCGAAAGAGTATAATGCTGAAGTGATTTTAGTGGGCAATGAAGAGAAAGTAAAAGGCCTTCTTCAAAAATCCGGCTACACCGGGGATAAGATTACCGTGCATCCGGCTCAGGAAGTAATCGAGATGTCCGAGTCCGCTGCTAACAGTGTCAGAAGGAAGAGAAATTCTTCTATTGTTGTCGGAATAAACCTGGTCAAAGAAGGCAAGGCAGACGCTTTTTTCAGCGCCGGTAACACCGGTGCCGTGGTATGCGCTGCGACTTTGGGCTTAGGCCTCTTGCCTGGCATTGAACGTTCCGGTATCGCGATTGTCACTCCTACCTTAAAAGGCATTTCGCTGATTATCGACGTCGGCGCCAATATCGGCGCTAAGCCGATGCATCTATTGCAATATGGCATTATGGCCAATGCCTATAGCCAGAATATTTTAAATATAGCTGTTCCCCGTGTCGGCTTATTAAATGTCGGGGAAGAAGAATCAAAAGGGACTGATTTCCTCAAGGAAACCTATGAGCTGCTTTCCAAGAGCCCGCTTAAGTTCATCGGTAATGTTGAGGGCAAGGATCTATTTTCGGGCAAATGCGATATAATTGTCTGCGACGGTTACGTCGGCAATGTCGCCTTGAAAGTAATAGAAAGCACGGCTGAGGCCATACAGGTATTCCTGAAGCGGCATTTACTAAAAAGTAATCTCCTGGAGAAACTGGGGTTGATTTTATTAAAGCGAAGGCTTATGATGTTTAAGAAGGAGATGGATTATTCGGAGTTTGGCGGCGCGCCTTTGTTGGGAGTCAACGGGATAGTGATAATCGGCCACGGCCGTTCAAACCTAAAAGCCATAAAGAATGCCATCAGGGTAGCTAAAGAGGAAGTTGAGCGTAAAGTCAACGCCAAGATCCTGGAGACCATAAATAGCATAAATCAACAGTAAGGCCATAAATATGAAAAAAGTAGGCATAATAGGTGTAGGCGAATATCTGCCAAGTAAAGTATTGACTAACGCTGATTTGGAAAAAATGGTGGATACTTCCGATGAGTGGATTACTACCCGCACCGGAATAAAAGAGCGAAGGATAGCGGCGAAAAATGAGGCTGCTTCGGATTTAGCCATAAAAGCTTCAAGGCAAGCCTTGGAAGATGCCCATCTTAAGCCGGCGGAAATAGAATTGATTATCGTCGCCACCATTACTCCGGATATGCCTTTTCCTTCAGTTGCCTGTTTATTGCAGGACGCGCTTTCCGCCAAGAACGCGGTTTGTTTTGATGTCAGCGCCGCGTGCGCGGGATTTGTTTACGCGGTAACTATGGCGAAACAGTTTATCGCCAGTGGAACCTATAAAAATGCCTTAGTAGTAGGAACGGAAGTGCTCTCCCGCGTGACTGATTGGAAAGACAGGAACACTTGTGTTTTATTCGGTGACGGCGCAGGAGCAGCAGTCCTTTCAGAGGTGAAGTCTGGAGGTATACTTTCTACTTACCTGGGAAGCGATGGCACAAAGAAGGATTTATTATTTCTCTCCGGCGGCGGCTCCCGTTATCCTTCCAGCATTGATACTTTGGATAAAAAGCTTCATTATATAAAGATGCAAGGTAATGAGTTGTTTAAATTAGCAGTTACGATCATGGCCGAAGCAGCGCAAGTCGCCTTGAAAAAATCCGGCCGGGAATGCAAGGATATAGATTTAGTCATCCCCCATCAGGCTAATATCCGCATCATTATGGCAATGGCCAAAAAATTGAAATTACCTAAGGAAAAGATTTTCCTTAATATTGAAAAATACGGAAATATGTCTTCGGCTTCTACCGCGACCGCTCTATGTGAAGCGGTAAAATCCGGCAGGATAAAGAAGGGCGACATCTTCCTTTTAGATGCTTTTGGGGCAGGTTTAGTCTGGGGCGCCTGCGTGATAGAGTGGTAGCTTATCTTTTTGCCGGGCAAGGCAGCCAATATATAGGTATGGGCAAGGGCCTCTATGAGGCCTTTCCTGAAAGCAAAGCGGTCTTTGATAAGGCGGATAAAGTTTTAGGGTTTTCTATTTCAAAGCTGTGCTTTGAGGGCCCGCAGCAGGAATTGACCAGGACTGTAAATTGCCAGCCGGCAATCCTTACTATAAGTATTGCTGCCTGGGAAGCATACAGGGCGTCCAGGGGAGTTGATTTTTCTACGGATGGTTATACCGCAGGGTTGAGTTTAGGCGAATATTCCGCGTTAGTGGCAGCCGGAGTAATAAATTTTGAAGACGCGGTTTACCTGGTCAGGCGCAGAGGCGAGTTCATGGAAGAAGAAGCGCTTAAGTCACCCGGAAAGATGCTTTCTATAATCGGGCTTGAACTGTCTTTGGTCAGGCAAGTTTGCCTTGACGCGAATACGGAGATTGCCAATATAAATTGTCCCGGACAGGTTGTGATAGCCGGAAGCGCCAAAGAGATTGAGAAAGCCCAGGAGCTGGCGAAAGAGCGCGGGGCAAAGATGGCGGTTATGTTAGAGGTAAGCGGCGCGTTTCATTCTTCCCTGATGAAAGGGGCCACAGTAAGGTTGGCCGCGGAATTAGAAAAGATAAAGCTGAATGCGCCGATTATGCCGGTAGTTTGTAATGTCACCGCTAAGGCGGCTACATCTGCCGCTGAAATAAAAGATAATTTAATTAAACAAGTTGCCTCTAGTGTTCTTTGGGAAGATTCAATGAAATTTATGCTATCTAAAGGCGTAAAGAATTTCATTGAGTTTGGCCCGGGTAAGGTCTTGAAGGGCCTGATGCGCCGTATTGAGGCAAGCGCGCAGGTAGTAAATATAGAAAAGGAAACAGACTATGCGTTTTGAAAATAAGGTTGCTCTCATCACAGGCGGGGGCAGGGGTATCGGCCGTTCCATTGCTATGCTCTTCGCGCAAGAGGGGGCGGATATCGTAATAGGCGATGTCAACATGGCGGACGCAGAGAAGACATGCCTGGATATCGAGGCCATGGGAAGGAAGTCTTTGGCCCTGGAGTTGGATGTCACGGATTACCAGAAAGTAGAAGCCGGGGTAAACAAAATTCTTGACAAATTCGCAAAGGTTGATATATTAGTTAACAACGCTGGCATCACAAAAGACAATCTGATGTTGCGGATGAGTGATGCGGACTGGGATGTGGTCATAAAGGTGAACTTGAAGGGTACGTTTAATTGTACCAAGGCTGTGTCCCGGGTGATGATGAAACAGCGCAGCGGTAAGATTATTAATATCGCTTCTATTATCGGTATAATAGGGAATGCCGGCCAAGCAAATTACTCTGCTTCTAAGGCGGGAATAATCGCTCTTACTAAAACTACGGCTAAAGAGTTTGCCAGCCGTAATATTAACATAAATGCGGTAGCGCCTGGTTTTATCCAGACGGATATGACTGCCAAGCTATCTGAGGATGTAAAACAGAAGATGCTGGCAATGATACCCCTGAATAAGTTAGGCAGCCCGAATGATGTGGCAAACGCGTGTTTATTTTTAGCATCCGAAGATGCGGCCTACATCACCGGCCAGACGATTGTCGTAGACGGCGGCATGGTGATGGCGTAAGAAAGATAACAAGGAGGAATAAGAATGGCAGTTCAAGAGAAAGTTAAGTCTATAATCGCGGAACAGTTGGGAGTAAAGCCTGAAGAGGTCACCCCTGAGGCATCTTTTATCGATGACTTGGGCGCAGACTCTTTGGATACGGTAGAGTTAGTCATGGCCTTAGAGGAAGAATTCGGTATTGAGATACCCGATGAGGACGCAGAGAAGATTACTACCGTTGGCGATGCAGTCAAGTACATTGAAGATAAAGCAACAACTAAGTAAAACCATAGTTAAAGTGGTTTAGAATAGATACCCCGCCTTTTTACTTTGGCGGGGTAAATTTTATGACGCAGGAAAATAAATCATGCAAGAAAATAGAGTAGTGATTACGGGTTTAGGCGTGATTACTCCGGTGGGGAATGATATCCCGGTTTTTTGGAAGGCTTTAAAAGAAGGTAAAAGCGGTGTAGGCATGATCACTTCTTTTGATGCTTCTAAGTTTGATTCCCGCATTGCAGGAGAGGTCAAGGGTTTTGACCCTAAATTGCACGGGATGACTTTTAAAGACGCCAAGCGGATGGATAAGTTCGCCCAATATGCGGTTGCTGCCGCAAAACAGGCGATAGAATCTTCGGGGTTGGATTTAAGCAAGGAAGATAGAGAGCGCATCGGGGTAATGGTGGGTTCGGGCATCGGGAGTTTGTATACCATAGAAGAAGAGCATAAGAATTTGCTTAACAAAGGGCCGTCTAAGATGTCTCCTTTTCTAATCCCCATGTTGATTGTCAACGAAGCCGCCGGCCAGGTTGCGATTATATTCGGTCTGAAGGGCCCCAATTCCTGCGTGGCTACTGCCTGTGCTTCAGGTTCGCATGCCATAGGTGAAGCCTTCAGGATTTTAGAGCGGGGGGACGCCGATGTGATGGTTACCGGAGGCACGGAAAGCTGTGTTGTGGCTACGGGCGTGGGCGGATTTTGCGCCCTGAAAGGCCTCTCTACCCGGAATAATGACCCTCAAAGGGCAAGCCGTCCTTTTGATAGAGAACGCGATGGTTTTGTCATAGCCGAAGGTTGCGGCCTGGTAGTTTTGGAGACATTGCAGCATGCCAAAAACAGGAAGGCAGAAATTCTCGCCGAAATTGTAGGCTACGGTATGTCTTGTGACGCCTATCATATAACCGCGCCTGACCCTGAGGGTGACGGTGCGATGAGGGCTATGAAGATAGCCTTGAAAGACGCGGGCATGAACCCGGAAAATCTGGATTATATCAATGCCCACGGAACTTCCACAAAACTTAATGACAAAATTGAAACTTTAGCCATAAAAAAAGCCCTGGGCGCTTACGCCAAGAAGGTTATGATTTCATCTACGAAGTCAATGACCGGCCATTTATTAGGGGCAGCCGGCGGCGTAGAGTTTGTGGTTTGTTGTTTAGCTATAAAAGACGGGATTGTTCCTCCGACCATTAATTATGATTATCCGGATCCCGACTGCGACCTCGATTATGTGCCGAATACGGCCCGCAAGACAAAAGTCAACGTCTGCATGTCCAATTCCCTGGGTTTTGGCGGACATAACGCGACTCTTATTGTTAAGAGATTTGAAGAATAAAGTTAAATCCTTGAATTTCGATTCTCCAACAAGAAAATCGCCTCAGGCAGATAACTTTAAGCGATTTTCGCAGTGGGTCATTTTATACTTTCTTATATCCAAATAAACTATGGGTTATACAATAGCGGAAAAGATTTTGGCGGCTCATTCCGGCAAAAAAGAAGTAAAGCCGGGAGAGTTTATTGAAGCAAAGGTAGATTTCGCCCTGGGCAATGATATCACCGCTCCTATTGCTATTGCTGAATTCAAAAAAGCCGGATTTAAAAAAGTATTTGATAAGAATAAAATTGCCCTTGTCCCCGATCACTTTGCCCCGGCAAAAGATTTAAAAAGCGCTAATCAATGCAGAATCCTGGCGGATTTTGCCAGGGAGCAGAAAATAAAAAATTATTTTGAAGTCGGTTGTATGGGGATTGAGCATGCGCTTTTGCCTGAGATGGGGCTGGTTTTGCCCGGAGACCTGGTTATCGGCGCGGATTCGCATACCTGTACTTACGGGGCTTTAGGGTGTTATTCAACCGGCATTGGCTCCACGGATTTGGCCCGCGCTTTTGTTGACGGAAAAATCTGGCTGAAGGTGCCTGCTTCGGTAAAATTTGTTTTTAAAGGCAAACTTAATAAATGGGTGGGTGGCAAGGACCTGATTTTGTTTACTATCGGAAATATCGGCGTAGACGGAGCTTTATATAAAGCCATGGAGTTTTGCGGCCCGGTTATCTCCGGTTTAGGCATGGACGGTAGATTTTCAATGAGTAATATGGCGATTGAGGCGGGGGCAAGAGCAGGGATAATTGCCGCGGATAAGATTACCAAGGCATATATCGCGCCCTTTAAACGCAAGGCTAAATTTTACCAGCCTGATTCAGATGCTTGTTACGAGAAAGTGTATGAATGGGATGTGACGGGTTTGGAGCCGGTTGTCGCCTGTCCGCATTTGCCCAGCAATACCAAGCCGGTCAGCAAGTTAAAAGACGTCAAGCTGGACCAGGTAGTGATAGGTTCCTGCACCAACGGCAGGATTACTGATTTAAGAGTTGCCGCTAAGATTTTAAAAGGCAGGAAAGTCAAGCC
>CAYPRG010000008.1:0-8340 GCA_964413025.1 uncultured Planctomycetales bacterium
TGGTCCCGGGAAAAGGGGTGAGGATAGACATCTGGATGGTATCTATTTTTTGTTTTATGGCAAATTTAAAAGTGTCCCATACCGTCTTTTCGTTATCATCATCGCCACCCAGGACAAACATCCCGTGGACCTTGATCTTTCTTTTGTGGAAAGAGCGGATAGCGTGGATAATCTCATCTATTGTCTGCTTCTTATCGTAGGCCTTTAAAGTCTTCTCGTTGATTGACTCAAACCCTACACATACAACTCTGCACCCCGTCTTGGCCATCAGGCTCAATAAATCGTTATCCCTGGCGGCATCGCAACGCACCTGGCAGGCCCAGCTGCGGATTTTCTCTTTCAGCATCAAGCCTAACAATTTATGGGTGCGCTTGGGATGAGCGGTAAAGTTATCATCACAAAAGAAAAAACTATTCGCCTTTAAAGAAGCGAGTTCCCCCATGACATTTTCTGCGCTGCGGAAACGGTATTTACGACCGAACATTTTTGTCACAGAACAAAAACTGCAGTCAAAAGGGCAACCCCTGGAAGTAGAAATCGGGGTGGTCATAATCGATGTTTTGAAACCCTTGATTAAAGAAAAATCCGGCTGCGGCAAGGTATCTAAATTCTCGACAGGCCTTCCGTGAATAATTTTTTCCCTGTTCCTGCCTTCTACGATATCTGCGATTACTTCTTCGGCTTCGCCGATAACAATCTGGCGGGCAAAACGGCTGGCTTCGGCAGGCACAAGGCTGGCGTGGACTCCGCCCATAATCACTTTTTCTCTGGGAAACTTTCTGGCTATCTGATATCCCCGCTTGGCAGTTGAAGTTAAAATAGAAATACCGATTAAATCCGCGTCTAATTTAGAATAATCCGGGGTAAATATATCTTCCTTGTATACTGTAACCTGGTGCCCCCTGTTTCTAAGGATAGTCCCCAGGTAGACCGGCCCCAATAAAGGCATAGGTATTTTGCTGTATACAGTAGATCTGGTTGAACGCGGCTCGATAAATACTATTTTCATTTTTGTACCTTCCTGTGCCCGAAAAAAAAGGCCCGACCTTTAACAGCCGGGCCCGTTTGTTTCCTACTTTTAGGTTATAACTTAACTACTTTCGTAGCCTGCTCGCCTTTAGGACCTTTTTCAATTTCAAACTCAACTTCCTGGCCCTCCTCTAAAGTCTTATAGCCTTCACCCTGGATTGCGGAATGATGTACGAAGACATCGTTACCCGACTCAGGAGTAATAAACCCATAACCTTTTTGGTTGGAAAACCACTTTACTTTTCCTTTTGCCATTACTCACCACCCTCCTTTCCATCAAATTATAGTAAATAATGGCGGAAACGAAAAAACCGTAAGGCGAGCTTCTCTACCTTACGGCCTAAGATTTCTACACCCTCATTTACTACCTGCTGATTAATATACGCCAACTTTAGTTATTTGTCAACTAAAATTATATTAATCTTTTCCGTACTGTATCTACGGCCTTGAGATTATAATAACCTAAGACTTTAACCTTGGCCTTTGATTTAGCCACTAGCCAATCGTGGAGCTTTTTTATGAAGCGGTCGTGGCCCTGTTTTATTCTCCATTCGTAGACCGAGAGGTATTGATTTCTGAAACCTATCCGTTCCATGGTGAAATAGGCGATAAACTCCTTGTCTTTCTTGGCGTAAGCAGCCCACATCTTGCTATCTTTACGGTAGGCGCTGACCTGGGACGGTTTTATCTCAAACAAAACTGCATGGATAAACATTTTTTAGGCGCTCCTCATTTTCTTTTTAATAATTATTGGGTTATTATACTCTCAAAGAATAAAAAAACCAAGATTTTTTCACCACTCTGACCTCAGGCCCGCCTCTGCCCATCTGCCGGGCTGATGAATCCCCACTATCTCCTGGTATCCGACATTAAGAAGGTTGGTCACCTCCACAAAAATCCGGGCATTCTTAGTTATGTTGTAGCTGGAGTTGATACCCAGAAGAAACCATCCAGGGCGGCTGGGCTTTTTCTTATAATTAAAACTTATACTCTGAATCCCGAAAGGCAAGTTAAAACTTAAGGTAGTATTAGCCAGGTGAGCCAGATAGCTTGGGCCGTATTTATACAGGTAACCGCGGCCATCTATGTATTTGTTGATATAGGTATAATTGGCATCCAGCCTCAGGTATTTGTTTAGCTTAAATTTCAGATAACTTTCTATGCCGAACACATCCGATTCTGTGATATTTTCTACCTGCCATTTGGCCTGGCTGGGAG
Source organism: uncultured Planctomycetales bacterium (assembly GCA_964413025.1). Classification (GTDB taxonomy): domain Bacteria; phylum Omnitrophota; class Gorgyraeia; order Gygaellales; family Profunditerraquicolaceae; genus CAYPRG01. The sequence goes on from CAYPRG010000008.1 coordinate 2,248, forward strand.
TACGCTTGATCCAATCAATAAAATCATTTTCATTTCTCAAGAATAAGGCGATTCCTCCTTTTAATGACTCTTTTTTATAATCGTAGCCCCACTGATAATTAAGAGATTTCTCGGCAGAGAGCCCGGAGTTGCCAAGCGTAGTAGGGTCATTATAATAAAGCTCAGTGAACGAAGGGATACGCATGCTCCTTGCCGCCCCGAAATAAAACGAGTTTTCCTGGCCAAGCTTGTACCTGAGGCTGGCTGAACCGGTATAAACCTGGCCAAACCCGTCAAAGTCATCCATCCTGAAAGATGTGCCTAAAGATAATTTATCAGTCAAATCTTTTCCCTGGTCGGCAAATATACTCTTATGGTCGCGGACGTGCTTACCCAAATTAGTAGAGCTGATCCGCTCGCCCCCGTATTCCAGGCCCAGGCCAGCCTTCCCTAATAGTCTGGTTTCTTTCTGAAGGTAGATGCTGGGAGTATAAAGATCAGTGCGATGATGGTTGACATAATTACTGCGGGTAAATGTTTTATCCAGCACAAATTTATCATAATGCCTGCGCCATAACAAATTAGGCTTGATGATAAATCCGCCTTTTTCCAGATTGAACCCGGTATTAACCAAATGGGTCTTGGTCCATTCCTGAGAAAGAAAATTACTGCCGGGAGTATAGAAATCAAATGCCCCGAATCCCTTCTCCTGGTAACCCAAGTCAAACCGGAAGTCGCCATCAGGCACCTCCAGGGAAGAGCTAAAAGCCGCGGTGAACTTCTTAAAATCCGTATCTTTATAAAAACCTCCGGATTCTTCATTCTCCACAGACAGCCTTACGCCCAAATTATTAATCTTGTCGCTTATACTGAACAGTCCGGACCAGGTCTTATATTGCCCACCCTTAAATACCAGGATTTTTTTCTTTTCTTCTGGTTTCTTTAAGGTGATATTTATCGCTCCGCCTATGGCATCCGGCCCGAATAACGAAGAACTTACTCCGGGCATCACTTCTATTTTTTCAACATCTTCTGAGGTTAATGGAATATCGGAATTATGGTGGGCGGTCTGAGGGTCGTTAATGCGCTGGCCATCCAGAAGCATCAAAACGCCCTGGAAATTAGAGCCTCTTAATGAAAAATCGGTCTGTATAGCGCCCTTCGGGGAGCGGCTCTCCAAGTCAATAGGAAGCGCACTTAATGATTCAATCGGCGAATCAAACGTAAAATTATCAGTCGAGCCGGCATCTACGGAATAGGAATTTAGAAGAGAGGACTTGCCTTTAGTCACCACAATCGGCCCCAGGTCAAGAGAAGGAGGCTCATTGCAAAATACCCATTGCAGCCAACCGGATGATAATAAGATAATAAAAATCCCGCACCTTTTTATCTTTAGCATAAAGATATTATAAAAAAGTGCGGGGAAATGTCAACCTAAATTTTATTTTTGGTTTACATTACCTGCAATGGACCACATCTCCGGACATGACCTTATCGGTTACCCCGGAATCCCTCCTGATCAATAACCCGCCATCAGTATCTATATCAACCGCTTCTCCCTCAATGTGCTCTTTATGAAAATATACTTTTACCCTCTTGCCCAGGGTAATATTGTATTCCCGCCATTTTTCAATAATAGGATGCGGCCCTTTCTTCTGGAAAAGCAGGTAATTTGATTCTATTTTGCGCAGAATCTCCTGCAGCAGGCTGACCCGGTTGACACCTTCTTTCTTGTGTTCTTTTAAAGAAGCCGCGCCAACAGGTAATGTTTTTTTATCATTATTTACGTTTAATCCCGCCCCGATTACCACGAAATTGACTTCATCCATTTCAGCGTTTAACTCGGTCAATATACCGCCCAGTTTCTTGTGGCCGACAAGGATATCATTCGGCCATTTTATATGAGTATCTAAGCCGGTAGTTTCTTTTATCGCTTCAGAGATGCTTATCCCGGCAAGAAGGGTGAATATAGAAGCTTCGGCAGGCGATATCTTTGGCTTCAGGATAAGAGATAAATATATGCCTTTATATTTCGGGGAAAACCATTCCCTGCCTAACCTTCCCCGGCCTTTAGCCTGGGATTCAGATAATACCAGCGTGCCTTCGGGTGCCCCCTCTGCCCCTAATTTCATAGCCACGTTCATGGTCGAGGCCAGGCCGTCAAAATAATAAATTTTCTTCCCCACAAACTCCGTATTCAAATCCCTGCCTACTTCAAAAGGAAAGAGCCTATCCGGAGACGACACCAACCGGTACCCTAAATGCGGCACTGCCACGATATCATAACCGGCTTCCTTAAATTCCTGGATATACTTCCATAGGGCCTGCCGGCTCATTCCCAGGCGCTGGCTAAGCAGGTCTCCTGAAACATAATCGTGTTTTCTTTTTAATGCATCCAGAATTTTTTCCCGCATAATTATTTCTTCTCGTAGAGAGGCGACATGGCACGCAGCTTCTCGGCAATCTTAGGGAGGCTTTCCAGCAGGGCATCAACATCCCCCTCTTTTGTCCATCTCCCCAGGGTAACCCGCAGAGAACCATGGGCGACTTCATGTGAAAGGCCGATAGCTAATAATACGTGGGAAGGCTCCAAAGAAGTAGAGGTACAGGCTGAACCGGTAGAAGCGGCAATTCCCAACATGTCTAAATTAAGCAGTACAGATTCACCTTCGATATATTTTATAGAACAGTTAAAATTATTGGGAAGCCTCTTGGTAGGATGGCCGTTAAGGCAAGTTTCGGATATTCTTTTGGGGATCTCTTTAATCAATTTATCGCGTAAAGCCGCCTGAAATTTAGCTTCCTCCCCCATCTTATCCCGGCACAACTCTATTGCCCGGGCTAAACCCACGATGCCAGGCGTATTATGGGTGGAGGCGCGCCTGCCTTTTTCCTGGTCTCCGCCCTGCATAAAAGTTTCCAGGCGTGTCCCTTTCCGGACATACAAAGCGCCTACTCCTTTTGGGCCGTAGAATTTATGGGCGGAAAGAGATAGAAGGTCGGCGTTGAGATTATTCACGTCCACGGGGATATGCCCCACTGTTTGAACCGCGTCGGTATGAAAATAAATCCCCTTTGCCCTGGCAATCCCGCCGATTTCAGCAATCGGCTGTATTGTGCCGATTTCATTATTGGCATGCATCACTGAAATCAGGATAGTTTTATCGGTAATCGCCTTTTTTATATCATCGGGAGATACTAACCCATTCTTATCCACGCCCACATAGTTGACCTTAAACCCTCTTTTTTCCAGGAACCTGCAAGGCTCGCTTATGGCATGGTGTTCGATAACGGTAGTGATGATATGATTGCCTTTCTTTTCTAAAGCAAAGGCAGCGCCTTTTATGGCATAATTATTAGACTCTGTCCCGCCGGAAGTAAAAACAATCTCTTCGGGCTTGGCTCCTAAAAATGAAGCAAGTGTCGCGCGGCTGTCTTCGATTGCCTTCTTTGCCTCCTGGCCGAAAGAGTGGATACTGGAAGGATTGCCAAACTTTTCAAAAAAATAAGGCTGCATTGCCTTGGCTACTTCGGGGTCGCAAGGCGCGGTTGCCGCGTAATCTAAATATATTTTTTTCATCGTGTAATCCCCTCATTCATGCTTCCGGTACGGTAACCCTCTAAATCTATAGTGACATAATTATAACCTAATTTTTTTAATTTGTCGACCACCTGCTTACGCTTGCTTATCAGGCGGGGAATGTCTCTTTGTTCAACCTCTATGCGGCAAAGGCCATCATAGTGCCTTAATCGCACCTGCTTAAACCCTGCATTTCTTAAATATACCTCTGCCCGGTTAATCCGGCCTAAAATCCGGGGGGAAATCTTCATACCATAAGGTACCCTTGAAGCAAGGCAGGCAAGGCTGGGCTTATCCCAAGTGCTAAGGCCCAATTCCCTGCTTGATTTACGGATTTCCTCCTTGGTAAAACCCGCTTCCTGAAGCGGCGAGCGGATTTTATACTCTAGCTTGGCGATACTTCCCGGGCGCAGGTCCGATTTATCCGAAAGATTGCTGGCGTCTAACACAACATCTAATTTAGATTTCAAAGCCAATTTTTTTAGCCTGGCAAATAATTCTTTTTTGCAAAAATAACAGCGGTTAACCGGGTTAGAAACAAACCTCTTGTCTTTTAATTCGCTCGTCTTGATTATTTTATGCCTTACCCCCAAACCCCTGGCAATATTTTTAGAGAACACCAGCTCATCCTTAGGATTAGTCGAAGAATGAGCCGTAACCGCCAGAATCTTCCCGCGGGGCAAGGCAAGCGTAGCGGCCTTCAAAAGAAAAGTACTGTCTACTCCCCCTGAAAAAGCGATTAAACAAGAACGGTAACCCGAAATTATCTTTTTTAGCCTGGCTAATTTCTGTCTAGGCCCTATCATCAAAAACGCACTTCCATCGCCCGTGTAGGGCAGGTCTTAACGCAGAGCTCGCAGGCAATGCATTTGTTATCGTAGAAATGGACCTTGCGCGTATGAGCATCGATGATCAAAGCGCCGGTGGGGCATATCGGGACACATACTCCGCAATCAGTGCATTTGACCTCATTGCGTATCACATCCTGGCTTAGGGGCTGGATCTTGACTCCGCAAGACTGCAGATAATCGATGCCCTTGTCAAAATTTTCTTTCTTCCCGGATAATTCCAAAACCATCAGGCCTTCTTCCTGGGGAGTAACATAGGCCTTAAGGATATTAAACTTCAAATCAAAATCCTTGACTAATTTATAGACTATCGGTTCATCGACCAGGCGGTGCGGAAAATGCAAAACAATTCTTTTTGAAGTCATACTATGCCCCCTCGTTAAATATCGGCCTTTCTTTTAACGGCTTAAAGGTATATCCGGATTCTGCCCCGGGCAAAGCTGCCACAGGTTCGGTCAAAAGAAAATCGCCTTTTTTAATCCATGATTTTAATTCTTCCGAAATATCGCGGGCCTTGGAATAACTGGACAAATTACCCGTAGGCACTGTTTTACCCTGCAGGGCAATCTTACCGGTTTTTAACTGGGCATAATTGACTTCTCCAAGAGAACCGGGTACGCATTGCGGATAATTCGCGCTGTAATCCACAATCTGGCTGTATATTTCCTTATCGCTGATTGCGGCGTGCTTGAGCACTTCTTCGTCCAATATCGGAATAGGGACACCTATACCCACGATAAGAGTAACCCCGTAACCCAACATACTTGTGCCCACCAACCACTGCTGGCTCATCTGCTTCAAATCGCCGATTACCGCAAGTGTGCCTGCCGGCGCCTGGGGAACACCGTTATCTTTTCTGGGGACAGAAGGATTATGCTGTGTGCCATGCCAGGCAACGTAACCTATCCCTCCGCCTAAAAATATCTTCGTCCCTAACCCTATCGTCCTGTAATAAGGGTCTTTTAAAAGCGGCGAAAGCTGCCCGGCAGAACAATAATTGGCGTTGCCTAAATTCGGCTTCAATGCGCCCATATAGGTATAAATCATTTTATCCGACAGATTCACCGCCACATTATAATTCTGGTAACAGTTACGGAAATTGAATAATACCGCCTCATTCAAATCTTTGATATTGATAAATGTTTCTAATTTTTTGCGGGGATAGCAGTCTGTGCCATAAGCGGTCGCTTCCAAACAGACGTCGTTTCCGCTGACCAGTTCCTGGATTACGTGCCCGCCGCCGTATTTAAATTCTCCCGGAAAAACTTTATTGCGCGGGTCATCGTCAGGCACAGCAGTAGCGCCCAGATAAACATCCACCGCCGCGAATCCGGTATAAGTAGGCACATCATTAAGCTTGCAGACCCCTCCGCCTAATTTTATCCTGGGCTTGGAGTGCCCGATATTAAAATAGGCGCCGGAGGAACACATCGGGCCGAATGTCCCGGTAGTGACCACGTCAACTTCCTGGGCTGCTTTCTTGGCGCCTTTTTTGTTCACCAGGTCAATGACTTCTTCAGCCGTTACTACTACAACCTGGCCTTTTCTAATTTTTTCGTTTATTTCTTTTATGGTTCTCATCGGTTTTTCCCCTTTATATCAAATCGCCACAACTTCTTTTACCTCAGGTACCTCTTGTTTTATAATCCTCTCAATCCCATTTTTTAAAGTCATCTGGGACATCGG
>CAYPRG010000008.1:8440-9660 GCA_964413025.1 uncultured Planctomycetales bacterium
CTCTGTGCTCAAATAGCGCTCGCCTGTGTCCGGCAATATAACCACAATCAGCTTGCCTTTATTTTCTTTTCTCCTGGCTGCTTCTAAAGCGGCGAAGGTTGCTGCCCCGGAAGAAATCCCGGCCAATAATCCTTCTTCTTTAGCCAGCTTCCTGGTAGTTTCCAAAGCATCCTGATCAGAAACCTGGATTACCTCGTCAATAATACCCCTATTTAGGACCTGGGGGATAAAACCTGCGCCAATACCCTGGATTTTATGCGGGCCCGATTCTCCTCCTGATAAAACCGGAGACTCTTTGGGCTCGACCGCGATTACCCATAATGCCGGTTTCTTTTTCTTAATTGCCTCGGCTATACCGGTAATCGTCCCTCCTGTGCCTACGCCTGCGACCAAGATGTCAACTTTACCATCCGTATCTTCCCAGATTTCTCTGGCTGTCGTGCGGCGATGTATTTCCGGATTAGCCTCATTTTTAAACTGCTGCGGCATAAAGTAACGTTTATCGCCCTTAACCAGTTCCTCTGCCTTCTTAACTGCCCCATTCATCCCTGCTGAACCACTGGTCAAAATAATCTCTGCGCCGAAAGCCGACAAAAGCTGCCTGCGCTCCAGGCTCATCGTCTCAGGCATAGTCAAAACGAGCTTGTACCCTTTTACTGCGCAGACAAAAGCCAAGGCAACGCCGGTATTCCCGGAAGTCGGCTCCAGGATTATGGTTTCTTTTTTTATCTTGCCTTCTTTTTCTGCCTGTTCAATCATGCTCAGGCCAATCCTGTCCTTGACCGAAGAGCAGGGATTAAAAAACTCTAATTTTGCCGCCACCGAAGAAGCGCAATCTTTAGTCAATTTATTCAAACGCACCAGCGGCGTATTTCCGATAAGCTCAGTAATATCTTTGGCAATCTTCATATTCTTAGACTAAATCTGATAGTTAGAAGTTAGATTGAAATTTTTATTCTTTTTGACTAAGTCTTCAAATGTAATATTGTCGATGATCTTAGAGGTTGCTTCAGTTATCTTGCTCCATATGCTTCTAAAGGCGCATTTATTTATATCGCTGCAACCCTTATAGCTGCGGCCCACACAAAGGACCGGCTCAATCGGCCCATCAATATACCTGATTACATCCCCAAGCTTTATGGCGGAAGGGGCCTTGGCTAATAGATAACCGCCGATTTTTCCCCTCCGGCTTTCCACGAAACCGCCTCTTTTTAAGTCCA
>CAYPRG010000008.1:9760-15183 GCA_964413025.1 uncultured Planctomycetales bacterium
GGCTATCGCCTATTATACCTTTTAAGTAAGCGTAATCTGTGATTGCTGATTCATAAATCTGAGATACCCCCAGGCCCGAGCCGGTAAATACTTTTTGGGCTTTCTTACGTTTAAGCGGATCTTCAAAAAGCAAGGTAAGATACGGATAAACTGCTTCGCTGGCTGCGGGCTCCGTAATCAACCTGATCCCCCGCACACCCTCAAGGCCTCTTATATAATCAAAAACTTTTTCTCTCTGCGCGGCTATTTCTTCATCCAGGCGCCCAAAATTTATGTGCCCTATTGTTTGCCTTATCTTTGACACTTTATGCGTAGCAAAATCATCGGTAAAGAAATCGCCGGCGGCCCTAACCCTGTCTTTCTTCCAATCCCAGAAAAGCTGGGGCAATCCGAAAGCAAACCAGAAAAGCTGCGGCCGGTAAAACATCCAGTACCCGAATAACTCAAATATTTTCAGGCTTTCCGAAAGAAAATCATCTTTTGTCAGGCGCCTTAAAGCATTATCTAATTCTTTGAAATTATCTTTGTTTTTAGCCGCTATTACTCCGCCTTCGTAAATAGTCAGGCCTTTACCGCGGCAGAGGCTAAAAAATGAAAAATCCCCAAGCGTACCGACTTTCTTGCCTTTGTATGCCGCCCCCAGCGCCTGAGCGCAATCTTCAATAACGGTTATTCCGCGCCTGTCGGCTATTTGCTTTATCGCCTCAAGGCCTACCGGAATCCCTGCTAAATGCACGGCTACAATAGCCAGAATATCATCGCCCTTAAGGCATAATTCTTCTAACCGGTGGATATCAAAATTGAAATCCTCCCTGTTTATATCGCATACCTCAACTTTTAGCCCGGCCCTCTTTATTGCAAGAGGGACCAAAGGGCAGATGTAAGCGGGAATAACTACAGTTTTTTTTGAAGACAAGTTTTTTAAACTTTCCAGGATCAGATAAAAAGCGGCGGTTCCGGAATAGGTTACTTTCGCGTAAGGGACGCCTAAATAATTCCTGAAATCTTCCTCCAAAGAACCCTGGTGGTTTTTTTTATCAAGAATAGACAGGAGGTCTCTCCAGCGCAGAAGAAAACCTGCCGTAGGTGGGATTTCTTTGAATATACTCATCTTTTAATATAGGAAAATACTTCTTTACTTGGCCTGAAATCTATTTTATTATAGATTAACTTTTTAATCAAGGGCCTTTATAGTGTACAAAAATAAACTCACCTTAAAAATACTCTTTTTCCTTATCTCCACCGATATCCTGGAAACCTTTACCCAGTATTGCTTTAAAAGAAGCGCAATGCCGCAAAGCGACGTCTTTATATCAAACTTTTCCGACCTGCTTATCTTCATCAAACCTATCATCGGCTCCGGATTTTTGTGGATGGCGTTCCTCTCGACTCTCCTGACATTTGTGATTTGGTCGTCGATCCTCTCTAAAATAGACTTAAGCGTAGCTGTACCGATAGCCAGTTCCAGTTATATACTTGTGCCTCTGGTCTCAATATTTTTTTTAGGCGAAGAGATGGCTTGGCTGGACTGGGCAGGGATATCCTTTATTATTACCGGGGTGATCATCGTTTCATCAAGTACTAAAAAAGAGAAAATCATTATTCCATGAGCCATTATCCGACCATATTTATTATCCTCTTTTTGATTATTCTCACCAGCCTCTTTGATACTATCAACCAGCTTTTCTTAAAGACCTCCATAAATTCCCTGAATTTAAATATCAGAAGCATAAGAGACGTAGCCAATTTTATCTTCAAATTAATCCGCATACCAAAGGTCTGGGTAGGGTTTACCTTCTGCGTCATGTCGTTGTTCTGCTGGCTATTTGTACTCTCTAAGGCGGACTTAAACTACGCTTTCTCCGCGGACAGCATACACTATATCTTTATTGCCCTTGGCTCAAGGGTATTCCTGAAAGAAAAGGTTGGATTTAAACGCTGGGTGGGAACGGCCTTTATCATCGCGGGGATCATCATGATCACCTTCAGCAACTACTAACCATTTAAAACTTCCAAAATCCTGAGATTGGTTTTCTGATTAACGCTGTTTATCAAGGCTTCCGGTTTATCTTTGGCGGCATAATCCTTGGGATGGTCCAGGCGGGAAAAAAAGGCTTTCATTTTTCCGGCTACAAGCGGCAGAGAATAATCCCCGGTTATATCCACGCCGGCGATATCCAACTTCCTTTTAGCCATCCCCAAAAACATCAACAATTCTTCAATCCCGAAATGCCCCTCCTCCCAATTAGTCAGTGCGTAATCCGGCTTCAGGCAATCTTTATCTATGCTGATATATACCTTCTTAGCCGGCAGCCGGTTGATTAACTGCGAAAAGAATTCTTCCAGATTCCTATTCTTTAGTTCCTGCCAGCGGATTACGGTAGAAAGATATTTCTTTTCCAGGATTAGAGAGTTATTTTGCGGGATATCTCTTAAGTATACCCTGGACGGTTGATGGGTATATGGGAATATCTCCAACCTGTCATTTTTAAGGCTGGCCAGGTTTCCTGCCTGTATCCAAAAACCAGAGATGTCATCGCTGGATACGCCCAATAATACTACCTTGGCAATATTATTTTTTTCTAAAATCCTGCTTACCCAGGAACCACAGCCAAATTTTGGAGGCAAAGTATCCCAATCCGGGTGATGGTCAAAAATAATTACGCTTAAGGGATCTTTAAATTGGCCTATAAGCAGGCTGGAAATATGATGGAAATCTCCGGAACCTAAAAATGTGGCTGAATCTTTTGCTGAATGCCGGATACACTCATCAATAAAACCTTTTGTCTTACTGTCCATCCAGTATCTGGCCTGGCGGCCGACACTTTTTAAGTCTATAATCTCTGCTTTGTATTGAGAAAGAAGCCCCTGCTGTTTTATAACGCTGTCATCGAAATTCAGTATGCGGATAGAGCTATTTAACACAGGTCTCTCTCAAAATATCCATATACGTCCTTCAGGGTTTTAAACGGAGTGCACTTTAATTTATTCCTCTTAAAATACTTCAAGAGGTCTGCCTTGGCAAATACCTTATCCGCCTGCTGCGAAGCACAGAGGTCGGATAACCCATCTCCGATATAAACAGAAGTCGAACCGCTCCTGATATTTGCCAACAAACTCTTCTTCTTGCAATGAGCGCAAAGCAAACAGCGTTTATTCGCGTAAGGAAAACTTAAAGCCAGCTTATCCTTGGTAAGCTCTACTTTATTTGAATATATCTTTAAGCCCTTAATCCTGTGGTGGCTAAAAACATATTTCAAGACTTCGTCAAAATTATCACTTAAGACCACAATCTTAACCCCATGAGAACCTAAAAGCTGTATTAATTGCTTAAAGTACCGGTCGATTTTTATCTTGGATAAATACTCCTCTAGCGCCTTCTGGGTGATACGGATACCCTCTATCTGGCCTTTAAGGCATTCCCTGGAACTGATCTTTCCCTTTTTCCATTTCTTCTCAAGATTTATCCAGCGATTATCCCTCGAAAACCAGAGCAGCATATCATCAATAACATCATAGGTGGTAATGGTATTGTCAAAATCGAAGAAAACTGTATAGTTTTTAGTCATTTTTGCATCTGTAATCTCTTGCCGTAAACGTAGAGCGGCACATCTCTGTATAAAATATGCCTGAAGTAGGAACGGCGGCCTTTGTGCAGCAAATTAAAACCCTGCTTCTGGAAAAAACCAGAGGCCTTGTCTGACATCGTAGGAAGATAGACACCGGGGATTTTTTCTTTGGCAAGATATTCCAGGTAAAAACTTATTAATTTCGAACCAATCCCCATATCCCTGAAGTTTTTCTCCAGGTTTATATGTAAAGTAGCGGGATAGTCACTGGAAAAATCAGGCATCTTGAATTCTCCTTTAAGAAAACTTGCCAAAAGGCGAAAAGCAAGGACTATGTTCTTTTTTTTAAAAAATACTCCGTTAACCAGGGATTTAGCCAATAACCGCGGTGCAATCTTTAGTTCAGCTACTTTATCCATGGCCGCGGTATCCTTTGCCCCCAGGAGATAACCCACTACCTTGTTATCGCTTTCGGCGATAAAACAAGACCCTGGTTCATAATCAGTAAAGTATGACGTTAGAATATCCACCAGGATTTCTTTATCATCAAAGAAATCGCTCGCCGGCTCCCCTAAAAAAGCTGTATTCCAGGCAAGCTCCCTAACATAAGGCCGGTCCGTTTGCTGAAAATGCCTGATAATAACCTCTGCCATAATTTATAGCCCCAGAGCTTGCTTTATTTTATCTTTATCAAACCCAGTGATAATTTCTCCTTCGATATCCAAAACCGGAACCCCCATCTGCCCGGTTTTCTGGACCATCTCCTCCGCTTTACCCTGGTCTGCGGATACATCATAATTTTCAAAAGGGATATTATTGTCATTCAAGAACTGTTTTGCCCGGATACACCAAGGGCAAGTAGGGGTGCTATAAACTATAACTTTTTTCGCCATGGTTCCTCCGCTTAAAGACTTGCTTTTAGTTCCGCCAGCTGCCTAAGGTGCCCCTGTTCCTGGGTTATAATCTCATCAACGATTTTCTGGTCATAAAAAGGTATTATTTTTTTCATCCCTTCATAGAAAACAATGGAATCTTTTTCGGCGCTTATGCCTATATCAATGGCTTCCTTATCGCTCCTTACCATTCCGGCTAATTCCTTGCCTTTATCCTCCCGGGTAAACACGCTCTCTCCGGAAAGGGTATTCATATAAGAAAAATATTGTTCCGCATCCAGGCCTTGGGGCTCATATTTATCTGTCTTGCTTAATACCCCCTGAAAAACCTCAATATGTTTCTCTTCCTGCTCTGCCAGATATTTGAAAATATCCGTGGCCCTGGAGTTTTTTGATTGCGCTGCCATGGTATTGTAAAAATCCCTGCCATTTTTTTCGATTTGAATCCCGATCTTCACTATCTCACTGGCGGAAAAAATATTCCCCATGTTCATACCTCCGGTCTTAAATGATGCGGCGTAAGATCAACTATTTCTTCTATCTGCATGATAATCATATAGGCAGGCTTGGGAAAAAGCGCTTCTGGATGCCTGGAATGCCCCTTTTCTTCATGTATATTCTTTATCAATCTGCGGGTAATCCTATCGGTAATTTTCTCTTCCCAGGACGCTATATCCTTGGGGGTGAGTTTTTTCCGCGGTAGTAATTTGGCCTTGCCTTTCAGGCAATACCCCCTGAATCTATGTTCATCCACGGCAGTAACGCTCATCCGCGGGTTACGCCTGAGGTTTTCATAAGTTTTTTGCTTGTAAAGGTCAAGCAAGTATACCCTGCCACCCTTACCTATCTCCACGATACCCTTACAGGAATTATGCGGGGTACCGCTCTTGCCAACGGTAGTGACAATGGTAAAGCTTTGTTTCTTAAAAAATTGGCTTATCTCTTTATTTAATCTTTTCAC
>CAYPRG010000008.1:15283-19703 GCA_964413025.1 uncultured Planctomycetales bacterium
CCCGGCTGGGCTAACCCTATGCCCGCTTCTTTGATGACGTTTTCTATTTCCTGGACCGCTCCCCCTGCCCAGCCATAAGAGCCGAATACCGAGGCAATCCTGTTCTTTGGCTTAAGCCCTTTTAAGAATTCTAAAAAACCGCTTATAGTAGGCAGCATATCATTGTCGTGGGTGGAGGAACCCAGGATAAAACCTTTGGCGTCTAACATTTCTTTCATGATTTCGGTGCGGTCAGACAAAGCGACATCAAAAACCTTTACGCTTACCCCGGCATCGCTTATTCCTTCGGCGATCTTTCTGGCCATCTTCTCGGTTGCCCCCCACATAGTCTCGTAAGCTACCACTACCTTGGACTTTATTTCATTCTTGGCCCAGGATATATAGGCATTGATAATTTTCATAGGGTCATTGCGCCAGATAATCCCATGGCTGGGAGCAATCATGCTTATAGGAATATTCAACTTTTGCACTTCTTCAATTTTCTTAAGGATTACCGCGCCCAGCGGCCAAAGGATATTGGCGTAGTACTTTATTGCCTCATCCATCAACGCGCATTGGTCAACTTCATCGTCAAACCGCTCGCTGGTAGCATAGTGCTGTCCAAAGGCATCATTAGGCAGAAGCAGTTCTTCCTCCGGGCAATAAGTAAACATACTATCCGGCCAATGGATCATCGGCGCCTCCAGAAAAGTCAAAGTCTTCCTGCCCAGCTTCAATTTATCGCCAGTCTTTACCGCCTGGAAATCCCAATCGCCGTAATAATGCTTGAAGAGCCCCTCTTTACATTTAGCGGTCCCTAAAACTTTAGCCTTAGGGCAGAGTTTCATTAACTCTGGGAGCGCTCCGGAATGATCTGTTTCTACGTGGTTGGCGATGACATAGTCTATCTTTTCAGGAGGGATGATTTCTCTTATCCTTTCAATCAGCTCTGCGGCAAAAGGCCCGTAAACCGTGTCTACCAAAGCGATCTTTTCATCCAATATAAGGTAGGCGTTATAAGTAGTGCCTCTTTTTGTAGTATAAGTATGGCCATGGAAGGTGCGCATGTTCCAATCTATGGCGCCAACCCAAAATATATCTTTTTTTATCTCTATCTTTCCCATTTTATACTCCCATGTTCCCGCCCTGGCCTTTAATATCCCAGGAAACTCTCGGTTTTGATATTCTCTTCCCTGCAGTCTATCTCCAGGCATAAATTCTTCATCGCTTCAACCATTTTCGGAGGGCCAAAAATAAAGATTGACCTCTGGTCCAAATCCTTGGCTTGGACTGTTAAAAAATCCTTGTCGATATGGCCCAACCGGTATAATATTTTTATATTTTCGTTGCTCTCCTGCCAAAGGTCCAGTTCGGATTTAAAGGCTATTTCTTCCTCTGTTTTATTGGAGTACAGCAATAACACGTCTGTTCTTATGCCCTTATCCGAGATATATTCCAGGATGGAGATTACCGGAGTGACCCCTATACCCCCGACAAGAAAAGCAATTTTCTTGTAATCTTCCTTAAAAACACAACTGCCTAAAGGCGCCTTTATCACAACCGCATCTTCGAGTTTTAAATCTATTAACCTTTGGGAAAAAAGGCTTTCGCTGAGCCGTTTGGTAACTTCAATATACTCTCTGGCAGGAGAAGAAGAAAAGGAAAGATACTTATTTAATTCTTTGTTCTGGGGATTTTTTCCATCAAAAACTATCTGCAGAAATTGACCGGGGATGAAATCAATTTTTTCCTGGGGCAGAAACCTAAAGCTTTCTATCGTAGGCGTCCTCTTAATTCTTTCGCTAAATGTAGTTCTAATCAGGCCCATAACGCCGCCTTTCCTGCTAGGCTATCTTTTCAAACATATCCTTTCCCACGCCGCATTCAGGACAAATCCAGGAATCCGGCAAACTTTCAAAAGCAGTACCCGGGGCAACCCCCTGAGTAGAATCCCCTACAGCCGGGTCATAGATATAACCGCAAACCTGACATTTATATTTCGCCATTTAACTCTCCTTTCTTAGAATCTTAACCTCTACCTTACCCTTAAGCAAACTCTGGAACCTGTCGGCATCGCTGGCACTGTCATAGTGCATTGGTATGGCTAATTTCGGCTTAATGATTAAAGCCGCCTGGGCTGCCTCATCCGCGGTCATAGTGTATGTTCCTCCCACCGGTAAGAGGGCAATATCGCAAAGATAACTCTCCATCTCCGGGATTAAATCCGTATCCCCGGCGTGATAAAATTTAATCCCGTCGACTAATACTATAAAACCTAATTTACCGGATTCTCTGGTATGAAACGGCTTGCCGATGTTGTAACTACTCACCGCGCTAACCTTAACATTGCCGATTTCAATATTATCTCCCGCAGATAAAACCCTGGCTTCTTTACAGGCAGATTTAATATTCCTCATCTTTACAGACGAAGCCTTATCGCTGAGTATTACCGTATCCCTGGTTGTTATTAATTGTAGATCCTCTAATGAACAATGATCAAAATGCTCGTGGGTCACACAGATTATATCTGCTCCCGGAGGATTAGCGGGTAATTGACAGGGATCAAAATAGATTCTCTTTGAGGCATCTAACCTGAAACTTGAATGCCCGGACCAAAATAAAGAATATCCCGCCATTTAATTGCTGGTTAACGCTTCATTCCCGGGTTATCTGTCTGCTCGCGCATCATCGGGGCCCCTTGCTGCGAACCCTGCATCATCCCGCCCATTCTGCCCTTCATCATCTCCTGCATTGAGCATCCCTTCATGGGCCCACAAGAAAATGCCATGCATAGGCTCTTAGAAAAGATTAAGGCCGACACCAGCCAGAGGACCGCGACAACCGCATAACCAAAAACTTTTAGCTTACCCTTTCCCATTTTAGAAATGGTAAACAGCACAAAGAAACTTAAAGTCAACAACACGGATGCGGGAATAAGCACGAATAACCCCATCATCTTAGGCATAGCTACCTCCTTTTATTTTTTTGTTAATATATTATTCAAGTCTTCAGCAGGAGTAGTAATCAATTTCAGGCCAAATTTATCCTGCAGGACGCCAAACACATTTTTCGAAATAAACGCCGGAGGGGTCGGCCCTATATATATCCCCTTGATATTAAGATACAACAAGCTAAGCAATATGGCAACTGCTTTTTGCTCAAACCAGGAGAGCACCAGGGTCAGGGGTAAATCGTTTACCGTGCAATTAAAAGCCTTAGAAAGCGCTACTGCCACCTGAACCGCGGAATAGGCGTTATTGCACTGGCCGATATCAATAAGCCGGGGTATTCCGTCAATGCTGCCGAAATCCAGTTTATTGAAACGGTATTTCCCGCAGGCTAAAGTCAGGATTACGCAATCTTTGGGCACGCTTTCTGCTAATTCCGTATAGTAGTTACGCCCGGGCTTTGCCCCATCGCATCCTCCGATCAAGAAAAAATGCTTAATTTTTCCGGATTTTACCGCGCCAACAATCTTATCCGCCAGCCCCAAAATCGCGGTATGATGGAAACCTGTCATTATCTTCTTTCCCGGCGCTTCGGGAAGCCCCGGTAATTTTTTTGCCTTTTCTATCAAAGGCCGGAAATCCCTTTTCTCTATGTGCGCCGCGCCGGCAATCCCGGTAATCCCTACGGTAAACAATCTGTCCAGATAGGTATTATCCGGAGGGGTAAGCACGCAATTGGTATTAGCTAATATCGCGCCGCTAAACGCGTTAAATTCTTTTTTCTGTTCCTGCCAGGCGCCCCCGTAATTACCAACCAAATGCTTAAATTTCTTCAACTCGGGATATCCATGCGCAGGAAGCATTTCTCCGTGGGTGTAGATGTTTATCCCCGTACCTTCTGTCTGCTTGAGAAGTTCATATAAATCTAATAAATCGTGGCCGGTAACCAGAATCCCCGGGCCAGCTTTTGTACCTGTCTCTACTTCTACAGGTACGGGGTTCCCAAACTTTTGAGTGTGCGCTTTATCCAACAGTTCCATGACCCTAAGATTCATCGCCCCGCATTTTAAAACTATGTCAATATACTGATTAATATCAAAACTGACGTTTGTTACGGTTTTAAACAACCCTTCGTGCATAAATGCATCTACTTCTTCATCTCTCGCCCCCAGCTCCCTGGCATGAAAAGCATATGCAGCTATACCCTTTAAGCCGTAAAGCAGGGTATCCTGAAGGCTCTGGATATCTTCGTTTTTCCCGCATACCCCGATCTTAGTGCAACCACTTCCTCCTGCCGTCTGCTCACACTGATAACAGAACATGCCTTACCTCCCTTTTAAAAGTTTCCATTTTTCTTCGCCGATGCAAAGCCTGGCGGATTTACACCAATCCACGCAAGAAGGCAGCCTTGTGCGGCAAGCAAGATTCTTGCATTTCGGGCACCTTACCTTTATTTCATCGGAAAAAATCTCTATGCTATAACCGCAATCAGG
>CAYPRG010000009.1:0-9184 GCA_964413025.1 uncultured Planctomycetales bacterium
TATTTTGATATAAAAGCGGAAGGCAACAAAAATATGAACGAAGAGTGGTTTGGGATCGTGGCTTTATCAGAAGAATTGGAAAACGGACTGCAAAAACGCATACCGCGCAAGGCCTATTATGTGGTCAGAGAATTCTGGAAAAATCCAACCCTTAATAACAAGAAAAACAAAAAGGCGGAGAGTCCCAAATGACAAAAGAAAAGAATCCTTATTTTAAATTTTCCGGTTTAATATTTTTCATCATTTGCGGAGCGATATTTTTATCCTTGCCCCGGGCCGATTCTTTCGCCCAGGAAAATAACCAATTGGTCGATCTCACCAAGCAGATTATTGAGTCAAAAACAAACGCCGGCCTTTACGCTCCTTTTGACGAATTAAAGGCTATTTATTTCAAAGACAATAAATACCCGGAGTTTGTGGAGTTCCTGAAATCTCTGAGCCTGAAAAAGAAAGAGATAGAGCCGTTCGTAGATTACTATACCGCCCTTACCCGCTATTCTCAGCTTAAATTCCTGGAAGAGAAGCAGAACTGGGATGAATACTTCAGCCAGGGAAATACTTACCGTGATGAAATCACTGCAGCAGCCCAAAAATCCATAGATGCTACAGGGCCAAAAGACGCCCTGTGGGTTTACGCAAGGCTGCTCTTGTGGCAATTTCATAAAGACCAGCAGGATGTGCTGGCAGAGCAGGCCTTGTCTGATTTAATGAGCTCTGTTTCAGAGTATTCAAAAGAGGCGAGCGATCCCCTGCCAATAAAGAATGCCGCGGACAAGCTTTTATCTTACGGAGAAAAAAGTAAATCCAGAGAATTATACAAAATTTATGTGGGCAAGATAGTTTCTTCCGATGTTAAAGATGATCAATTAAAGAGCACTGCCGAGGACTTTTATAAACAGGGTAACCTGGAATTATCAGAGGCCATTTATGACGTTTACCTGGAGAGGATTATTAAAACTCTGCCTAAAGAGGAAGCAACGGTTGTCCTGGCGGATATTGCCTTGCTTTTTGCCTACAAGAATGAAGGCCCAAGCGATATGATTTATGCCGAGAAGATATTCCAAAGAATAGAAGATTTGTCCGGGAAGGAATCTTTTGATGAGGGGCTAATCTATTTGCGCGCCTTTAACTTAGAGAAAGCCAAGGAATACCAAAAGGCAAAAGATATCTATGCTGATTTTGTGCAGCGCTTCCCCGCGGATAGCCGGGTCGAACAGGCCACTTATAAAATAGGGGTTATCTGCGCCTATGTATTAAGGGATATAAAGTGCGGCAGGGATAATTTTATAAAATTAGCCGAAAAAGAAACAACCACGCCTTATGTGATTTCAAGCCTGTATCAACTAGGCCTGCTTGGCCAATGGGAGAACGATTTAGAAAAAGCAAAGGGTTATTATAATAAACTGCTGGAAAAAGCAAAGGAAGATTTTTCGGAAAGCCTGGCTATGGCTAAAGAAAGAGTTAGGGAAATAGAAGAGTCCAGGCCCATGGAATATAACATCAAGACGTTTTTAGATGTTTCCTTAAAAGGAACGGAACTGGCCGGCGATATGCAGAAGTTGAACCTTAATGCATCAAGCTATATATTGAATAAAGGTAAAGAAGTTACCCTGGCCTCCGGGGCGTATGTCCCGGAAAGCGGCTGTATGCAAGTAGAGCTGCAGTATCTTTGGTCCGGAGATTTAGAAAAGACTAAGCCGCCCCTTGCGCAGTTATCATTACTGCCGTCTTTTGCCACTTCTTATAAAGACCCGGGCACAAAAGTAATAAATCTGGTGGTAATTGCCCCTGGCGGGGTACTTGACCGGAACATTGATATGCTGGATGTCTATTAACTTTCACGCCTGAAATACCGCATACCCATTCTTACCGTTACTGGTTAAAATAACTTGACTTATAGTGTTGTTAGTAGTATAAATAAAAGCATATTATATCCTTTTTTAAGTTTGTAAAGCCAAAAAGAAGACTACCCAAAAATGCGTCCGACGGATTTTCAAAAAGAAATACTCACAGAAAAAGAAAAACGTAATATAGACATTTTAGAAATCTTACGCAGGCTGGGCCCGATCAGCCGCCCCGATATTTCAAAGGAGATGGGGGTAAATGTAGTCACTATCTCCAACTACATTGACGATTTTATAAAGCAGAAACTGGTATATGAGAAGGAATTAGATATCTCCGAAGGCGGAAGAAGGCCGGTGCTGCTGGATTTAAACTCCCAGGCGGGTTTTGTCATCGGGGTAGGGTTAAACCTTATGAATATGGTCGGCCTTCTGGTGGATTTGAAAGGCAATATTGTAACCAAGACCCAGATTGCCAGGCCTAAGGCTTCGGTCAAAGAAGTTGCTGAATGTTTGCTGGAGATTATCCGCGAGATACTCAGGCGTTCCAAAGAATACGCCCCAAACATAAAAGGTATAGGCGTGGGCATAGCCGGGTTAGTCAATAAAAATGACGGCACGATCAATTGGCCCCAGAAGATGGATAATTACTACACTTATGCTTCGGTAGACCTGCCGCTCAAAGATTTAATAGAAAAAGAATTCAACTTACCTACTCTGATTGAAAATGACGCCACCAGCGCATGTTTTGGCGAACAATGGCTGGGCCTGGAGCACGGGATTAAAAATATTATTTATATGTTTTCCGGTGTAGGTTGCGGTATAATGATGAATGGCGAGATTTACACCGGGACCAACGGTTACGCTGGAGAAATATCTGTTTATAATTATAAAGAAGACGACCTCTTTAACTGCTCACTTTCTCGCGGATGTTTCCTGAAGCGCGGGGAAATAGATTTTGGAATCTTGGAAGATGTCAAAGAGGCGCTGGCTAAAAATAAAGAAGAAGCCAAGGCTTTTTACAAGTTGACCGCAACCAGTTTAAGCAGCCTTGATTTAAAAAGTATTTTTATGGCGGCCCGGGCAAAAAACGCGATCGCGGCTTCTGTCCTTGATAAAGTTGCCAAGAGGTTAGGAATTAAAATCGCGTATCTGGTGAATCTACTTAATCCCCAAGTGGTAGTTATCGGCGGAGGCCTGGAAGAGGCGGGGGATGACTTTTTAAATAAGGTAACTTTAACAGTAAGAGACTGGGCTTTTAGAGAAGCGACGGACGGCTTAAAGATTGTTTATTCTCAATTAAGGGAAAATGCGGTGGCACTGGGCTCGGCGAGCCTGGTGATAGAAAGAGTTTTTGCCCGGTTATAATTAAGGAGAGCCGATGGAAGAAAAGACGAAATTTATTATAATGGGTTTCATAGGAATATTGGTGGTTAGTCTTTTTATTAACTTCCAGGTTTATAGTTCGAAACAAGAAGTGGTGCGGGAGAGGGATATTTTAAAGAATGACAATATGTCATTGGCTAAAAAAGCCGAAGAGAGCCTTAAAGATAACCGCAGGCTTGAAGACAGGATTGGCTCGTTGAACAATGATTTCGAAAAGATTTCTAAGGCAAAAGACGATCTCGCCAGGAAGGTAGAATTTTTGAACAAGGAAAAAGAAGACCTGGTCAAAAAAATAAAATCACAGGTAGCCCCGGTTGCTGCCGCGGTTAGCCCGCAGGGGATAGAAGAGCCGAGAGTATCCATAGCCCAGGGCGCCGAGGATATCTATTGGGCGGGAGTTTTGAAAGCTAAGAAGAGCCTTGAGGTACAGATGGAGAATGTCAACAGCCAGCTAAAGACAATGCAGATAAACAGTGAGCAGATGAAGAAAGATAAGAATGTCTTGGACCTGGAGGTAAAAAGCCTTAATCGTGATAAGCAGGATTTAAAGAGGCAGCTTGAATATAACCAGAAATTAATAGACAGCCTGGCCCAGGAACTGGTAAGGGAAAAGAATGATAAATTCGAGACGCAGACTACCGTAGCTTCGCTGAAAGATGAAAACGAAGTCATAAAGAGGCAGCTAAAGAGCCTGAATGTGCGCAAGATCAACCTGGAGAGCAAGGTAACAGACCTGCAGAGAGAAAAATTTGACTTTGAAAATAAATTAACCGTGATGGATTCCGTATTAAAAGATAATATATCGCAGATGGACGGCCTGAAGAGGCAATTTGAGGCAGCGCAAAAAGAAAAGCTTATGGCCCTGATTGAGCCTCAGAAGGAATCGGTTGAGCTGCCTCCGATAGTGGTGCGGCCCCAGGCAGAGTTGCCGAAAGAAGCGGCAAGCGCTTTTACCACAGGAAAGGTTTTGACTGTAAATGAAGACAGCGGGTTTGTTATCATAAACATCGGGGAAGATGCCGGTTTAAGGATGGGGGATACTTTTCAGGTGTACAGGGATAACGAGTCCATCGCCACTATTGAGATTATTCAGTTACGCCCGAACATCTCAGCTTGCGATATAAGGAAATCAACAGGGACCATTAAGTCAGGGGATATTATCAGGTAATGCACACCAAGAGAAGCCCTTCCAAAAATATTTCCATAGAGGATGTCGCGCGCCTTGCCGGCGTATCTATTACCACGGTATCCAGGGTGATAAATAAATTCTCCTCAGTCAAAGATAGAAACCGGGTTAAGGTTCTGGACGCGGTCAAGCAGCTTAAATTCCAGCCTTCGATATTTGCCCAGAGGCTGGCCACCGGCAAGACTAACGAAGTAGCTTTGATTATGCCGCGGTACGAAGGCATATTCTATTCTTTTTACGCCCTGGAATTGATCCGCGGTATCGGCACGCTTTGCGAGGCGTTAAAACTGGATTTGTTGCTGCATATCACTGATGTCCGTTCGGTGGTAAGCGTAAGAGGCATCGGCGGGGTTATTTTCGCGGATATTATCGGCAACCGCCACCAACTTGAAGACGTGGTATCCCGCGGCATCCCTTGCGTAGTATTAAATAATTATGTGGAAGACTTAGAGGTCAGCTGTATCGCGATAGATAACGCCGGAGGCGCGGAGGCAGCGGTTAATTATCTGATCAGCCTGGGCCATAGAAGAATAGCGCATATAAGCGGAGATTTAGTTACTCAGGCCGCCTCCCAGCGTTACGAAGGTTACAAGCGCGCCCTTATTAAAAATAATATCGCGCTTAGCGACGATCTCTTATTTAAGACAGATTATTCGCGCGGCCAGGCCAGGCTTGCGGCAGAAAAATTAGCCAAGATGCCTAATCCCCCTACCGCAGTATTCGTTGCCTCTGACTCGATGGCCCTGGAAGTTATGACAGTGTTAAAAGAGGCCGGCAAAGAGATACCGCGTGATTTATCCATTGTGGGTTTCGACGATAATCCTTCCGGCCTTTACGGCCCGGTGGCCCTTACCACGGTAAGGCAGCCATTAATCAGGATGGCGGAAGAAAGCGTTAAAGAACTAAAACGTCTTATGTCTGACAAGAAGCCGAAGGTTAAAAAAATTTACCTTCCGGCTGAATTGGTGATCAGGGAATCTTGTCAACCGGTTAAATCCAGTTAAACCAAAAACAATCAGGTTCGTATTATGAAGGTTTTTCCCCCGCCGTTTTGTAATCAGCTTTCCTGGTTCTTACACAATTTGTTGTATGTTTATAGACGGAACAACACTATATGTTGTATTTTTCCCTTGACAAGATATTTTGCCGGGGTTATACTGGCCGATAGTAATAATGGCTTAATCTATTAATTAAGTGGAGGACAAGATGACATTGAATTTATCGGACAATGCTTTAAAGGTGTTGGAGCGCAGGTACCTTAAGAAGGACGAGCAGGGCGGGATAATCGAAACGCCGGAAGAGATGTTCTTGAGGGTAGCTGAAGCCATCGCCATAGCGGATAAATCCTACGGCAAAAGCAAACAGGATATCGAAAAACTTAAGGATTCATTTTTCCGGATTATGACTGCCTTGGAGTTTTTGCCTAATTCGCCTTGTTTGATGAACGCGGGAAAAGACCTGGGCCAGCTCTCCGCATGCTTTACCCTTCCAATAGATGACGCCATGGAGTCTATATTCGAAACCTTAAAGGTCACCAGCCTCATACATAAATCCGGCGGCGGCACGGGATTTTCTTTCTCGCGGTTAAGGCCGAAAAACGCGGTGGTCAGGACAACCGGCGGCATTGCCTCGGGCCCCATTTCTTTTATGAAGGTCTATGACGCGGCAACCGAAGCGGTAAAACAGGGCGGCACGCGCAGGGGCGCTAATATGGGTATATTAAGAGTGGACCATCCGGACGTCATGGAATTTATTACCTGCAAAGAAAACAACAAGCACATCACTAATTTTAATATTTCAGTTGCTATCACCGACGAGTTTATGCAGAAATTAGAAAAGGGCGAGGATTGCGATTTAATTGACCCGCATACCCAGAAAGTAGTCAGGCGGGTCAGCGCCAAAGAAGTATTTGATTTGATCGTCAAGCAGGCGCACAAGAATGGCGAGCCGGGGATCATATTTATTGATAGAATTAATCAGTATAACCCTACCCCTAAACTAGGCAAAATCGAAAGCACTAATCCCTGCGGAGAACAGCCTTTATTGCCTTACGAAAGCTGTGATCTGGGTTCTATAAATTTGGCTGTGTTATGTAAGAAATCAGGCAGCCGCAGCGAGATTGATTGGAATAGATTAGGAGAGGTGACCCGCCTTGCGGTGCATTTTCTGGATAACCTGATAGACGTAAGCAGGTATCCTATCCCGCAGATAGATAAAGCTACAAAAGCTACGCGTAAAATCGGATTGGGTGTTATGGGTTGGGCAAGCCTGTTGATACATTTAAACATACCTTATAATAGCGAAGAAGCGGTGGCGTTAGCAGAGAAGGTAATGTCGTTTATACTGGAAGAAGCCACTAAGGAATCTTTGGAGCTCGGAAATGAAAAAGGGGTTTTTCCGGCTTTTAAAGGCAGCATTTATGACAGGAAAGAAAACCCGGAAAAAATGCGTAACGCCACCTTGACTACTATTGCCCCTACCGGAACAATCAGCATAATCGCCGGGCCTTGTTCTTCGGGGATTGAGCCGTTGTTCGCGGTGGTTTATTACCGCAATGTAATGGACAACGATAAGCTGGTGGAAGTCGATCCTTTGTTTGAAGAGATTGCCCGGGCAAGAGGTTTTTACAGCCGGGAATTGATGGAAAAGATCGCCGAAAATACTTCTATCCAGGATATAGACGGTATTCCCGATGATGTCAAAAGGATATTTGTTACTGCCCATGATATTTCTCCCGAATGGCACGTGCGTATGCAGGCGGCATTTCAGAAATATGTCCATAATGCCACTTCTAAGACCATTAATTTCCCTCATGACGCGACTATCGAAGAAGTGCGCAAGGCTTATGTTTTGGCCTATAAGTTGGATTGCAAGGGGATCACTATTTACCGTGATTCAAGCCGTGAAGAGCAGGTTTTAAATGTTGGGAGTAAGGATAAAGGCGCGGAACATAAAAATACCGAGATAAGCAGGGAGATTGCCCCCCGGCCGCGTCCGGAAGTGATCATCGGCACGACTACTAAAGTCGCGACTGGTTGCGGCAACCTCTACGTTACCATAAATGTTGATGAAGAAGGAAGGCCTTTTGAACTTTTTACCCAGATGGGTAAAGCCGGTGGTTGCGCCGGTTCTCAGCTTGAAGCCATCGGCAGGTTAGTTTCTCTGGGTTTTCGCTCGGGCGTGGAAGTAAAGTCTATAATCGAACAACTGCGTAATATCCGCTGCCCTTCCCCGTCTTGGGAAAAAGGCCAGCGCATATTTTCTTGCGCCGATGCCATTGCCCGGGTAATCGAAAGGCGGCTGGCCAGCGGCCAGCAGTCCCAGGTCCCGGTAGAAGCTACGCAGGTAGCCATGAAGCATTCGTATAGTGATGAGACTATCGCCCTTGAACTTGATGTCCATGATAACATCGTCGGCGTTTGTCCTGACTGCGGCGGCGCTCTTCGCCATGAAGAGGGCTGTATGAAATGCCATGCCTGCGGTTTTTCTAAATGCTGATGAAAAAGGTATTATATGTTGTCCTTGACGGCCTTGGCGACTTGCCTCTCAAAGAATTAAATAATAAAACTCCCCTGGAAGCTGCGCTTACCCCTAATCTGGACCGCCTTACCCAGAAAGGTAAGTCCGGCCTGGTCTATCCCGCAGGAAAAGGTATTGCCCCGGAATCAGATATCGCAGTAATCAGCCTATTGGGTTATGAAGCGCTTAAATATTACACCGGACGCGGCCCGCTGGAATGTTTTGCCGAAGGCCTTGATGTAAATGACGGCGATCTGGCTTGCCGGGTAAATTTCGCTACTGCTTCCGAAGGCACAGAGGCCATAAAGGACCGCCGGGTAGGCAGGGATTTGACTACCGATGAAGCAGCTGCTCTGGCCAAAGAAATCAATTCGAAAGTTACCCTCTCAAGCGCTACCTTTGAATTCAAAAGTACTATCGGGCATCGCGGCGTACTGATGATAAAAGGCATGCGTTCCAAATTATCAGGCTGGATTACTAATACTGACCCGGCGTATGAGAGAGAAGGGGTATTTGGGATAGCCAAAGAAAAATTCGAGAACGTGATAACAGTTTCCCGGCCGATGCCCGGGTATGAAGATTCAGCCGAAGCCAGGGAGGCCGCATCTCTTTTGAATGAATTTACCCAGAAATCACGCAAAGTTTTAAATGATTCAGCCCTGAATAAAAAAAGGATTTCAGAAAATAAACTTCCCGCGAATTTAATCCTCTCCCGCGACGCCGGAGACCGCCTGCCTGAATTCCCTAAAATTGACAGTTTATATAATATGAAATTCGGTTCATTTGTGCAGATGCCGGTAGAAAGAGGCATCGCCCTCTTGACCGGTATGGAGATAATCGAAGTGCCTGCCTTAAGCGGGCATCTGGATGTAGATTACCCGGTTTGGGCAAAAGTAGCCATGGATTCCATGAAAAAATACGACGGCATCTATGTCCATATAAAAGGCCCGGATGAACCGGCGCATGACGGGGATTATGCCGGGAAAAAAGTAATCATCGAGGCCATCGATAAATTCTTTTTTGGCAGTTTATTGGCCGAATTAGATATGGATAGCACGGTGATCGCGGTAACCGCCGACCACTCTACTGTCTGCGCGATGAAGGCCCATTCCGGAGACCCGGTACCGCTGGTTATTTCCGGCGGTAATGTTAAGCCCGATGGCACTCTCAGTTTCTCTGAAAAAACAGCCAAGCTCGGCTCTATAGGAGAACTTTGCGGCCAGGATATAATGCCTCTCCTTGTAAAATTCGC
>CAYPRG010000009.1:9284-17939 GCA_964413025.1 uncultured Planctomycetales bacterium
GCTCTATAGGAGAACTTTGCGGCCAGGATATAATGCCTCTCCTTGTAAAATTCGCCCAGCAATAATCAGGGACGGTTCTCAAGCCGTTCGTAAAGTGTCCCCTTCCTAAAAGGAAAACAAATTATCTAAGACGCTATTGTTTGATATTCGGTAAATATAACTACTCCAGGGATATTCGGTTATGCGTGAAGTCAAAGACGCCCGTAACGGATTTGACTCTATGTAATTTATGCATTCTAAAAGATAAGAATCCTTTTGAATAATTTTACTTTTAAATCTATCTTGCCAAAGGTGGCCTACTTTTTTATATTTAGAATTAAAATATAACGTATAGCTTAAATTTAAACCACGCATAATTTTATTCAACATGGCTGGATTTTTGACCTCTATGATAATGTGGACGTGGTTAGGCATTAGACAAAAGCAATATAATTTAAATTTGTAATATTTTTTATATTTGATTAGTATATTTAAATATTTTGCGTAATCTTGTTCATCCATGAAAACGGATTGTTTTTGATTACCCCTTGTGATAATATGGTAACAACCATTTTCTTCAGTTATCCTTGCTGTCCTTGGCATATTTATCACCTCCTGAAATAACAGACGTATAAAAGATAGAATTCTAACTAAAAAAAGGGACACTTTAGCTTTGTTTTGAGAACCGTCCCTAGGAATAATTATGGATCATTATGATGTGATAGTTATCGGCGCAGGGCATGCCGGTATTGAGGCGGCTTTGGCTTCTAGCCGGATGGGTTTAAAAACTTTAATCATGACCCTGAAGCGCCAGACTATAGGATTGATGAGTTGTAACCCGGCAGTCGGTGGCGTGGGCAAAGGGCAGTTGGTAAAAGAAATAGATGCCTTAGGAGGGCAGATGGCTATTGCCACGGATGCCTGCGGCATTCAGTTCAGGATGCTTAATGCCTCTAAGGGAGCGGCAGTGCAGTCCTCGCGGGCCCAGGTAGATATGTACAACTACCAGAAATATATGCAGGGCATCGTTGAGAAACAGGATAACCTTGGCATAAACGAATCGGAAGTAAAAAGATTGCTGGTGGAAGATGGGCAGATAAGAGGCGTGGTTACCGCAGACGGAAACCAGATAAATTCTTCCTCTGTCGTAATCTGCCCGGGGACATTTCTTGACGGACTGATACATGTGGGTTTGAAATCTTTTAGCGGGGGCAGGATAGATGAACAGGCAAGCCAAGGCCTGGCAGGTAATTTGAAAGAGTTGGGTTTTAACCTGCTTAGATTTAAAACCGGCACTTGCCCGCGGCTGGATAAAAATACAATAGATTTTTCCCGGCTCGCCCCGCAAAAAGGCGATGAATTCCCGCGGTCATTTTCTTTTTCCACCGGAAAGCTGGCCCGGGAACAGATTTTCTGTTACCTTACTTACACCAATCAAAATACTCATAAAATCATCCTGGATAACTTGGATTGTTCTCCGCTTTACTCGGGGATTATCAAGGCAACCGGGGTAAGGTATTGCCCTTCCGTAGAAGATAAAATTGTGAAGTTCCGCGACAAGGAAAGGCACCAGATATTTTTAGAGCCTCAAGGGTTAGAAACAGACGAGATTTACCCTAACGGCTTATCTACAAGTTTGCCCGAGGATGTGCAGCTGGGGATATTACATTCTATTGAAGGCTTAGAAGATGTGAAGGTAATCCGTTTTGGTTATGGCATAGAGCATACCGTATCAGATCCTACTCAGCTGTATCCGTCGCTAGAGACAAAATTAATCAAGAATCTGTATTTTGCCGGCCAGATCAACGGCACTACCGGATACGAGGAGGCAGCGGCCCAGGGCCTGGTCGCCGGGATTAACGCGGCCTTGCGCGTAAAAAATAAAAATCCTTTGATCTTAGACCGCTCCTCCAGTTATATCGGAGTATTAATTGATGACTTGACCACCAAGGGCACAAATGAACCTTATCGTATGTTTACTTCGCGGGTGGAGTATCGCCTGATTTTGCGCGAAGATAACGCGGATATGCGTTTAAGAAAAACAGGCTATGAAATAGGATTAGTGAGCAAAGAAGATTATCAAAGGACGCAGGAAAAAATAGAGGCAGTAAAAGCAGGGATTAAATTTTTAAAAAATACCCGGTTGAAGCCCTCGCCAGAAGTCAATCTGCGATTAAGCGATTTCAATACCTCTTCGATAAAGAAACCAGCGACCCTGGAGGAACTCTTAAGAAGGCCGCAATTAAACCTAGAGAATCTCAGAAACCTGAATATCAAATTAGAAGTTCCGGAATTCGCTTCCCAGCAAGTGGAAATCGAGGTAAAATATGCTGGTTTCATCCAGAGGCAGCTTAAAGATGTGGAAAAATTCAGGAATTTGGAAGTAATAAAACTGCCTCAGGATTTAGACTATACGGCTGTAAACGGCCTCTCCCGGGAGATCAAAGAAAAATTAAACAGATTTAAGCCGCTTAATCTGGGCCAGGCATCGCGGATTTCAGGAGTTACCCCGGCGGCAATTTCCATACTGATGGTCTATTTAAAAAAATTAAATGCAAAACCATAAAAACTATTCCGCTCTTAAAAAATTATCCGTTGAAGCGGGCCTGGATTTATTCGGGGTGGCGGATATTAAAGATATTAAAAATAATTTCCGGATCTCCCCGCAAATTTTAGAGAAACTGAATAATGCAGTTTGCCTGGGTGTAAGATTATCAGGGAGTATTTTAGAAGAAATCTCTCAGGTTCCCACCCGGCTCTATTTTCATCATTACCGGACAGCAAACGCATTTCTGGACCAGGCAGCCTTTAAAATGGCTAATTATATACAGAAGAAAGGATTTCTCTCCTTGCCGATACCTGCTTCCCAGATTCTGGACTGGGAGAATCAAAAGGCCCATCTTTCGCATAAAGAGCTGGGTGTCCTGGCCGGTTTGGGCTGGATAGGCAGGAATAATCTACTGGTCAATCCGGAACTGGGTAGTCAATTCCGCCTGGTTTCCGTCCTTACTGATATGCCTTTAAAAACAGATAAACCCCTGAAAAAAGATTGCCGGAGCTGCCGTATTTGTATCGAGATTTGCCCTTGCGGGGCAATAAAAGAAAACCCGCTGGATTTTGACCATATCAGGTGTTTTGAAAAATTAAAGGAATTCCAGAAACAGCGCTTAGTCGACCAGTATGTTTGCGGCGTTTGTGTTAATGCCTGCAAGGGCGCCCCGGATAAGCCCTAATATCTCCTTGACCCCGCACTTTTACTGTTATATAATCATTTGTTAATCATAAAATGCACGCCGTTAAACTCAAATTTTCCATGAGCAGCAGGATAATCAGCTGGATTAAAAGGCAAGTCGTTCAGGCCAAGGCAAAAGGTATTGTAATGGGGCTCTCCGGAGGCATAGATTCCTGCGTGGTCGCGGCCCTGGTAAAAAAAGCAGTAGGCAGGAACAGTCTCCTGGCTTTGATCCTGCCTTGTGAATCTCATTCTTCGGATTCAGAGGATGCCATGGCCATGGCCAGGAAGTTTAAGATTAAAACAGAAATAATTGATTTGTCCGGGGTATACAATAATTTATTAAAAATTCTGCCTCCATCAAAAGGTTTGGCCAAAAATAATCTTAAGCCGCGCTTAAGGATGCTCGTCCTCTATTATTTTGCCAATAAACTGAATTATCTGGTTTGCGGCACAGGCAATAAATCAGAGCTTATGGTTGGTTATTTTACCAAGCATGGCGATGGAGGAGTTGATATCCTGCCGATAGGCGGATTATTAAAAAAACAGGTAAGGGCATTAGCTGAAGAATTGGGGATACCCGGAAATATCATCAATAAGCCTCCTTCTGCCGGCCTTTGGCATGGCCAGACTGATGAAGGCGAGATGGGCATAACCTACAATGAATTAGACGATATACTGGAACGCATGGCTAATGACAGGAAACAGCTATCGGCAAAAGGCGCGGTGGCAAAGGTTAAGAAAATGGTTAATAATTCCGGGCATAAAAGGTCCGGTCCGAAGGTTTGTAATATTTGACACAGGGAGGGTGATATGGACGAAATATTAGAGGTATTAGAGAAGGATGCGCGGTTAACTCCGGAAGAAGTCGCCAAATTGCTGAAGAAAAAGCCCCAGGCAATAAAAGAGGCGATAAAGAAATACGAAAAAGAAGGAGTGATCTTAAAATATAAAGCGGTGATAAATAAAGAATTGATCAGGGATACCGATAGCGAAGTCAGGGCTCTGATAGAAGTCAGTATTATTCCCCAAAAGGACGCCGGCTTCGACAGGATTGCCGAGCGTATATATTCCTTCCCGGAAGTCTCAAGCTGTTACCTTATCTCCGGTACCTATGACCTTTTAGTAGTGATTGAGGGGAAAAATATCCATACCGTCTCCAGCTTTGTCGCGGAAAAGCTTTCCTGCCTGGAGAATGTCAGAGGAACGACTACCCATTTCATGTTAAAGAAATATAAGGAAGACGGGGTGATCTTAAAACACAAGGAAGAAAACAAGAGGATAGCGATATCGTATTAAGATGAAAAATTTTATTGCAAAAAAAGTAGAAGAGATGCAGCCGTCCGGCATCCGCGCATTTTTTGATTTGGTGCTCGGGATGAAAGAAGTTATTTCTCTGGGCGTGGGGGAGCCGGATTTTGTCACTCCCTGGCAGATACGCGAGGCAGGCATCTATTCTTTGGAGGAAGGGTTTACTTCTTATACTTCAAACAAAGGGCTCTATAAGCTGAGATTAGAGATATCCCGTTTCCTGAAGCATAAATACGGGCTGGAATATTGCCCGGACGAAGAAATTTTAATCACCATAGGAGTAAGCGAAGGGGTGGATTTAATTTTGCGCACGATTATCAGCCCCGGCGATAAAATTCTCATTCCCAGCCCTTCATATGTTTCTTATGGCCCGGTTACAGAGTTGTGCGGAGGCATCCCGGTATACATAGATACCAGGAATCAAAAGTTTAAGCTCACCCCTGGAGCCATAGAAAAACATATCGATAAGAAAACCAAGGCAATCATTTTAAATTATCCCACAAACCCCACCGGAGTCTCTTATACTAAAAAGGAATTGGGGGAAATCAACAAGGTCCTCCTGAAGCATTCGGTGCTTTGCATAAGCGATGAAGTTTACGGGGACCTGACCTATGATTTTGAGCATACTCATTTTGCTACACTCCCCAAGGCAAAGGACAATACGGTTTATCTTGACGGATTTTCTAAAAGTTATGCTATGACCGGCTGGCGCATAGGTTTTGCCTGCGGCCCGGCCGAGATTATCTCGGCGATGACCAAGATCCATCAGTATACCATTATGTGCGTTCCCATAACTTCCCAGATGGCGGCATGCGAGGCGCTGCAGTCAGGGAGGAAGTCGGTTGATGATATGAAGCGTGAATATAGAAGGCGCAGGGAATTTATCGTTGACGGATTAAACAAGCTGGGATTGGCCTGCGATAGGCCGGAAGGGGCTTTTTATGCTTTCCCGTCGGTGAAGAAGACAGGGCTTAGCTGTTTAGATTTCGCCCAGAAGCTGCTTCATGAGCAGAAAGTGGCGGTCGTCCCGGGGACTGCTTTCGGGCCTGAATTAAAAGATTATATCCGCATATCCTATGCCTCAAGCTTTGAAAATTTAAAGGAAGCTTTAGCCAGGATAGGGATTTTTTTAAACAAAAATCGGAGGATTAAAGGATGAAAGCCAAGGTAAGCGTTAAGACAAATAAAGATGTGTTTAAGCAGGTAAAAGAAAAGAAAGTAAGGTACATCAGATTATGGTTTACCGATGTCCTGGGGTTCCTGAAGGGATTTACTATTACCAAAGATGAATTGCCCCGGGCTTTAGAAGACGGTATGGGTTTTGACGGCTCTTCCATAGAAGGGTTCGCGCGTATCGAAGAATCCGATATGATTGCCCGGCCGGACCCCGCTACTTTTGCCATACTTCCCTGGGAATCCAAGGAACAACCGGTAGCCAGGATGTTCTGCGATATTTATAAACCCGACGGAAAGCCTTTTGAAGCTGATCCCCGTTATGTCTTGAAGAAGAACCTCCTGCGAGCCAGTAAATTGGGATATACCTATAACGTAGGCCCGGAACTGGAGTATTTTTATTTTAATAATCCCAACAATACAATCATCCTGGATAAAGGCGGCTATTTTGATTTGACTCCTTTAGATGTGGCTCAGAACGTCAGGAATGAAACAGTAAGCGCCTTAGAGGATTTAGGGATTGTCGTAGAGTATAGCCATCATGAAGTGGCTTCCAGCCAGCATGAAATTGACTTACGGTATAATGATGCCATGACCATGGCTGATAATGTAATGACTTACCGGCTGGTGGTAAAAGAAATCGCCCAAAGTAAAGGTTTGCACGCTACCTTTATGCCTAAGCCTGTTTTCGGGATTAACGGTTCAGGTATGCATGTGCACCAGTCGTTATTCAAGGGCAGCAAAAACGCTTTTTTTGACCCCAAAGATAAATATCATCTTTCTGAAGTGGGAAAATCGTATATCGCGGGGTTATTGAAACATACCCAGGAGATTACTTCCGTTACCAGCCAGTGGGTCAATTCTTATAAGCGCCTGGTCCCCGGTTATGAAGCTCCGGTCTACATCTGTTGGGCGCAGATGAACCGCTCGGCTTTAATCCGCGTGCCGATGTATAAACCGGGAAAAGAAAAGGCCACCAGGATTGAATACCGTTCTCCTGACCCGGCATGTAACCCCTATCTGGCTTTCTCTATTATGTTGGCCGCCGGATTAGAGGGTATGAAAAATAAATATAAATTGCCCGCTCCGGCAAATGATAATATCTATCATATGAGCGAGGCGGAAAGAGAAAAAGCCGGAATTGATTCGCTGCCGGAAGACTTGCTGGAAGCAATCAAACTCACCGAAAAAAGCAGGGTGGTCAGAGAATGTTTTGGAGAAAAGTTATTTGAGTATTTTATCCGCAACAAAAAAATGGAATGGAATGAATATAAGGCCCAGGTCACCCAATACGAAATAGATAAATATCTACCGACCCTGTAAGATTATGGCAGCAGATAAAAAGAGTTATCAAATTTATCTAAAGCAGATTGAAGCGCTTTCTAAAGTAGCTAATCTGATTACATCGGGGCTATATCTGGGGGAACTCCTGCGGTTGGTTGTCCAGGTTACCGCGGAAATAATGAATTCCAAGATTTGCTCTTTGATGTTGCTGGACCCGGAAAAGAAAGAATTGGTGGTCAGGGCCACCCAGTCGATATCCGAGGCGTATAATAAGAAGCCGAATGTAAAGCTGGGAGAAGGAATTGCCGGCATAGTTGCCAAAGAGAATAATACGATCTGCATTTTAGACGTTAAGAAAGACAGCCGCTACATGAATATGGCAATTGCGGCAAAAGAAGGCCTTTGTTCGTTAGCCAGCGTTCCTCTGGCGGTAAAAGGGAGAGTAATCGGGGTGCTTAACTGTTACACCTCTAAAAAACATAAATTCACAAAGCCGGAATTAGAGGTCCTGACTGCCCTGGCTAATCAGGCAGCTGTAGCCATTGAAAACGCGGAGTTGGATTTAAGGGCGCGCAGCGCTGAAGAGGCGTTGACTACCCGCAAGCTCATTGAGCGGGCAAAAGATATTCTCTCCCAGGAAGTTAATATTACTCCTTCTGAGGCTTTTAGGCTGATGCAAAAACAGAGCATGGATTCCCGCAAGACCATGAAGGAGATTGCCGAGGCGATTATCCTGGCCAGAGAATTAAAGGAAAAGAATCCCAAAAAAAATCTTTGACAAAGCAGTTTTTTATGTTATTATTCTAACAAATTTATATTAGGGACAAAGACGTCCAAAAGATATAGGCGGACGTCTTTTTTATTGGGAAATACCATGAAAATAGTAAAAAAAGAAATTTTAACCGACAATCCAGGGGCTAAAGTCTTCAGGCTGGAGGTTATATCTCCTGATATTGCTGAAAAAGTAAAGCCGGGCCAGTTTGTGGTGCTTATGGTTTCACCTGAAGGAGAGAGGATCCCCCTGACAGTAGTAGATACTGACAGCCAGAAAGGAACAATCAGTTTGATTTTTCAGGAGGCAGGCTTAACTACTAAGCTCTTAGGAAAGTTTGAGCCAGGCGATTCTTTATACGCTCTGGCCGGGCCTTTAGGCCATCCTACTGAGATTAAAAATTACGGCAAGGTAATCCTGGTAGGAGGCGGGGTAGGTATTGCGGAAATCTATCCGGTGGCCAGGGCATTCAAGCAGGAAGGAAATCAGGTTACTACTATATTAGGGGCAAGGACAAAAGAACTATTGATCCTGGAAGAGGAGTTAAAGGCCGCATCCGATAAATTTTACATCACTACAGATGACGGTTCATGCGGAAGAAAAGGATTTACTACCGATATATTAACCGAGTTATTAAAGGGAGAAAAATACGGCTTGGTTTACGCCGTCGGCCCTATTCCGATGATGCAGAAAGTAGCCCAGGCCACTAATAATTTTAAAGTCAAAACAGTGGTTTCCCTTAATGCCCTGATGGTGGATGCCACCGGGATGTGCGGGTGCTGCCGGGTAGATGTGGGGGGTGAGACTAAATTCAGCTGCGTAGATGGCCCGGAATTTGACGCCGGCCTGGTAGATTGGGATGGATTAATCAAGAGGAACAGGATTTACATGGAAAAAGAAAAAC
>CAYPRG010000010.1:0-5480 GCA_964413025.1 uncultured Planctomycetales bacterium
CCGCCAATAAAGCGCTCCTGGCCCGGGAAGGTAAAGAGTTGTTTGCTATGGCCGCGGACCGCGGAAAGAGTATATACTTTGAAGCTTCGGTGGGCGCGGGTATCCCGATTATAAAATCTATCCGTGAAGGCCTGGTGGCTAATAAGTTTTCCGGTATCTATGGTATTGTAAACGGCACTTCTAATTTTATATTATCCCAGATGTCGGGAGATAACTGCAGTTTTGCTGACGCCTTGAACGATGCCAAGTTAAAAGGTTTTGCCGAGAAGGACCCTACTTTGGACATTGAGGGGATGGATTCGGCGCATAAGTTGGTATTGCTTACTTATCTTTGTTTCGGCAGGCTGGTAAGCCTGGAGGATGTCTTTATCGAGGGTATCTCTCAGGTTTCTTTAGCTGATATCAATTACGCCAAGGAATTAGGTTTCCAGATAAAATTATTGTCTATCGCCAAGAAAGAGGCAGACGAGCTGGAGGTCAGGGTGCATCCTACTCTTATACCGCAGAGCCATCTATTGTCTTCGGTAACCGGAGTATTTAATGCCATATATGTTTCCAGCGACCTGGCGGGCAACCTTTTGTTTTACGGGCCGGGCGCCGGGCAATTATCCGCTGCCTCAGCGGTAGTTTCTGATTTAGTGGACTTGACCCAGGATATCAAGGCAGGACTCTTTAGGCCGACTTTAAATGTAGCACTGGATAAATCCGTAAAAAAACTGCGGCGGATAGATGAAATTGAGAGCCGTTACTATATTCGTTTTATGACCGTAGATAAGCCGGGTGTGTTGGCCAAGATCTCCGGTGTGCTGGCTAAATTCGGAATCAGCATTGCTTCTGTCAGCCAGAAAGAAAAACGCAGGGCGCAAATTGTGCCGATAGTTATGGTGGTCCATGACGCCAAGGAAAAGAATTTACGGGCGGCACTTGAAGTTATTGACCGCCTGGCGATAATCAAACAGAAGTCGGTAGCGATACGAATGGAGGAAGTGTGAGGTATCAGGGAGTAATCTGGAGATATAAAAAATACCTGCCTGTAACGGCCAAAACGCCCGTAGTCACGTTAAATGAAGGCAATACGCCTTTGATACACGCTAAATATTTAAGCGGGCTCGTCGGTAAAAATATAGACGTTTATTTGAAATACGAAGGCCTGAATCCCACAGGGTCTTTTAAAGACAGGGGCATGACTTTGGCTATTTCTAAGGCCTGCGAAGAACGCGCTCAGGCAGTGATGTGCGCTTCTACCGGCAATACCTCGGCTTCAGCAGCGGCATACGCGGCTTGCGCCGGAGTCAAATGCATAGTGCTCATACCACGCGGCGCGATTGCCCTGGGGAAACTTAGCCAGGCGCTTATCCACGGCGCGGAAGTGATAGCGGTAAACGGAAATTTCGACGATGCTTTGGATTTAGTCAGGGAGATTACTTCAAGGTATCCTATAACTTTAGTGAATTCTTTAAATCCTTACCGTATTGAAGGCCAGAAGACCGGAAGTTTTGAAATCTGCGATTACCTGGGCGAAGCGCCTGATTTTCAGGTTATGCCGGTGGGGAATGCCGGTAATATTACCGCTTACTGGAAAGGGTACAAAGAATACCACCAGAAAAAGATAATCAAAAGGCTTCCCAGAATGCTGGGTTTTCAGGCAGAGGGCGCGGCTCCTATTGTCAGGGGCCATCCTATTGAAAATCCGGAGACAATCGCCACAGCCATACGTATCGGCAATCCGGCAAGCTGGAAAACAGCAGCTGTGGCGCGCGAGGAATCCGGCGGATTGATTGATATGGTTTCCGATAATGAGATTATCGAGGCATATAAATTATTGGCAATGAAAGAAGGGGTATTTGTGGAGCCGGCTTCCGCGGCTTCCATTGCCGGGCTTTTGAAGTTGACTAAAAAAGGTTATTTTAAGCGTATGGCCCAGGATTTACGCAGGAGAGCGCAGGTGGTTTGCATCCTCACCGGCCACGGCCTGAAGGACCCGGACAGGGCGATAAAGAGTGTGAAAAAGCCAAGAGTAGTGAAATCCAATCTGAAGGCGGTATTAAAAGAAATTGGCTACTAGCAAAACTAGAAATTTAATAAACAAAAGAATTTTGATTACCGCCGGCCCTACATGGGTTGCTATAGATAAAGTCAGGGTCATCAGCAATACCGCGACAGGAGAGACCGGAATTATTTTAGCCCGTGAATTAGCGTGTTTGGGCGCTTCTGTTACGCTGTTATTGGGGTCTATAGGAGTTTGTTGCTTAGGTAAGAATATAAGGCTGCTGCGTTTCAGGTTCTTTGATGAGTTAAAAAATATAATCGCCAGGGAATTGCGTTCTCATAAATATGACGCGGTGATTCATTCAGCTGCGGTTTCTGATTATAAACCTGCTGTGGTTTGCAGCCAAAAGGTCAAGTCAGATAAAAAGGCCTGGCAGTTGAAGTTGGTGCCTACAGTAAAGATTATAGATTTGGTAAAGAAGATTGACGCCTCTGTTTTTTTAGTGGGATTTAAATTTGAGCCTGAGGCAGGGAAAAACCAGCTGATTAAAGGAGCGGAAGGCCTGATTAAGCGTTCCGGGGTTGACCTGGCAGTGGCTAACAGCTTTAGGAAAAATCAATACCAGGCCTATATTATTAGTAATAACCGCGTAAGCAGGCGGTTAAAAAATAAGTCTAGCCTGGCTAAAGAGTTAGTTGCAGCGATCAGGGCTTCGCTAAATAGATAAACCATGAGGTGCTCGATGGAAAAAATAAATCTACCCCAAAAATATACGAATATACTTGAGCTTTTTACCAAGGCAGTAAAAGAGACCTATCGGGAAGGGTTGATTTCGGTCATTCTTTACGGAAGCGCGGCCAGCGGTGAATTTACCGGTAAACATTCAAATATAAATTTACTGGTTATCCTTGATAATACAGGTTTAGAAAACTTGGCCAGGATTTCTAAGATACTTTCGGCAGGCAAATTTAAAATTTTAAGCCCGCTGTTTTTTACCGAGGATTATATCAGCAGCTCAACCGATGTTTTTCCGATTGAATTCCTGGATATGAAAGAGAATTATTCGGTAATCTACGGTAAGGATGTATTGGCCGGCTTCGAGGTTGATTTGAAAAACCTGCGTTTTCAATGCGAGCAGGAATTAAAAGCTAAGGTAATAAATGTTAAGAAGAATTATCTCTCAACGGCAGATAAGAACGCGCTGAAGGAACTGCTTTTCAAGTCTTTTAATTCCAGCTTACACATCCTGAGGAATCTAATCAGGTTGAAAGGCAGGACCCCGCCGTATTTAAAGGAAGATATTTTAAATGAGCTGGGCAGGGAATTTGATATGGATACGGCGGGCCTAAAGAAGATTTTATCCGCCAAAAATAATAACTTAAAATTAAGCAGCGGGGAAATAGAGGCTTTGTTTTTTGCTTTTGTAAAAGAGCTGGAAAAGCTTTCCCTTAATGTATAAACGATGCTTGCCGGCATTATTCATCATCTTTATCTGCTGCGGTGTTTTATCCGCGCAGGAAGTCCCTCAAGCCTATGGCTGGGTAAATGATTTCGCGGGTGTAATCTCTGACGAATACCGGAGTAAAATATCGGATCTGATCCGGGAGCTGGAAGAAAAAACTTCGGCAGAGATAGCGGTTGTCAGTATTGAGTCAATCGCTCCCTACGATGAAAAAGGGTATGCCAGGCTGCTCTTTGATAATTGGAAGCCGGGGAAGAAGGGTAAGGATAACGGAGTATTACTGCTTTTGGCTGTCCGCGAAAGGCGCTGGCGTATCGAGACCGGATACGGGGTAGAAGGTATTTTACCTGACGGGCTTTGCGGCGAAATCGGGCGTAATTACATAGCGCCGTATTTCAAGCAAGGCAAATACGGAGAAGGGTTTTATTACGGCGTGGCAGCAATCGCTAAAGTGATTGCCCAGGATGCCAAGAGAGAAATAGGCGGTTTAGAAAAAGTTAAACTCAAGAAGAGAAATCAGGAGGCGCCGTTTTTCCTGTATATCTTCGTGCCTTTATTTTTCTTTATCTGGAATCTGCCGTGGCCTTTTATTATCGGGCTTCCTTTTACATTAATATTCGCTGCGTCTTTTTTTAGTTTTTCTCCGGTTTTAGGGATTCTAGTCATACTTGGTTACATTGCTTCTCTGGTATTCAGATACAGGTATTGGCATAATCTTTCCCGCGGTAAACGGGGGAGTTTTTTCGGGCCGCAGAGTTACGGCGGAAGTTATTCAAGGGGCGGTTTCGGCGGCGGTGGTTTTAGCGGTGGTGGCGGTGGATTCGGTGGAGGCGGCGGTGGAGGCGGCGGCGCCGGCGGAGGTTTTTAATAGGAGGGTAGAAGGATGAAAAATTTTCTTATTGTTTTAGTAGTAATAGTGATAATCGCAATCGGATCTTTGATTACGATATATAACGGCATTGTTTTAAAGCATGAAACCATTAACGCTAACTGGGCGCAGGTGGAAAACCAGCTGCAGAGGCGTAATGACCTTATTCCCAATTTAGTCAATAGCGTCAAAGGTTATGCCACGCACGAAAAGACCTTGTTTGAAGATGTAACTAACGCGCGTTCTCAATGGGCAAAGGCAGGCAGTGTGGCAGAAAAAGTCAATGCTGCGTCAGGAATGGATGCGGCATTGTCAAGGCTGCTTCTGGTGGTGGAGAATTATCCTAACCTGAAAGCCGACCAGACTTTTTTGAAACTTATGGATGAATTATCAGGCACGGAAAACCGTATCGCGGTAGAGAGGATGCGTTATAACGGCGCGGTAAGGGATTACAATATCGCGGTGCGCAAGTTCCCCGGTAATTTTGTTGCGGGTATATTTGGGTATAAAGTAGCCACGGAATATTTTCAGGCTGAAGAAAAAGCAAAGGCAGTCCCTGAGGTAAAATTTTAAATATGAAATATATAGTTTTAGTCGGCGATGGGATGGCGGATTATCCGGTAAAGGAGCTTGAAGAGCGCACGCCTTTGGAGGCAGGGCGCACTCCGAATATGGATTTTATCGCCAAGCACGGCAGGCTGGGCAGGGTAAGGACAATCCCGGATAAGATGAGCCCTGCTTCAGACGTGGCTAATCTTTCCATCCTGGGTTATGACCCGCAGAAGTTTTACACCGGTAGGGGGCCTTTAGAAGCGGCGAATTTGGGCGTAGATTTAGAGGAAGATGATGTGGCTTTCCGCTGCAACCTGATAACTGCTTCCGGGGATATTCTTACCGATTACAGCGCCGGGCACATCAGTTCTAAAGAAGCCCAGATAATAATAAAGTTCATCGACCAGAATTTAGGGACCAACAGGATCAAGTTTTATCCCGGGATAAGTTACAGGCACCTGATGCTGGTGAAACGGGGAGCTGAGCAGAAGCTGGAAGATTTAAAATGCAGGCCGCCGCATGATATAACCGGCCAGAGCATATCAAAAAATCTGCCCAGGGGGGATAACGCGGAAGTCCTGATAAAATTAATGGAAGATTCCCGTAAG
>CAYPRG010000010.1:5580-17395 GCA_964413025.1 uncultured Planctomycetales bacterium
GAGGCGCCTGATGAGGCCGGCCACAACGGCGACCTCAGGGAAAAAATTACCGCTATTGAAAGGTTTGACCAGCTGGTGGTGGGCACGATATTAGAGGCATTTAAGCGCAAAGGAGATTTCCGGGTATTGGTGCTTCCTGACCATGCCACGCCGGTCGCGGTTAAAACTCACACCGCCGAACCGGTCCTCTTTGGTGTTTTCGGGAAGGGGATCATTGCCAGGGGATTTTTAAATTACAGCGAAAAAGAAGCGGAAAAATCAGACCTCTATTTTAACAACGGCCATGAACTGCTGGAGTTTTTTATTAAAACCGCTGAGGTCTAGATTTATTTGGGAGAAGAAAAGATGCATAAAGGTTTAATCGTGCAAAAGTTCGGAGGCTCTTCGGTAGCCAATGTCGAACGGATACAGAATGTCGCCAAGAGAGTAGTAAGCTACAGGAAAAAAGGTTATGACCTGGTAGTGGTAGTCTCCGCGTTAGGAGATACTACCGATGAGTTGATTGAGTTGGCAAGCAAGATCAACGCCGACCCTTCAGACCGGGAGATGGATATGCTTTTGTCAACCGGAGAGCAGATTTCGGTAGCGCTTTTGGCTATGGCTATACACAAGCTGGGGTTTGAGGCCATATCCTTCACCGGAGCGCAGGTGGGGATTATTACCGATACCAGCCATACCCGGGCCAGGATCATAAAGATAAACGCCGATAAAATAAAAGAGGAATTAACTAAAGGAAAGATTGTTATCGTAGCCGGATTCCAGGGAGTCACTTTAAACCAGGATATCACCACTCTAGGCAGAGGCGGTTCTGATCTGACCGCGGTGGCATTGGCAAAAGAACTTAAAGCTTCTGAATGCGAAATTTACACTGACGT
Organism: uncultured Planctomycetales bacterium; assembly: GCA_964413025.1. Lineage (GTDB taxonomy): Bacteria > Omnitrophota > Gorgyraeia > Gygaellales > Profunditerraquicolaceae > CAYPRG01. The sequence continues at coordinate 6,456 of CAYPRG010000010.1, forward strand.
GGAAGGAATATATACTACCGACCCGCGCATAGAGCAAAGAGCAAAAAAATTAGCGGCAGTCACTTATGATGAAATGCTGGAGATGGCTTCTTTGGGGGCGCAGGTGATGCAGGCGCGTTCCATCGAAGTAGCCAAGAAATTTGATGTGCCTATCCATGTGCGTTCATCTTTTTCTGAAAGTTCCGGCACCATGATTATCAAGGAGGTCAAGAGAATGGAAGATGTAGTCGTAACCGGGGTAACCCTGAATAAAAATGAAGCCAAGATAACCGTCTGCGATGTCCCTGACAAGCCGGGGGTGGCGGCAAAGATATTTAAGGAATTATCCAGTAACGGCGTGAATGTGGATATGATAGTCCAAAATGTCAGCCATATCCGCCAGACCGATATATCTTTTACCGTGACTAAGGCGGAAGCCCAGAAGACCTTGAAGATCACCAGGAAAGTTGCCAAGGCGATCAAGTCAGGAGAGGTTTTAGAGGATGTGGATATAGCCAGGGTATCTATCGTCGGCGTGGGGATGAAATCCCATCCCGGGGTAGCTGCGCATATGTTCGATATACTGGCAAAGAATAAGATCAATATCGAAATGATTTCCACTTCGGATATAAGCATCTCCTGCATTATAAAAAAGAAATTTGCCGAAACAGCGGTCAAGGCGTTGCATAGTAAGTTTGGTTTAGGAGGTTAATATGCCTAAAGTATTTCTATACGATACGACTTTGCGTGATGGCTCTCAGGGCGAGGGTATTTCTTACTCTGTGACCGATAAAATCCGCATTGCCCAGGAATTGGATAAATTAGGCGTACATTATATTGAGGGCGGCTGGCCGGGTTCTAATCCCAAGGATATGGAGTTTTTTAAGAAGATGTTGAAGCTGCGGCTTAAATACAGCGCACTTGTAGCTTTCAGCATGACCCGCAGGCAGAATTTATCAGCCAAGCAGGATAATAATATCAGGGCGCTGGTCAGGTCCGGGGCAAAGATCATTACTATCGTAGGAAAAACCTGGGACCTGCATATCAATGATGTATTGAAGGTAAGCCTTGAAGAAAACCTGGAGATGATTAAAGATACTATCGGTTTTCTTGTTTCCAAAGGCCTTACTGTTTTTTATGACGCGGAACATTTCTTTGACGCTTACCAGGCAAACAGGGAATACAGCCTCAAGTGTTTACTTGACGCCCAGGAAGCCGGGGCAAAGGCGATCTGCCTCTGTGACACTAACGGCGGCACGCTGACTTTACAGCTTTTAAAGGTGCTTGCGGAAATCAGGCCGTTTATCGATGTAGATTTGGGAATCCATTGCCATAATGACGCCGGAGTAGCTATCGCCAATTCCATTGCCGCGGTTGAAGCCGGATGCAGCATGGTCCAGGGCACGATTAACGGCTATGGCGAACGTTGCGGCAACGCCGACCTTATTCCGATTATCGCCGGCCTGAAATTAAAATTGGGGATTGACTGTATCAGTGGCCAGAATTTAAAAGAGCTGGCCCATGTGTCGCATTTTATCAGCGAAATAAGCAATATGCGTATCAGGAATGACCAGCCTTTCGTCGGTGATTCGGCTTTCGCCCATAAAGGCGGGATGCACATAAACGCGGTGATGAAGAACCCGCAATCCTATGAGCATATTGACCCGCACCTTGTAGGCAACCGCCGCAGGATACTTATTTCGGAGTTGGGCGGAAAGACCGGGATCATACTGCGGGCAAAAGCCATGGAGTTTGATTTAAACAAGGAAGACCCTAAGACAAAGAAAATCTTGAAGCTTATCCAGGATTTAGAGCATAAGGGTTATCATTTTGAGGCCGCGGAAGCTTCTTTTGAATTGTTAATGAAGAAGGCCCTGAAAAAATACAGTAAGTTTTTTGAATTAGAGGGCTTTCGCGTAGTGGTAGAGAAAGAGGGGAGCAAGAAGATCACCTCCGAGGCGATAATTAAGGTAAAGGTAAAAGGGGTAAAAGAACATACTGCTGCTGACGGCGACGGCCCGGTCAACGCGTTGGATAATGCTCTTCGTAAAGCCCTGCGTGATTTTTATCCTACTTTATCCAAGATGCATCTTTCAGATTTTAAGGTGCGGGTATTGGATGAAAAGGCGGGGACTGCGTCGCGGGTGCGTGTCCTTATCCAATCGCAGGATGAAAAAGACTCCTGGAGCACTATCGGAGTGCATGAGAATATTATCGAAGCCAGCTGGGAGGCATTAGTAGACAGCGTTGAGTATAAGTTGCTGAAGGATAAAGTCCGTTAGGCGCGGACAGAAAGGAAGAAAGATGTCGTATACACTTTATATTTTGTTAGGGGCGTTGGTAATGGGGTTTATCTTGACTTATAATAGATTACTGATGTTGCAGCAGAGGGTCAAGAATGCCTGGTCCCAGATTGATGTGCAGTTGAAAAGAAGGTATGATTTAATTCCCAATCTAGTGGAGGTGGCTAAGGGGTATTTAGCGCATGAGAGGCAAACTTTAGAAGAAGTAATTAAAGCCAGGACCCAGGCAATGCAGGCAACTGCCGTAAAAGATAAGGCAGAAGCAGAAAATTTTTTGACTGCCAGCCTGCGTTCACTATTCGCAGTTGTTGAAAACTATCCGGACCTCAAGGCAAATCAGAATATGCTCAAGCTCCATGAAGAGTTAACTACGACTGAAAATAAAATCTCTTTTGCGCGCCAATATTATAGCGATGAGGTAATGTTTTATAACACCGCAATTAAGAGCATTCCCAGTAACCTTGTTGCCGCATTGACTAATTTTAAAAAAGAGGACTTTTTTGAAATAGAAGAGCCGACGCATCGTGAGGCGCCAAAAGTAAAATTTTAATAGGTAATGCCTTATTCATTTTTTGAGATTGAACGCCAGAAAAATTGGAGTATCGGATTTTTATTCGCTTTTTTAGTGGCTCTTTATTTTTTAACCTTTTTGAGTATTTGGTTAGTAATAAAGAATTTCTCTCTCTTAGCGTTTAATCCTAATGTCCTTCCAGCTTTTCTCTCGCGGTTATCAACATTTAAAGAACTTTCAATAATTTTGGTAATTTCTTTTTTTGTAGGGTTTATGCATTGGAGTTTTTCTCAATTTCAGCTTGTTGAGAGAATATTGGGAATTCTTAAAGTAGAGCAGCTGGATATCCAGGACAGGTACCACCAGGTATTAAAAAATGTAATTGACGAGATTTCTATTGCCTGCGGAGGCGTTAAATTTGAATCTTGCGTGATTCCCGTGTCAGCTTTAAACGCCTTTGCAATAGCCGATTCCAATGGCAGGCAGGTTATCGGAGTGACCGAAGGTTTATTGGCTAAGCTTAATCGCCGGCAGCTTCAGGCGGTAATCGGGCATGAAGTAGCGCATATTATCAGCGGTGATTGTTTATCGGCAACAGTTGCCTGTTCGCTCTTTGAGCTTTACAGCGCGTTATTAAAAAGAATTAACTTTTCTCTGATTTATCTGATCCTTGCTATTACCCGTTCCATAAATTACCTTGTGAATATGTGTATTTCCCGCCAGAGAGAATATCGCGCAGATGCCATTTCTGCGCGGCTTACACGCGACCCTATAAGTTTGGCAGAAGCATTATATATAATTTCCCGGGGCTGGAAAGGAGAGGGGATAAGCGGAGATGAATTATCTTCCATATTTATCATGAGCCCGCAACGCCGATTCTGGGACGAGAGGGAGGGATTCTTGGCAGATATGCTCTCTACCCATCCGCCTATTAAAAAAAGAATTGAAGTCTTATTGGGTATCGCGGGTAAAGATATTAAATTTATAGAGGAAGGTTTAGTTAAAGAAGAAAATTATTCTTCTAAAGAAACTCCGCCTACGCTTTCTTCACAGGGAAATAAATGGTATATATCTAATCCGGATAATCAATGGACGGGCCCTTTTGATTTATCAGGGCTTCTTAAATTAGATTGGCTAAAACCTTATTTCTGGGTGCGCAGAGAGGGAGAAGATAAGGCAAAGATTGCTTACCAGGATAATGAATTAAAAAATATATTTAAATCTTCTGATACTGTTACTTCCGGCTACAGCTGTCCAAATTGTCATCATGGTTTAGAAGAAATTGATTATGAAGGAACAACTGTTTGGCGCTGTGTTTTTTGCAAAAGATTTTTAGTAAAAAGAACCGATGTCTTTCGTATCTTATTTAGGGAAGAAAAACATTTTTCAGAAGAAGTAATCAGAAAAGCCTCTCTGTTAAAACAGGATAGCAAAATTATAATAAAAGAACAAATAGTTGGCACTCCAATGACAATAGGCTGTCCTTTTTGCCAGAAGAAAATGCATAGGGTATTTTTGAAATGGGCCGAATTTATAGATAGTTCTACTCCAGCCCAATGGGAAAAATTTGTCCAAAAAGCCGGTTCCATAATTACTCCTTTCCCAATAGATAAATGCATATGGTGTGATTTATTTTGGTTTGATGGAGATAAGCTAGAGATTCTACAGTGCCTTTATGAAAAGTTTAACGATGAATGATATCCCAACCCGATATAACCCCAAGGAAACCGAAGATAAGCTTTACAGCTTTTGGGAAGAGAAGAAATTATTCGCGGCAAAAGCAAATCCCGCTAAAAAGCCATTCTGTATAGTTATTCCCCCTCCTAATGTTACCGGAATCCTGCATATGGGCCATGCCCTGAATAATACTATCCAGGATATTTTAATCAGGTATCACCGGATGAAGGGCGAGGAATCGCTCTGGATGCCGGGGACTGACCACGCCGGTATTGCCACTCAGAATGTTGTAGAGAAATCCATTGCCAAAGAAGGCCTCAAGCGACATGATCTAGGCAGGGAAAAATTTATTGAGAGAGTTTGGCAGTGGAGAGAGCAATACGGCTCAACCATTATCCGCCAGCTGAAAAAATTAGGTTCTTCCTGCGACTGGCCCAGGACCCGCTTCACCATGGACGAGGAATATTCAAAAGCGGTAATGAATGTATTTATTACCCTCTGGGACAAGGGGCTGATTTATCAGGATAATAAGGTGATTAACTGGTGCCCGCGTTGCCAGACCGCGCTTTCCGATGAAGAAGCGCCGCATCACGAACTGCAGGGAAACCTCTATTATTTAAAATACCCTTTTAAAGATAACCCCGATGAATTTGTGGTAGTGGCTACCACCAGGCCGGAGACTATGCTTGGCGATACCGCGGTGGCAGTTAATCCTAAAGATAAAAGATATAAAAAATATATCGGTAAAATCCTTATCCTGCCTTTAGCCAACAGAGAGATAAAAATAATCGCCGATGCTATGGTGGATACTAAATTCGGCACCGGAGCGGTCAAGGTTACCCCTGCGCACGACCCCAATGATTATGCCTTAGGTAAAAAGCATAAACTTGATTTTATAAATGTGATGTATCCTGACGCACGGATGAATGAATTGGCCGGAGAGTATAAGGATATGGACAGGTTTGAAGCCAGGGAAGTAATCCTGGAAGATTTAAAAGAAAAAGATTTGTTAGAAAAAACCGAGCCTCACCAGTTATCCGCCGGGCATTGTTACCGCTGCCACACTATTATCGAGCCGTATTTATCCAAACAGTGGTTTGTGAAAATGAAACCTCTGGCTAAGCCGGCGATAGAAGCGGTTAAAAAAGGGAAGATTAAATTTCACCCCGCGCGTTGGACAAAAGTCTACCTTAACTGGATGGAGAATATCCAGGACTGGTGCATCTCCAGGCAGATCTGGTGGGGGCATCGCATTCCTTTATGGTATTGCTTTGATTGTAAAGAAATCACTGCCAGCCTGGATAAACCCTCGGCATGCGCTAAATGTAAATCAACCAACCTTAAACAGGATGAAGATGTATTGGACACCTGGTTTTCTTCCTGGCTCTGGCCGTTTGCCACATTTAGCTGGCCTAAAGAGAGTGAAGACTTAAAATATTTTTATCCCACCTCGGTGCTGGTAACCGCCCCTGAAATAATTTTTTTCTGGGTGGCCAGGATGATTATGGCAGGTTTTGAATTCATGGGCGATATACCTTTTAGAGATGTCTATATCCACGGCACAGTGCGCGATGTGGAAGGCAAGAAGATGTCTAAATCCCTGGGGAATGTCATTGACCCGCTAGAGATTATCAACGAATACGGGACAGACGCCCTGCGTTTCAGCCTGATATCCATAACTGCCCAGGGCCAGGATGTATTCTTATCCAAGGAAAGATTCGAGCAGGGCAGGAACTTCGCCAATAAAATCTGGAATGCTTCCAGATTTATTCTGATGAACCTGGACACCGCGCATACTAGAACAGACCTTTGCGTGTTTTTTAAAAAAGAAGATTTGAGCCTGGTCAACCGCTGGATTTTAAGCAGGTTTTATTCGATCTTAAAAGAAGTGAACAAAGATTTGGATAATTTTAAATTTAATGAGGCGGCGAACCTCTTGTACGGATTTTTCTGGCACGAGTTCTGCGATTGGTACCTGGAGTTGATCAAGGCGGATATAAAAAATCCGGCTAACCAGGTAGTGATGTTTAAAATCTTAGAAAAGTTTTTAAGGGCGCTGCATCCTTTTATGCCTTTTATCAGCGAGGAGATCTGGCAGAGGATTAATCCCGAGCTAGGCTCTATCATGATTCAGCCTTTGCCGCATATCCAGGAGCAGATAATTGACAAGAAGCTGGAGCTAGAGGCGCAAGGCGTATTTAATGTCATCACTGGGATAAGGAACATGCGCAGCTCAATAGAGGTCAAGCCGGAGCAGAAAGTAAAAGTTTCCCTCTATCCGCACACCAAGATAAAACAAAAGTTAATTAATGATAATTCCGGGCTGATTATTAACCTGGCTAAACTGGAAGATTTAGAACTGCTTAGTTCCCGCCAGAGGCCGGCCGCGGTGATAAGTTCAGTGGCTGATGATATTGATATATACCTGCATTTTAGCGGACTGCTGGACGTCGTTGCTGAGCAGAAAAAAATAAAAGGAAAAATAGAGAATTTAACCAGGATCGTAAAGTCCAAAGAAGCCCAGTTGAAGAATGCCGATTTTATAAAAAGAGCGCCTAAGGATATTGTTGAGAAAGAGAAAGAAAGTAAGGCGAAGCTGGATAGTGAATTAGCACGCCTGGAGAATATGCTTAATGAGCTGCGTTAAGGAAACGGATATAAAAGATATTTTGATAAATGCCCTTGCCGAGGATATAGGCGCGAGAGATATAACTACTGAGGCGGTTATTCCTTCGGATAAGTTTGTCAACGCGGCCCTCCTGGCTAAAGAAGATTGCGTAATCTGCGGCTTGGGCGAGGCCAGTGTTGTCTTCGGCTTGAAGGACAAAAAAATAAAATTTATGCCCTTGGTCAAAGAAGGAGCTTTGGTAAAAAAAGGTAAGGTTATCGCGCGCATTTCAGGGAAGGCCAGGGGCATATTGACCGCGGAGAGGGTGGCGCTTAATTTCTTAAGTTTTCTCTCCGGCATAGCTACCGCTACCCGGGAATATGTGGAGGCAGCTAAGCCCCGTAAAGTTAAAATAATCGATACCCGTAAGACTATTCCGGGTTTAAGGATTTTAGAAAAATACGCCGTAAGGATAGGCGGAGGTTTTAACCATCGCCTGAGCCTGGATGAAATGGTGATGGTGAAAGATAATCATCTGAAGGTCATAGGCGGGCACAAGAAGTTAACCCAGCTTGGCCGTAGGTATAAGTCGGAAATAGAAGTGGAAGATTTAGCAGGATTTAGGCACGCCTTGAAATTAAATCCCGATATAATCATGCTGGATAATATGAGCATAAAAGATATGAAGAAGGCCGTTAGCATCAGAAACAACCTTTCACCAAAAACTAATCGCCCATCGCCCAAGCTAGAGGCGTCAGGCAATATCACCCTGAAGAATATCAAAAAAGTCGCTTCCTGCGGAGTGGATATGATCTCCGTGGGGGCATTGACCCATTCCGTAAAGTCTGTCGATATAAGCTTAGAAATCCTTTAGTATATGGAAAAGTTCAAGCTGGTTTCCGGCTACAAGCCCTGCGGCGACCAACCCAGGGCCATCCGCGAATTGGTGGATTCGGTTAATTCCGGGGAAAGATTTCACACCTTGCTGGGGGTCACCGGCTCTGGAAAAACTTTTACCCTAGCCAACGCTATAGCCGAATTAAACCTTCCTACCCTGGTTATATCCCATAATAAGACTTTAGCCGCGCAGCTCTATTCGGAATTTAAAGAATTCTTTCCCCATAACGCGGTGGAATATTTCGTGAGTTATTACGATTATTACCAGCCGGAGGCGTATATTCCTTCAACCGATACCTATATAGAGAAGGATTCCTCTATTAACGATAGGTTGGACCGCCTGCGCCTTTCCTCGACCACTTCGCTTATGTCCCGCCGCGATGTCCTGATTGTCGCATCGGTGTCCTGTATTTATAATCTAGGCAGCCCGGATGACTATCAGGGGATGCTGGTTTTTCTGGAAGCTGGCCAGGAAGTAGCCCGGGATGAATTAATCGCTAAGTTAATCAAGATACAATACGAGAGGAATGATTACGAATTTATCAGGGGAAGGATAAGAGTCCGCGGGGATGTGGTAGAGGTTTTTCCTTCTTATCAGGAGAAGGCATTGCGCATAGAACTGCTGGGCGACAAAATAGAACATATCTCGGAGATAAATCCTGTTTCCGGTGAAATCCTGAACCGTCTGGAAAAAATCGTCATTTATCCGGCCAAGCATTTTCTTGTTTCAGGGGATAAGGTGGAATCGGCAATCCAGTCTATAAACCGGGAATTAAAAGAACAACTCGATTCCTTAAGAGGCAAGAATAAACTATTGGAGGCCCAGCGTTTGGAGTCCCGCACCAAATACGACATGGAAATGCTTAAAGAAATCGGTTATTGCCACGGTATTGAAAATTATTCCCGCCATCTATCAGGGAGGCCGGCGGGAAGCCGGCCGTATTGCCTGATTGATTATTTTCAAGGGAATTTTCTGATCGTGATTGATGAATCGCATGTGACTATTCCTCAAATAAGAGGGATGTATGAGGGTGACCGCAGCCGCAAAGGGACCCTGGTAGAATACGGGTTCAGGCTGCCTTCTTGTTTGGATAACCGTCCGTTAAAGTTTGATGAATTTAATAGCCTGGCAAAATCAATTGTTTTTGTCTCAGCCACTCCCGATGAATATGAAGTTAAGAAAAGTAACGGCAAGGTGGTCGAGCAGATAATCCGGCCCACCGGTTTAATCGACCCTGAGATCATCATCCGGCCCACGCAAGGACAGGTGGAGGATTTGATAAAAGAGGTAAAGGCCAGAGCGAAGAAGAATGAGCGGATTTTAGTTACTACCCTTACCAAAAGAATGTCCGAAGATTTAACTGCTTATTTACAAGAGAAGGGTTTAAAGGTAAAATATCTACATTCTGAGATACAGACCATCGAGCGTTCAAAAATACTCAGGGAATTAAGGCTGGGAGAGTTTGATTGCCTGGTGGGGATAAACCTGTTAAGGGAAGGATTGGATTTGCCGGAAGTTTCATTAGTGGCAATCCTGGACGCGGATAAGGAAGGATTCTTACGCTCGGCCACTTCTTTGATCCAGGTTTCCGGACGGGCGGCCCGCAATATTAACGGCGCGGTGATCATGTACGCGGATGATATCACCGGCTCGATGAAAAAAGCGATTGCCGAGAGTAAGCGCAGGAGAAAAATACAGCTGGAGTTTAACAAGGAAAATAAAATCACTCCCCGTTCTATTCAAAAAGCGATCAAGCAGGGGATTGAAGATTTAGAAGAAGCGGAAGTGTTCATTGAAGGCCTGACCGGCGAGGCTAAAGACGAATACGAGATGAGGAAATATATAGCCGAATTGGAATACCAGATGGAGATGGCCGCCAGGAACCTGCAATTTGAAAAGGCAGCTTCCTTGCGGGATAAGATAAAGGAATTAAGGAGCGTTAAATGAAATTATTGGCAGTGGATATAGGTAATACCAATATTAATTTCGGAGTTTTCGAAAAAAATAAGCTCGCCGGAAAATTTATGATACCCACCAGGGGTTATCAATTAAAAGAGCTGAAGAAAAAAACAGGCAAGCTGGAGCCGGATGAGATTATAATCTCCAGCGTTGTGCCCGGCGCTTGCAATATTTTAGGCAGGGACTTAAAGGCGTTATTTCATAAGGCCCCGTATGTTTTAGGAAAGAATATTGCCGTCCCTGTAAAGAACCTTTATAGGTACCCTAAACAGGTAGGCCAGGACAGGCTGGTAGATGCTTATGCCGGAATTACGCTCTATGGCGCTCCTTTAATCGTAGTGGATTTCGGCACCGCGGTCACTTTTGATATAATCTCAAAAAAGAAAGAATACCTTGGGGGTATGATTTTGCCCGGCTTGGGTATTTCTTTGGAGGGGCTTTACGAGAATACGGCATTATTGCCGAAGATAAAATTAAAAAAACCCAGGGAGTTTATCGGCAGGGATACCGAAGCCAGCATGTTAAGCGGGGCGGTCTATGGTTTTGCGTCGCTTATAGACGGGTTGACAGAGAAGATAAAAGAAAAAATAGGCAGGGGGGCATTAGTCATAGGCACCGGCGGTGATATTAGCCTGGTAGGCAGATATTGTAAGAGGATTGATAAGATAGACGAGGATTTGACCTTGAAGGGGTTAAGCCTGATAATGAGGCAGTATAAAAATTTATGTTGCAAATCCGCTATTTAAATGTAGAATAAGTAAGTACTTATTAAAACGAAAAGAGGAAAAATGGAAGGCCCGTATACTTTAGATAAAGGTGAGATTGAGAAATATATTTTTGCCAAACCCGGGGCATATTATATAGTTTATACCAAAGATGATAAAGAAGTAGTTTATGCTGTAGGCAGGAGTAATGACAGCCTCAAACAGCAAATGTTCGGCCTTCTTCCTGAGGAAGGTTTTGAGGATGAGTCGAAAAAAGGATTTTATAAGGTATATATAGAGT
>CAYPRG010000011.1:0-3441 GCA_964413025.1 uncultured Planctomycetales bacterium
TGCCCGGTTACGCATAGCGTCTTTGTCGATGCCGGTATGCTCATCCAGGTCAAAAGTAGGGCGGTTCGCCAAAGCAAGGATTGCGCCGGTATGAGGGTCCATCACTACTATGCTCGCCCCTTTAGCATGATAAATCTTAAAGGCTTTATCAAGCTCTCTCTCGGCGATATATTGGATCACCTCGTCAATAGTCAAAATCAAATTATAGCCGTCCTTGGGGACAAGCATCTCCTCCCAAAGTTCAAGCTTTTTTTGGCGGGCGTCTCTTAGAAACAGCGCCCATCCGGCTTCCCCTTTAAGGTATTTATCGTAACCGGCCTCTAACCCTTCAAGGCCGGTGTTGTCTAAGCCGGCAAAACCAATCACATGGCTGGCCAGATAGCCGTTAGGATAAGTCCTCTTGCTCTCTTTTAAAAAACCCAACCCTTTTATATCTAATTTTTTAATAGCCTGCGACTGTTCAGGAGTTATTTTTCTGGCAATCCAGATAAAAGATTTCTTGCGGTACAGCCTATCCCTGAGATAATCCTGGCTTGTATTTAATATGGGGGAAAGCTGCCTGATAATATTTTCTTTTTGGTTATCCCGGATTTCGGCAGGAGAGGCATAGAGAGAATCCAGGGTGATATTGACTGCCTGCGGCTTAAGGTTGCAATCAAAGATGGTGCCCCTGCGCGGTTCTAATTCAACAAAGAGATTATGCTGTTTCCTGGCAATACCTGTGAGATAGCTTGAACGGAAAAACTGGATAAACAAAAGGCGGGCAATGCAGCAAATTAGAAAAAAAATGAAAAACAGAAACACCGCGTCAACTCTGCGGCGATAGTTACTTATATACACAATTAGATAAGTTTAGGGATTGACTGTTCTTGCCTCGGCTTGCCTTTTAATGCCGAAGAGACGAGATATCACGTTTTCTTTATTATTAAATGCCTGCGCATTTACCTTCAAATTTTGCTTTAAAGGCGCCAGCCTGACCAGCTGAAAATTGTCGGGCATCTGTAAATCAGTACGCTCTGAAATCAAGCTGCCGATGTGCACTAGAGAAGCGCTTTTATTTATATTATATCTTAATACGCTATTCTTATCAAGCAAATCATCGAATACGGTTACCCTTTTTTGGCCTACATATGCAAAACGCATGATCTCTGTCTGCTGATAAACATAGAACAGAGAAAATAAAGTAACCATGCCCATAATCAATAAAAACCTGGACAGTTTCATCGTTATTAAAGCCTTTCCATGACCCGCAGCTTTGCGCTCCGGCTTGAAGGATTAATTCCTATCTCTTCCTGCCCCGGCCCCTGCGGCTTAGGCGTCACTATATCCGCCAGCCCTTCGGCTGCGAATTTTCGGAAACTCAGTTTTACCACCCGGTCTTCCAGGGAATGAAAAGAAATAATGCACGCCCGCGCCTTCTCCCCAAGAAAATCCAATGTTTTACCTATCGCCTGCTCCAGGGTCTCTAGTTCCCTATTCACCGCGATGCGCACTGCCTGGAAAGTCCTGGTTGCCGGATGTATGCGGTAATACCTATGCCTGTAACGGTAAGGTATCGCCTGCAATACAATATTGCTTAACTGCGAGGTAGTAGCGATGGGCTGCCTTTGCCTCTCATGCACCAAAATCCTGGCTATACGGTTATGCCATCTCTCCTGCCCGAAAGTCCAAAGTATGGAAGATAATTCTTCTTCATTAAGGTTGTTTACTAAATCATAAGCCGATATATAGCTGGTCCTGTCTAAACGCATATCCAAAGGGCCCTCGTTTTGAAAACTGAAACCCCGCTTGGGGTCATCCAGCTGAAAAGAAGAAATCCCCAAATCAAAAAGCATGCCGTCTACTTTCTTGATATCCAGGTTATTTAAGATGGCATCTATATCTATAAAATTACCGTGCACCAAATCAAAGGAGCCGCTGAAATTTCTTAGCCTCTCGCGGGCTATCGACAAAGATTCTTCGTCCCGGTCAATCCCGACAAGCCTTCCGCCCGGAGTAATACGTTCAAGTATGGCCTTGCTGTGCCCTGCCGTCCCTACTGTCGCGTCTACAATAACTTTGCCTGGACTTAAATTCAGATAGCTTAAAACCTCATTAAGCATAACTGGGGTATGAAATTTAAACATCCATTAACTTCTCGGCAATCTCTTCAAAAGACTGCCGCGAATTTCCGTAAAATGCTTCCCATTCATCTTTTGCCCAGATTTCAACCCTGTTAGAAACTCCGACGATAATCACTTCCTTTTTTATATGGGCAAAGTCCTTCAAGTACTGGGGAAGTAAAATCCTGCCCTGCTTATCAGGCTGGACATCTGCCGCGCCGGAAAAATAGAGGCGGTTGAATGTCCGGGCCTGTTGCTTGGTGAAAGAGATGGCCTTAAACTTATTTTCCTGTGTCCGCCATTCTTCTTCCGAAAACATAAAAAGGCATTTATCTAACCCGCGGGTAATATAAAATTTTTCTATGAAATTAGATTTCGCAACTTCGCGAAATTTGGCAGGCAGAATAAGGCGACCTTTGCGGTCTATGGAATGAAAATACTCGCCATAGAACATAAATTATTCCTTTCCACTTTGTCCCACTATTAACCACTTTGTATCCAAGTATAGATAAAATCACCTGGTTTGTCAAGAAAAATATTTTCTTAACTTGATTAAATACAAGAACTAGTGGCTATTTGATGTTTAGATGGCTATATCTTGTGGTAAGCAGTAGTGGAGGGTGAGCAGCTTTTTGGCGCGAGAAACGTCTTTTTTGATTTGCCTGATTAAAAGGCAGGAAGACGCGAATTTCTTCTCTTTTCTTATTTTCTTAACAAACTGGATTTCTAAATATTCCCCGTAGATATTCCTGTTAAAATTAAATATGTGAACCTCTATGTGCACGGGCAGCGGCCCTAATGTGGGCCTGGTCCCGATATAACAAACAGCGTTAAATTTCTTCCTGCCATAAATGGCCCTCGCCGCGTATATCCCCGCGGGAGGGATTACTTCGTGATGAGGGTTTATATTTGCCGTGGGAAACCCCCACCTGCTTGCCAATGAACTTCCCTTAATCACCGTACCGAGGATACTCACCGGCCGGCCAAGTAATTTCCCGGCCTCGGAAAGTTTTCCCTTTTTTATCAAGCTGCGGATAAGGGTACTGCTAATAGGCAGCCTGTTTATCCTGGCTACTTCAAATGCTTTTAATTTAAATTTAAAAACTTTGGATAACCTCTCCAAAGTTTTTAAATTGCCCTCTGCTCCTTTTCCAAACCTGAAATTTTTTCCCACATATATATACCGCGCGCTGATCTTTTTAAATAAAATATTTTTTATAAAATCCGCCGCAAGCATCCCGGCAAACCGTTTATCGAAACTTACCACGATACAGATATCCACGCCCAGCTGAGCAATCAGCCTTAAACGATGTTCCAGAGAATAAAGGCTTTCTTCTTT
>CAYPRG010000011.1:3541-9578 GCA_964413025.1 uncultured Planctomycetales bacterium
CTCCCCTTAACAGTGCAGCCGCTGGCAGTCTTATGGCCGCCCCCTCCGAAGAATGAGGCAACCTTATTCACGTCTACTTTACCCTGGCTCCTTAAATTAACCCTTATTTCATTCTTCGCGCCAAGGTTCTCTTTGAATAAAAGCACCACTTCCGCGCCTTTTATGGAACGCCCAAAAGTCAATATGTGTTCGGTAAGGTCAAAAGATAATTTTCCATCTTTTAGCATATCACGGCGTATCTGAAACAGAATAATCTTGCCTTTCGCCTGGCGGTCCATGCTTGGCAATACCCTGCTTAATAATTTCATATCCTCAAAAGGTATGTTTTCATATATATTCTTATAAATCTGCGGAATATCAAGATCGAACTTAAGCAGCTCCGCGGCTATTTTGTGGGTCAGGCTGGCTGTATTGGGATAACGGAATGAACCGGTATCGGTATGTATGCCTACATACAAAAGTAAAGCCTCATCTTTATCCAAAGGAACACCCAATTCCTTATAAAGTTTATAAATCATTTCTGAGCATGAACAGGCCTTGGGATCCACCCAGTTGACATCGCCGAAATTCTGGTTACTGATATGATGGTCGATGTTAAGGATAGGCTTACGGCTAGTGTTTATTTTATACACCTCCCCCGGCCTTTTTAAGTCGGAGCAATCCAGGACTGTGAAGCAATCGAATTTTACACCCTTTATATTCTTCTTGAATCTTCTTATGTTATTCTTCCCGGGCAAAAAATCATATGAATATGGGGTTTCGTCTTCGTTTACGATTGTAGCGTTCTTCCCCATTTTCTTAACGAGAAAATAAAAAGCTAATTCCGAACCCAGGGCATCGCCTTCGGGGTTAGTATGGGCGGTGATTAAAAAGTTACTATGCTTTTTTACGCAAGCGGCGGCTTTTTTTATGCTCACTTTGTTTTTCCTTTCTTTCTGCCCCAGCTGTTTCCTCGGCGGAAGGTCCGGGTTTACCTAGTTCCTTTATCTCATCGAGTACCTTTTGTATTTTTACGCTATATTCGGTAGACCTGTCTTCCCTAAAAATAATTTCCGGGGCAAAACGCAGGTTGACCCTTGCGGCGATTAGCCTGCGGATAAACCCCAAGGCAGAATCCAGGGCCTTCTGGGTCTTACGGTAATCCTCTTCTTCGCCTAAAACGCTAAATAAAATCTTAGCATATCTTAAGTCCTGGGACAACTCCACGCTGGTAATGGTGACAAAACCTAAGCGCGGATCCTTTAACTCATCGTGTATTATGATACTGGCTTCTTTTTTTATCGCTTCCGCGACCCTATCTTGTCTTGACATTTAAATCCTCTCCCTGTTTCGTAGTTGATAATATACCTGCCGTCATCCGGTTTTTATTGATTTCTTTACCAGGATTAATTCATCCTCTTTTGTTTTGACCGACCCGTTTAATTTTGCCTTTAATACTTTTGCGAAAATTTTCTGGTAATACGGCCCGGGCATAATCCCCAAATCCCGTAAATCTCCTCCGGAGATATAAATATGCGTGCCGTTATAGGCCTCAAAGAAATCCTGGATATGCTTCTGGATACCGCGCTCCTTATATTTAGCCTTAAGCAGGATTAATACTTCATAACTCAAAGGCTCAAATAAAGCGAAGATTTCAGAAGGCTTAATCTCTCTTTTTCTTAGCTTAAGGATAAATTTACGATTGATCCCTTTATAAGCCAGTATCCTTTTTTCCTCCCCCCTGTGCAGGGCAAGCCTGCGGCATATGCCCCTGGTAACATCGATGCCGAGGGAATCCAAAAGGCCCATGAAATAAATAAGCCAGTTGTCAAGTTGCCTGCGCTTAGAACAAACCCCGGCAAACCAATCCATCTGCTTTTCAGCCGATGCCAAAAGCCGGTAATTTTCTTTTGAAAGAAACAGGCTCTTATCTATGAAACCAAACCCCGCCAATTCCTTCAGGCGCTTTATCTCTTTCAAAGGTTTTTTTTCTTTTAACATTAAAACTAAATCATCGCGTATCCTCTGGGGTTCGACTTTTTCAAGCATCCCAAGCTTGACCGATTCTTTTAAATACTTCATTGTTTTTGATTCAATGCTAAAATCATACCTTTTCTCAAAACGTATAGCCCTTAATACGCGGGTGGGGTCGTCGATAAAGCTTAAACCGTGCAATACCCGGATCTTTCCGCCTGCTAAATCATCCCTGCCCCCGAATAAATCTATTAACTGGCCGAAATTCTCATTATTTACGCTCAGGGCCATGGAGTTAATGGTAAAATCGCGCCTGAACAAATCGTCTTTAAGTTCGCCCCTTTCGACTACTGGCAGGTGCGCCGGCTCAGGGTAGAATTCTCTTCTTGCGCTGGCAAAATCAATTTTTAGATGAGGCTTCAATATGACCGTGGCGGTCCCGAACCTCCTGTGCCGGATAAGCTTTACTTTCAGTTTCGAGCAAAAATCCTCCGCGAATTTTATTCCGTCGCCTTCCACCGTAATATCCAGGTCTAAATTTTCTACCCCCAAAATCAGGTCCCGCACAAACCCCCCCACCAGATATGCCGGCATTTGATTCGATGATGCCACATCCCTGGCCCGGCATATCAAATCTAAGATTTCTTTGGGTAGTTTATTTATATATTTTTTCATTTTTCCTATGGCCGGGGATGGAACATCCGGTGTATTGTTTTAAGCCTGTCCTTATTTATATGGGTATAAATCTGCGTGGTGGAAATATTAGAATGCCCGAGCATCTCCTGGACCGAACGTAAATCCGCGCCTCCCTCCAACAAGTGAGTGGCAAAAGAATGCCTCAGGATGTGCGGTTTCATCGGTTTCTTGATCCGCGCGTCTCTGGCGTATTTCTTTATAATTTTCCAGAGCGACTGACGGGAAATCTTGTTGCCGGAACGGTTCAAAAATAAAAACTCTGATTCTTTTTTCTTCAAGAAACTATTCCGGCTGGCTTGGTTATATCTTCTAATGCTGGCGACCGCCTTTTTACCCAAGGGGATAACCCGCTCTTTATTCCCTTTACCGATGCAGCGCAAAAAACCTATCTCCAGATTGACACCGGACACTTTTAAATTTACCGCTTCGGATACCCGCATACCGGTTGCGTAAAGAGTTTCTAGAATAGCCCTGTCCCTTATTCCCTGTTTCTCCCTTATATTCGGCTGCCCCAGCAAAGCGTCTACTTCATTCAGGGAAAGCGTCTCGGGGATCTTTTTCCATAACTTAGGGGAATCTATCAGGCTGGTAGGGTCAGTTTTCAGGATCCTTTCCCTAGTCAAAAACCTATGAAACATCCTTATCGCGGCTAAACGCCGGGCGATAGAATTCGCGGATATCCCCTTATCCTTCTGGTTAAGCATAAAATTTGTGATATCGTTCTTTGTTATTTTAGACAAGACATCAACATGCTGGGCGCTAAGAAAATCTATATAAAAATTCAAGTCATCCCTATAGGAAGATATGGTGTTATTAGACAGGCCGCGCTCGACGGAGAGATAACTCAAGAAAGTATCAATAAGCTCTTTCATATTATTTCAAATAAAGATTATTTCTTTTTTCTTCCCCTATCGTGGAAGGATGGCCGTGGCCCGGATAGATCACGGTATCATCAGCCAATATCAACAGTTTTTCTTTAATCGAACGGATAAGCAATTCTTCATTGCCCCCCTCTAAATCGAACCTGCCGATACCCTGCCTAAACAGGCTGTCACCGGTGAATACGATTTTTTCCGTGGGTTTCTGCATGAGAAGCGCGATCCCTCCCGGAGAATGCCCGGGTATATGCGCGACTTTCAACTGAATATTATCAAGCTCCAAAAGGCTGCCTTCTTTTAGTATTATTATTTGCGCATTAACATGAAAGGGCAAAGAAAATAAACCGGATAAATTAAGCTTAGGGTCTCTCAATAAAGCCACTTCTTCTTTATGCGCGTAAACCGGAACGCCAAAATGGTCATCCGCGCCGATATGGTCATAATGGCCGTGGGTATTGACGATGAAGGCGGGCTTAAGCCCGTGCCTATCCAGGACTTTTTTGATTTTACGCGGCTCGGCTCCCGGGTCAATAATTATCGCCGATGAATCTTTATCCTGCGCCAGGATATAACAGTTTGCCTCAAGCGGCCCCACAGAGATGGTTTCTAAAATCATATCAGGTCTTTTTTTACTTTATTATAAGAAAAATCCCGCAGGATCCCTCTTTTTATGCGCTCCGCGGCCCGGGCATAACCCGGGGTGCTGGTACCATACAAATCCTGGGTAATCTGGTCTTTTAGCCATTTCATGTCATTGACATAAACATCGAATTTCTTCTGCTTGTCTTCTTTCATCATCGCCCTTAAATTAGACAGGTTCTTCAGGGCTTCCTGCGCGCAATCAACTTGTTTCTTGTTGCTTCTTTTCTGCACTAATGATTCAACGAGCTCGTCCTGCCACGACTGCCAAAAGAGGAAATATTGACGGTACATCTGTTCCGGCGTCATTGTGGATTTGTATTCCTCCGGCACCAATACCATCTCTTCCCGGGAGATTTGTTCTTTTCTCGGCTTACGGGTAAATTTACGCACAAAGGCGTCACAGCCGATTAAACCGGCGATCATCGAACAGCAAAAAACAAATATAACCAGTTGCTTAGCCCTAAGTTTTAATCCGGAATAAATCATTTCAGCATCTCCTTGAATTCTTTTTCATTGATGATCCTGATGTTCAATTTTTGCGCTTTATTATATTTTGACCCGGGGTTATCGCCGGCTACTACAAAATCAGTGTTTTTGCTTACGCTGGAAGTTGGAATCCCGCCTTGCGTGCGCACCAAGCCTTCTGCCTGGGCCCGGCTGTAACCCTTCAATTCCCCGGTAAAAACTATTGCTTTCGCCGTAAATGCTCCGGGCCTGGCTTCAGGGGCTATCTCTTTAAAATTCACTCCGGCGTTTCTTAACTCCTCAACCAATCTCTTTGTCGCGGGATTGGAAAAATAGCTTACGATTGCCTCCGCCATCACCGGGCCAACTTCATATATTGTATCTAAATCCTCTTTTTTCGCTACTAATAAATTATCCAGGGCCCTAAACTTCCCGGCCAAGACATAAGCCACTTTCTCCCCCACATGACGAATGCCCAAAGCATAGATAAGCCGGGATAAAGGCCGATTTTTACTCTTCTGGATGCCAGAAAGAAGATTTTTGATCTTCTTATCTTTAAATAACTCCAGCGCCGATAAATTCTCAGAATTAAGCTTGTTATAAATATCCGCGTAGTTTTTCACTAATTTTAATTGGACTAATTGCTGGATCGCTTTTCCACCCAGCCCCTCTATATCCATTGCCCCCCGCGAAGCAAAATGCAGGAGGTTCTGCCCCAGCTGAGCCGGGCACAAAGGGTTTACGCAGCGATAGGCAACATCTTCTTCTTTCTCCTTTACTATTTTACCCGAACAGGCAGGGCAGATTTTGGGAATCAGAAATGGCTCCTTGCCCTTTCTTTCAACCACTTTGACTACCTTGGGGATAACGTCTCCGGCTCTTTCAATCAATATCCGGTCGCCTTCCCTTATTCCTAAGCGTTTAATTTCATCAAAATTATGCAACGTGGCATGCTTAATTTCTACCCCGCCGCATTCTACCGGCGAAAGCTCGGCGGTAGGAGTGATCACTCCTGTGCGCCCCACCTGGACATTTATCTTTAGGAGCTTTGTGGTTGCCTGGCGCGCGGGAAACTTATAAGCCACCGCCCAACGGGGGCTCTTGTGGGTAAAACCTAACTTTCCCTGCTGCGCTAAATTGTTCACCTTAATCACAACACCATCGATATCGTAAGACAGGCCCTCTCTTTTTTCCTGCCAGGTACCACAATAATCAAGCACTTCATCCAGGTTGCCGCAAAGCTTAGAGTGCGCATTGGCGCGCACTCTCCAATCCTTCAACTTCGCCAGGAATTCCCACTGGGTAGAGATTCTCCCGCCTTTATATTCTCCCAGAGAATGGGCGAAGAAATTAAGTTTTCTCATAAACACAATATTGGTATCCAAAAGTTTTAAAGAACCGCT
>CAYPRG010000011.1:9678-17305 GCA_964413025.1 uncultured Planctomycetales bacterium
TCCGCCACATATTCAATCTTTTCGCTGCCCAGGCTTTTCCTGATACGATCTTCCCAATCTTTAAGCTCATCAAAAGAATAGGTATTGTCCAGGGAAAACATCTTCTGCTTATGCTTAACAGTCTTAAACCCTTCCAGGATACCGCCGCTGACCCTGACAGTAGGGGAATCATCGCTTTTAAATTGAGGATATTTATCCTCCAGGCCTTTCAACTCGCTCATCAAATCATCGTATTCTTTATCAGAAACCTCGGGCTGGTTTAAAAGATAATACAGGTAATCATGATAGATGATTTTTTCCCTTAAGCTTTCTATTCTTTTCTTTATATCCTGCGGCATATTTACATTCCGGTTAAAAGCCTGTCCCCCAGAAATTTAGGGAGCCCGGCATCAATGATTTTTTTCCTGGCAATCTCAGTATTATAGCTTACTCTTTTAATCTGGACTTTTCTCTTAACGCTATCGTATATGCAATAGGCGGAATCAGGATTGCCGTCGCGAGGCTGCCCTACGCTGCCTACATTGACTATATATTTATTCTCAATTCTAATATCAACCTGATTATCCTGAGTATAAGACAAAATTTTACCGCTATCCTTGATATAAATTCCGGGGACATGGGTATGGGCGACAAAACAGATGTCTACCTCCATCAGCCTGAAGGCCTTTTCGGCCATATAGCCGTCGCTTATGTAATTAAAATCCTGCGGCTTCTCTAAAGTGCCGTGCGCCATAACCAGGCCGTTATTGCTATATGTCAACTTCAGCGCTTTTAAAAAACTCCTGCCCCGATCGCCTAAATTTCCCCTGGTCCAGGCTAAAGCCTGGCGCGCCGCCGGGTTGAAATAGTCGTCCGGAAATAAATCTACCGCCGCCCAATCATGGTTGCCGGCTATCGCGATTCCCGCGAGCGAACTCACCTTTTCAATGCATTCACCGGGATTTGCGGCATAGCCTACTATATCGCCGGCACAAAAGTACCTGTCTATAGACTCTTTTTTATAGGCTTCGATTACCGCCTCAAGCGCTTCAAGGTTAGAATGGATATCAGCAAAAATTCCGTAACGCATTAATATTTTATCTGGAAATCCTTAAACTCGCCGGATGCCGGCCGCCAATTAATCTCTGTATCTTTAATATAACGGGAGAAATGCTGATTAATCTTCTCTAAAAATTCCAGCAAAACCTCCTCCTCCCCTTCTGCCACAACCTCAACCCTTCTATCGCGCAAGTTCTTGGCCCATCCGGTGACAGCCAGGCTATTGGCGATATCCTCAACCGTAAAACGGAATCCTACTCCCTGAACCGTACCCGTGAAATACAGATGTACCTGTTTTTTCATGAAATTTAGCGTACCGCGGCTTTCTGATAAATATTAAATATCCCGAATTTTTGAGTTTTGACAAAATTATTATCGATGTATGCTTTCATCTGCCGTAAATCATTCAATGTGCCATAGGCAGGCTTTTCTTCAATTACCACGATTTCAACCTTATTTTTTATTAAATCGTTTACAATCCACCTGTCTAATTCCGGGTCGTATAATACATGATAAGTCAGGCCCTTATGAAACCACAAAACCGGCTGAGGAGATAGAACCTCAAGCACCGCGTAGAGAAAGGTGAAATTGGGAAAAATAAAAAAATTCTTCTTTTCCGCCTTAAGGTAATTAACCAGGTTCGCGATATCCTCTTCTTTTACATCTACCCCGCCGACGATAGTCGGCTCCCCCCATTTTAAAGCCCTTAGTTTATCAATGCTTAAATATTTTGGGAACTTGGCTCCCCTGAATTGCTGGACTTCCCTGGCGAAAGAAGCCCTTACACCGGCTAGGCATAAAAATAACACTAACAAAGAGGCAATGGTTAAAACCAGCGGCCTGATTTTGGCCATCCCCAGATTATCAAATAAACGCAGCGATAATCCTAAAGCAATGGCGAAAATTAACCCGATAAAAGGTAAGCCGTTCTTTGCTTCGTTCATTGTAGTATGAATAAACAGGTATTGAAAAAATATAGCGTAAATGCACAAGATGCTGGCTAAAAACTCCGGCCGCCAGGAATCTTTTATTCTTTTATAATTACGGATATAATACACGGCAACAAAAACCGCTAATAATAAAATAACAAGAAAAATCAGCCTGATACTCAGGGGCAGCCAATGCAACTGGCTGTAATGACAGGAGCCGCCGAAAAATATGGCCAAGAAATCTGACTTTTCTTCGAGGATCCGGTAAGCCCCCAGGAACGAGGGTATCTGAAAAAAATATTGAAAAAAAATCTTTAAATCCGAATTAACCCGCAGCCATAAGAAAAATAACAGGCCGCTCGCAATAAAACCAGCCAGGAACATAAAGCAGCCGCGCAGGATAAGTTTTAGTTCAGGGGCATAGAAGGCTAATAACAATAAAAAGTACAGTGGCAGAATATACAATCCGGCATTTTGTTTGCTTAACAAAGAAAACAGAGCGAAACAACCGGATAATAAAAGCAGGCCAAGCTTCCTGTAATGCCCGGCGGCCAAGACAAAAGTTATGCCAAGAAAAGAAAACAAAAAAGCCGTTTGTTCTGCCCAAGGCGTCCCAAAGAGAGGATAAAACCAGACTGCCGTCAATAATCCGGAGATATATGATAAAAACTTATGAGAAGGGAAAAGCATCCTGGTTATGGCCAGGCTGCAGATAACAGCTAAGACATTAGCCGAGGCGGCTCCGGCAAGATAAGAAAAATAACTGGTACCGAACAGCTTAAAGAAAAGCGCCTGGAGCCAAAAAACCATCGGGCCGATAGGTATGATAAAATCTTTATAAGGGATCTGGCCGCAAAGGATCCTATAGCTGCCGTCAAAAACTATTGATTGGTCGAAGGCGAAAAATCCTCTTTCCCCTGCCTTCAGGGATAGGAAAAAAGAAAAGACAACTATGATTAACAGTATGAAAGGGTCAAATATCCTGGCTAAATAGCTTCTCATAGTTAATCAAAGTCGCACCTATTTTTACGCTGTGCGAATCAATTTTGAAACGATAGCAACTAAAATTTAATTTGTGGCACCGCCTGTCGGACTTCCGTATCTGCAGTGCTTCAAAACCAACAGGCAAAATTTTGCCTGCCCCGTAAATGCATAGCATTTTACGGGGCCAGCAATGAAAACCAACCTATTTAAATCTTAGATGTTTTAACGAACGGGGTTTCGCAATATAACTCATTTAATACTCGGCCTTCACAAATTTTATAAAGCTTAGGGTCTTTTTTTAACTCTTTGATAAAGAGATTCGTGCCATATAATAAACTGTTGTATAAGTCTTCTAAACTGAATGCTATATATTTATATCTACCTTCTGACTGCTCAATAATTTTTTGAGTCAAATCATGTTCTGCCAATTTCCACGAATAAAGAAACTCTTTAGCTTTGCCTTTTTTACTATGATTAGATGTTGGGCTAGATTTATGAAGAATGCCACATCTTGCACCCACACATCAACAGAATCAATGCCCGGAAGCTTTGCTGACATGTATTTTTCAACAAAGGCCTGAAATCGTTTGTTGATTTCTTTTTCATCATTTTTATCTGAAATATAACCTAAAGTATCTATTGTTGCGTAAAATACCATAAGGAAAGGCATCAAAAGTTTTTTACTGTAAAGTAACTTAAGAGCATCTATTTGGTCGCTAATAAATTTTTTTAATTTTTCTTCCATAAAATTTTTAGGCGCCGAAAAGCAGAACAATTTACTTTTACCACGTTTTTGGGACTTTTATTTTGCTTCCTTGGGGTACGGCTCCTCTAACATTTTCTTTATCCTAATATCACTAATTTCCTGGCTTTCAGAAGAAAAAAGAACTTCAAAATTAAGACCGTATTTATCTAAATATTTGCCGAGGTCGTATATTTTAGGCAGAAATAGCAAATATAAATCAAGATTTTCTTGGACCAAAGCATCAATCATTTCAGACTTGCTTTCGATTATTTCTAATTGCTTAACTATGTCTTGATCGATCTGATTAGCAACTACCTTATTAGTCCCAAAAGCATCGAAGAACCTCATATCTTGGGCTCGAGTTCGTTCTGACTTTATATACTTCTCTAACTCGAAATTCTGCAACGCATAGTTTGTGGCTCTCAGTTTATTTTCAGAAATAGCTAAAGCATTATCAACTAAAATAAAAAGATTATTCATCAATACTTTATCATCTTTTTTTAAAGGTTTTGCCAATTCTGAAATAAGTTTTGTTTTTATAATTTTAAAACTTCCTACAAAGTTATTGTATTTTTGTTGAAGTTCTCCATAAGTCGTTGGTGAACCCAAGCCCTGCAAGAAAAAACTATTAAGATCGTTAAGTTCTACACATATAGAAGCAATGAGCTGTTTTCTTGTCTCGAAAATTTTGCTATCTCTATATTTTGAATAAAAGAAAAGGGTAACAAGAAGAAAAATTAATAAACCAGTATAAAATTTTAATGAATGGTATTTCCTTTTTAACTTCCTACTTGCTTCACCTTGGATTTCTTCTGCGCACTTTTTCATTTATTTTCTTTAAATAACTATTAATTGTTTTCTATCCAGTTATTTACTTTTCCAAACTACCTTAAATTCTTTTGCAATGCTATGTAACGTCCTTTAGAATTTGTTCTACTTTTGCTTTTGTAGTCGGAATATCTTTTCTTGTCGTAGACCAATCTGCATTGATATCTACTCCAAAGTAATCATGGGTAAGCAACCAAACCTGCCTGCCGAAATCTGGTCGGGGAGGGCGGACTTGAACCGCCGACCTTTTGGTCCCGAACCAAACGCTCTAGCCAAACTGAGCCACTCCCCGCAATCTATTAATTTCTATTCATAATATCCATACACGGCTTTTAACCATCCTAGTATTTTTCTATATAACTCAGCATTATTTAAAACTATATGGGCAGTGCCATATTTGGTTCTCCGTATACGAATAGGATTACTATAACTTTGTTTAATGAACGACCTTTGGAATTGCTTTAGTGGTATATTTAATTCTCTAGACCAAAATCCTTTAGCCTCTTTTAGATTAATATCGGGGTATAAAAATAAACGTATTTTTATCTTACTGCAAGGAACCTTGCAAATTTTTG
Organism: uncultured Planctomycetales bacterium; assembly: GCA_964413025.1. GTDB lineage: Bacteria > Omnitrophota > Gorgyraeia > Gygaellales > Profunditerraquicolaceae > CAYPRG01. Next base: position 14,778 of record CAYPRG010000011.1, read on the forward strand.
TTAAAAAATTAATAAAAATTCTATGGATGAACGGATCCGAACTGGTTAATTCAATAGGCTGGCTAGAAACATCCCAAACTTTTCTACCTTCTCCAGCATAAAGCATTAATCCAGCAATCCAGAGATCCCGATTAGATAAAGGCAAAATATCTGTTTTACAGCGTTGATATAATGCATCCCGCTGTTCAAGATTATTTCTAAGCAGGGATTCTCTGGCGTGTTCTCTGCCGGATTGTAAACGCTGTCCGATTTTAACTGCTGCAGACTCAGACAATTTAACATCTCTAACCCAAACGCTTACAGACCCCTTAGATACTTTTAAGTCGTCTGCTATCTGTTTTATCGAAAACCCTTGGTATCGTAATTCTCGCGCTTTATCTTTTTCTTTTAATTTCATGGCTATAATTATAGCAAAATTTTAGAAGGTTAGCAACGATTTGATGGTCGGAGACCCACCGGGCAATTCGTATTTGCTGATTATATCCTGGTTACGTTCATTCCTTTTAAGCAAAATAACGCAAGCATCATCAATGTATACCGCTGCCCATTGAGGATCGGATAAACGCCGGATTAAAAAACCCTGCCCCCAGGCAGTATAGACTCTGTAATAGAAAAAAATGGCATTAAAACCGTAGAGGCTTTCCGCCTCTCTCCATCTTTTCTCATTTACCTGAAGGCCGATATCCATATCCCTGAAAAATGAAGCAGGATAGGCTTCCGGCCGGTTATCCACAAAGACACGCTCCTTTGGGAATAAGTAATAAATCAAATACCCGCCGACATCAAAGTTGTTCAGAATGGGGCCCTGTATATCCGCTTTTTTAAAAAAATCAATTGCCTGCGCAGACTCCCTGCTTAAGCCAATACCCAAAGAACTCCGTTTTGGCCAGTATTCCGGATTGACTAAAAATATACTTAGGCAAATTAAAATAAATAAACCGCCCCTGAGGCAATAGTCTCTAGCGCTATCCGCTTCCCTTCTTATCATATTACGCAGATTATTGGCTGCTATCGGCAGGGCAAAAAAACCAAAGAAGGCAAAATTGCGGACTGCTAAGATTCCCATAGCGCAGAAAAACAGAGTAAGTAAAAAATTAACTATTGAGAAGCCTTGCTTTTTCCTTATTTGCCCGATGATAACGTATACCCAACTTAATAACAGCAGCACAAAAGCCAGCTCAAAATAGATCAAGGGAAGAAAATCGATAGACTTGGTTTTTGCTATAACATAAACCGGCTGCATTTCCAAAATAGCGCAACCGATATCGCGCATTATCCGCAAAGGATAAAAAACCCCGGCTGGGCCTGCCGGATTTAAAAAAGCGCAGCTAAATGCCAGAATCAGGCAGAGAGCTAATTTTTTGATGCGGATAAATTCATCTTTTCCTTTCCTCACCCAAAAAATAATCGAATATTCCGATAGAAACGCCGCGATAAGCAGCAAGCCGATAAAAAAGTATATATGGACATTGACCCAGAGGATCTCCAGTAAGGGAAGTAAAAAAAGCCAACGCCAGCTAATCCTTGAGGTTTTAAAATTCCATAGTATCCAAAGAAATACCCCGCTAAGAAAATAACTGAATACTTCCGGCCTGATCTCGCTGCGGCTGGCAATCACCGGAATCATAATAATCGACACCAGGGAAGCTATTTCAAAATTAGAATACCTCCAGGCCAAGCTGAAAAATAATAAAAAAGTAGCAATGCTAATGGCGATGAAAAAGACAGAGAGCCCGTTAAAACCTGCCAGTTTTTGTATCAGGAAAAAGATAACTCCGCTTGCCCAATGATGATTAATATAGGGGTAATCAGGATAAGTATAAGAATAATAATTCGTCTGCGGTATGGAAAACCCCTGGAAAAATAATTCACCCGCCTTTAAAAGCCTGCCTAGATCCGCGACAAAAAAATTAATATCGCGGCCGAGGAAAATCCCATACATAGAAAGAATAAAGATCAAGATAAAAGACCTGAAAAATACCCTAGAGAGTTTCATGAAGTTTGGACGGATTTAGCGAGGATATCGAACTCGATATTTACTTTATCGGATGGGCCCTTAAACCCCAAAGTAGTATTCTTGAGGGTATGGGGGATAATATAAACATTAAAACTACCAGCTTTTTTGTCAGCTATGGTAAGGCTGATCCCGTCTATGGCAACCGAACCTCTAGGCAGGACATGCTTGATAAATTCCGCGGGATAAGCCAGTTGAAAACATAGATTATTATTTATGTAGTTTTTTTTACGGACAACCCCCATGCAATCTACGTGGCCGGTAACAAAGTGCCCGGAGAGCCTGCTGCCGATCTTTAAACTTCTCTCGAGGTTAACTTTGCTGCAAGGCCTTAAAAGCCCCAGATTAGAAACCTTTAAGGTTTCAGGCATAACTTCAAAAGCTAAAATTCCCGGGCTCTTTTTTATTACAGTCAGGCAAGCCCCGTTTAGCGAAATACTATCGCCTATCGCGGTTTCTTCCAGGACTTTATCCGCCTTTACCTCAAAAAGGGTAAAATTACCTCTCCTGGATA
>CAYPRG010000012.1:0-5335 GCA_964413025.1 uncultured Planctomycetales bacterium
AAAAAAATAGCCCTTTTCAAAGCATTCTTTGCTTTAAAAGGGCTCCTTTGGCCTTAAAAATAGAAAAACCCCAAAACCTTCTGGGGCTTCATTACCTCTTTGACAGCACTGTCAAAAATAAGTATAACATCTTCTGCTTTTTTGTCAAGTACTTTTTCTCTATTAACTGGCGGGCCCGACGAGATTTGAACTCGCGGTCTTCAGATCGACAATCTGACGTGCTGAACCAGGCTGCACCACGGGCCCGAACAGAAGACGTAATTGTAACCTAGAAACAGATAAATTGCAACAAATTTTTATGGTGGGCGATAGAGGACTTGAACCCCTGGCCTTCTGAATGTAAATCAGACGCTCTAACCAGCTGAGCTAATCGCCCGCAATCCTTCTGCTACCTTGACCGGGTCTTTGGCCTCTAATATTGGCCTGCCAATTACCAGAAAATCGCTGCCTGCCCGGACAGCTTCCGCGACCGTGGCTGTCCTCTTCTGGTCATTGCGGCTTACTCCCGCTGGCCTTATCCCCGGAGTGACAATGACAAATTTTTTATTAATCTTCTTTCTCAATGAAGCGGCTTCTCTTACTGAACAAACCACTCCGTCCAAACCGCTTTCTAGGCCGATTTTTGCTAAAGTCAAAACATCGCTGGAGTTGGCTTCCTTGCTGGTCAAAACAGTTACCCCGATTAATAGGGGACGTTTAATCCTAAGCCGCCTGGCCTCATCTTTTGCCGCGGCTATCGCCTGACAAAGCATCTCTTCATCGCCTAAAATGTGCAGGGTGAGCATCTTTACTTTCAAACGGACTGCCTGGCGCACCGCATTTGCTACAGTATTGGGAATGTCAAAAAATTTCAGGTCTAAAAATACTTCCGCCCCTTTTTTATTTATCGCCTCTACTATTTTTGGCCCGAAGGCGGTAAAAAGCTGGACCCCTACCTTAAAGATCTTTATTTTAGGATAAAGCTTGTTCACAAAATATTTTGCTTTTTGCAGGCTATCCACGTCAAGGGCAAGAATAATTTCTGGCTTCATAGTTTGATCTTTCCAATCAGCTGTTTTATCCCTTTGATCTTATTTTTAGATAAATACTCTCTAAGGCCGGAAATAATTTCCCCGCTAACTCCGGGGTTAACAAAATTCGCTGTCCCCACGCTTATTGCCGATGCCCCGGCAAGAAAAAATTCCAGGGCGCTTGAGGTATCTATTATGCCGCCCATCCCGATAATAGGGATTTTCACCTTTTGATATACTTCCCAGACCATTCTCACCGCAACCGGACGGATTGCCGGGCCGCTTAAACCGGCAATGGCCGCGGCTATCTTTGGCTTCCTGTCTTTGATATCAATGCTCATACCGATAAGCGTGTTAATCAAAGAAACCGCGTCGCTTCCGGCGTCCTGGGCAGCCAGGGCGATTTCCACTATACTGGTGACATTGGGGGATAACTTGGTGATAATTACTTTCCCGGTCTTAGCGCGTACTGCTTTTACCAGGTTATAAGTTGCCTTAGCATCCTGGGCGATTAAATTTTTTCTCTCCCCTTTTCTATTTTTCTTTTTGATATTGGGGCAGGAGATATTCAACTCTAAAGCCGCGATATCCTTTATCCTGTTAATCCGCGAAGCAAGCTCAATAAATTCCCCGGGATCATCTTCAGAGGCGATACTGACAATTATCGGGACATCATATTTCTTCAGAAGCGGCAACTTCTCTTCCAGAAAAATCTCCAGGCCCGGATTCTCCAGGCCGATAGAATTAAGCATTCCCGCCGGAGTCTCGCAGGTCCTTGGCGGAAGATTGCCCCGGCGCGGCCTCAGGGTAATAGTCTTAGTTACAATCGCCCCTAATTTCCTTAAATCCAGGAAATCGCTGAACTCTTCGGCGTAACCAAAAGTGCCGGAAGCAACCATTACCGGATTTTTCAGCTTAAGCCCGCCTATATTAACGCTTAAATTCGGCGGCATCTTCAGAAGCTTGGCTCAATGCACAAAATCTTAAACTTTTTAAAATCTTTCAATCCGCCCTGAATAAAACTCAGGTTAGTCAGGTATTTCATCTTGCCCCAGACATGGAACTTATTTTTCGGCTCCATATCAAAATTCCACTTTACATATTGAAAGCCGAAGTAGAGGGTCAACAGGAGGGAGGCCAGAGAAAATATTTTTAACCCCACGCCGCTTAATATTAACGCGAAAGGCAGGCTCAGCACAAAAAGAAGAGCGAAGAGATGCATTAGATGAAAATTCCCGATATAAACAAAACCCCTTATCGGTAAAGGCAGAGTGAACGAGGCCCCATTTAAAAACTGGAGAATAATTTCCAGCCCATTTTTCTTGACATACTTGTCAATCAAGGGCAAGTGAGCCTGTCCATAAGTGACCCAGACTTTTCTTAAAAGCTTTAAATCCGCTCGGTGCATATGGTCTACCTTGGACTTGGGGGCAAAATAAAACTTTAAACCGTTCCTGCGGCATTCATAACTTAAATTCATGTCTTCGCCGGTAGGCCTCTCCCAGAATTTTAGGCCCAGCTCATCGAGTGTTTTTTTCCTGTAAGCCACATTGCAGGTCCCGAAAAAATACCCCTTATGCCCGCCGATATCAGAAGGCCGCGGCTCTTTCGGAAAATCGGGGTAATATCCTTCTTTTATAAATCCGTAACGGGGCGCGACCATGTTAAAACGGAAATGCTGGCACCAGGCCTCAACCAGGTTATCCGGGTCGACTTTTAAGGTAAAAACCTCTCCGCCTACCGCGACAATCTTGGGGTCTTCCGCGAAATGCTTGAGCATCTCTTTAACCCATTCTTTATTAGGCGCGCAATCGGCGTCGGTGAAGAAAAGAAAATCCCCTTTTACCACCTCCAGCGCCTTGTTGCGGGCAAAACCCGGCGAAGGGCAATTCGGGACTTCCACTAATTTAATAAAAGGGTACTTCTTCTGCCAGTTTTTAATAATCTCTATGGTCTTATCGTTCGAGCCTCCATCGGCAATCACCCATTCCCAGGAATCACGGGGATAATCAACGTTGAGTAAATATTCAAAAGTCTTCTCGATGGTGCGCTCGAAATTCTTTACCGGGATGATAATACTAACAAAAGGCATGTTGGACATTACATTCTCCTTTCTATTACCAGATTACTTCACCCGCGTTGAACACCGGACCTTCTTTGCAAACCCTTTTAAATCCTTCCCTTGTATTTACCACGCAGCCTAAACATGCGCCTATGCCGCAGGCCATATGCTCTTCCAGGGATATTTCAGCAGGGACCTCAAGCTCCCGAGAAAGAGAGCTGACTGCTTTTAACATTGGCCGCGGGCCGCAAGCGTAAATAACCGGCAGTTGACAATCCATGGCCGCGAGAAAACACCTCAGTAAATCCGTAACCTTACCCTTAAAACCTTGCGAGCCGTCATCAGTGGCAACTTTTACCCGGCACCCCAAATCACTGAATTCTTTCTGACAAAGAAGCTGGCTTTTTGTTTTTGCGCCGATAAAAACAAGCGCCCTGCAAGCCTTTAATTTCTCCGCGGCAAACAAAAGCGGGGCAACCCCCATTCCGCCGGCAACTAAAATAGGCTCAAAACCCTTGGCAACAGGAGGCAGATTAAAACCGTTTCCCAGAGGCCCGATAATATCTAAAAATTCCCCTGCTTTTTGCCCGGATAAAATCCGGGAGCCCTCGCCTACCACCTGATAAAAAATTTCTATGACCGAACCGTTTACCCGATGCACGCTAAACGGACGCCTTAATAAAGGCTCAGGCTTATCGCTTAATCTAATACTCAGGAATTGCCCGGGGTAAACCCGCTGAGCTATTTTAGGAGCTATCATAGCACAACGGAAATAATTATTCCTTATTTTTTTATTATAAACTAATTTTGCTTTTACTTGAACCATTTTTATTAGAATGCGCTGTCCGCTTACCCAGGTAAATAACCAGGCCCATAAACAAGGTCAGCGCGGCAATTAATACCAGGGACCTCCTGAAAAAAATACTCATTCCATAGTTGGTAATATTTTCCCAGGATTTAATGATAATAGCGGCCAACAGTACCGCTATTATCGCTCCGATTTCTTTTTTTATCCAGGATAATTTTAAGGGCAGGAATTCGCTGATATTCATCTTTAGTACCGTAAAAGGCGAAGGAAGGATCCGCGGGACCTTTTTATAATAATCCTGGTATGTGCCGGGGAAAGCGGATAATAGTTCTTTTTCTTCCTTTAGTGTAAGCGGAATATAACGTATGATAAAAACAAATAAAAAGATACCGGCCACCCACCATTTAAACAGAAAAAGTACCACCCCTAATCCGATTAAAAGAATCCCCAGATACATGGGGTTACGCACCACCGCGTAAGGCCCGCTCTGAAGCAGGGTATGGCCATCGCGGGAATGTTCGGATTTATAACCTCGGGCGCAAATCCGGATAAGCTGGCCAAAAAGAATTAAAGCGACGCCAAGTATTTCAGCGGCCTCCTCCCATAAACCTCCCGGGCTGCGGCGTATAAAGACTCCCGGAAACGCCGCCAAACACAAAACCGCTAAAGCTATAATCATCCCGTTTGTTTTTATGCGCTTCTTCATTTTTTACCTCTGGCACTTGGGGCAGAAATAAGTCCCCCTGCCGCCCAAACTAATCCTTTTTACCGGCGTCTTACAGACTAAACAAGGTTTGCCTTCCCGGTCATAAACTTTGTGGAACTTTGCATAACCTCCGGGCTTCCCGGTTAACTGCACATATTGGTCGACAGAAGAGCCTTTATGTTGAATGGCCTCTTTCAAGGTCTCTTTTATCTCTTTAAAAAGAATTTCCTTTTCTTTGCCAGAGAGGCTGGCTGCCGGCCTTTCCGGATGAATCCTGGAGCGAAACAATACCTCAGCTGCGTAGAGATTGCCTATCCCGGATACAAATGTCTGGTCCAATAAAAGTGGCTTGATCTTTGTTTTCTTAAGCGAAAGCATTTTTTTAAATTCCTCTTCGCTTAAAACAAACGGTTCCGGGCCCAGGCCTTGAATAAATTTTAAAGAACGCCAGTCATCAACCAGGCGCAGCTCACCGAATAAACGCTGGTCGTTAAAATCCAACATTTTTCCGTCGGACAGGCGAAAGCTGACCCGGCTGGCCTTGCCGTTACCGGGATAAACCAACTGCCCTGTCATCTTCAGGTGGATAACCAAAGACTTGCCGTTATCCAACTCCAGGATTAAAACCTTGGCCCGGCGCAAAATGTTTTTAATCTTTGTTCCGGCAAGCCCGGCTTTAAACTTAGCCGGCGAAGGCTCGCGTATTACCGCGGGATTATGAATACATACCTCGGTAATCTTTTTACCCA
>CAYPRG010000012.1:5435-8715 GCA_964413025.1 uncultured Planctomycetales bacterium
ACCCCGACCTTGATATTGCTTTTTTCTAAAGCCGCCGCAGTCCCTGTTGTAGCATAAACATGAAACCCTAAATCTTCCAGCTTCTTGGCGATGAAGACTATCGCTCTTTTGTCCTTGTCGCGCACAGAAATAAACACGTTGCCTTTCTTGGGCAAATTCTGTCCGGCGGCAATCTGGCTTTTGATATATGCCAAACCAAAATCCCGGTCAATACCCATCACTTCGCCTGTGGACTTCATCTCCGGGCCCAGGATTACATCTACTCCGGGGAAGCGGCTGAAAGGAAACACTGACTCTTTAACCGCTACGTGCTTAGGAATAATTTCCTGGGTAAAGCCTAAATCCTTAAGTTTGGCGCCCAGCATAACTTTAGTAGCCAGCTTGGCCAGAGGCACGCCTATTACCTTGGAAACAAGCGGGATTGTCCGGGAAGCCCTGGGATTTACCTCAAGGACATAGACTTTTTCGTCCTTCACCGCGTATTGCACGTTCATTAAACCTATCACATTCAGTTCCTTCGCCATCTTGTAAGTTGCCTGCCTGATTTTATTCAGGGTATCCGTAGATAAACTGTAAGTAGGCAGAGACATGGCTGAATCGCCGCTGTGGATGCCGGCTTCTTCGATATGCTCCATAATCCCACCGATAACAAAAGCCTCTCCGTCTCCGACTAAATCCACGTCTACTTCAATAGCATCTTCCAGAAATTTGTCAATAAGCACCGGGTGTTCCCCGGAGACTTCGGCTGCTTCCTTAATAAATTTCTCTAGCAAACTCTCATCATAAACAATCTCCATCGCTCTTCCGCCCAAAACATAAGAAGGCCTTACCAAGACCGGATAACCTATCTTCTTAGCCACCTCTCTTGCCTCTTCGTAATTAAAAGCGGTGCCGTTCTCCGGCTGAAGAAGGTCGAGCTTATGCAGCATCTGTTTGAAACGTTTCCTGTCTTCCGCGATATCGATACTGTCGGAGCTGGTGCCTAAAAGATTTACTCCCGCTTTGCGCAGAGGCACCGCTAAATTAAGCGGGGTCTGGCCGCCGAACTGCACGATTACGCCCATCGGTTTTTCCAATTCAATAATGTTTAAAATATCCTCTTGGGTCAAAGGTTCAAAATAGAGCCTGTCTGAGGTATCGTAGTCGGTAGATACTGTCTCGGGGTTGCAATTCACCATGATGCTCTCTATCCCCTCTTCTTTCAGGGCATAAGCGGCATGGCAACAGCAATAGTCAAACTCGATGCCCTGGCCTATACGGTTTGGGCCGCCCCCCAGGATAACCACTTTTTTATTCTTGCTGACCCTTGCCTCTTCCTGGGTTTCATAGGTGGAATAAAAATACGGCTGCGCGGCGCTAAACTCTCCGGCACAGGTATCTACCAGTTTATAAACCGCGTTAACGTTCTGCTTTTTACGCAACTCGCGCACTTTATCCTCCTTGGAATTCAATAAATAAGCCAACTGCCGGTCAGAGTAACCTTCTTTCTTTGCCTCTTGCAGCAGATCAAAGGCTATCTTGATTTCATCGTCGGGCTTATTATTCCTGAATTTCCTGATCTTCTCTTCAAGCTCTACCAGTTCTTTCATATTATCAATAAACCAGCGGTCCATATGGGAAAGGCTGCAGATTTCATCGCTGGACAATCCGGCCTTTAAGGCGTACCTGATGTAAAATATCCTCTCGTCATTGGGTATGCGGATTTTATCTTTGATTAATTTTATCAGCCCGATTTCCGGCTGCTTAAGCATTTCATCGGTAATCTTATCCTTACCGTCGGCGCCGAAACCAAAGCGGGATATTTCGATAGAACGGATGCCTTTTTGTAATGCCTCTTTGAAATTCCTGCCGATGGACATTGCCTCGCCTACCGCCTTCATGGAAGTATTGAGGGCCCGTTCCGCGCGGGGGAATTTTTCAAAAGCGAACCTGCATATTTTGAAAACACAGTAATCCACGGTAGGTTCAAAAAAGGAAGTGGTCTTTCCGGTAATCTGGTTCATTACTTCCGGCAGGGTAAAACCTACCGCCAATTTCGTAGCTACCCGGGCAATAGGAAAACCCGTGGCCTTGGATGCCAAAGCAGAAGAACGAGAAAGCCTGGGGTTTACCTCGATTATTACAATATTCCCATTTTCAGGATTCTGCCCGAATTGAATATTCGCGCCGCCTCCGGTAATATCTATCCTGCGGATTATCCTCTTGGAAAGATTCACGAAATTAGTGTATTCTTCAGCAGTGAGGGTCTGGGCAGGAGCGACTACCATGCTATCGCCGGTATGTATACCCATAGGATCGACATTCTCCATCGAAGTAATCATAATCACGTTGTCCGCGCAGTCGCGCATCACTTCAAATTCAATTTCTTTCCAGCCTAAAACAGATTGCTCCACCAGGATTTGATGCACCGGGCTGGTTTCCAGGCCTTTGGCTAAAAATTTCTCCAGTTCCTCTTTATTGTAGGCGATTGAGCCGCCGCTTCCACCCAAACAATAAGCCGGGCGCAAAATCAAAGGAAAACCGATACCTAACCCGATCTTCATGCCTCCTTCTACTGAAGTGGCAATCCCGCTCCTCGGCACATCCACTCCGATTTCCTGCATGGCTTTTTTAAAAAGGTCGCGGTCCTCGGCGCAAGAGATTGCTTTTATCGAAGCGCCGATAGATTCCACGCCGTACTTCTTTAGTACGCCTTCTTTCATCAAAAAGAAAGCCAGGTTTAACCCGGTCTGCCCGCCGAGAGTAGGCAGGATGGCATCCGGCCTCTCTTTGGCGATGATTTTAGTAACCATCTCTACGTTCAACGGTTCGATATAGGTAACATCCGCCATCCCGGGGTCGGTCATGATCGTGGCGGGATTGGAATTTACCAGTATGGTAAAATACCCTTCCTCCCTTAAAGCCTTGCAGGCTTGAGAGCCGGAATAATCAAATTCGCAAGCCTGGCCGATCACTATCGGGCCTGAGCCGATCATTAAAACCTTTTTTATGTCTTTACGTCTAGGCATCTTAAAACTCCTTACTATTTTAGCAGTTTAATGAACTTTTTAAATGTGCTGTTGACCTCGTCAAATCCCGGGCTGACCGGGGAATATTGCACTCCCATAAATTTAAGTTTTTTGCTCTCTATCTCTTCTACGCTGCGGTCGTTTAAATTATACCCGGTAATTTTTACTTCCTTTATTTTACTGAGAGAGTCAACCTCTACCGCGTAAGAATGATTCTGCACGGTAATTTCGCCTTTGTAAGCCGCCGGATTATTTATAGGATAATTGACCCC
>CAYPRG010000012.1:8815-17170 GCA_964413025.1 uncultured Planctomycetales bacterium
AGACAGCCCCAATGCCTCCAGTTGTTTTATGGTGCCGTTGGTGACACCTAAATCTAAAATTGCCACATGTTTTCCTTTTGCCTGCTTTAAACGAGTAACCTTGGCTACGGAAATTTTAGGCAATAAGCTCACCGGCGTATTTTTCTTAAAAGCCTCTATCTTTTTCAAAAGTTCCTTAGGCTCGGAAGAGGCGGTAGAAATTATTCCCAACATCTGGCCTTTCTGCCTTAAATGCACGGTTAAAGTGCGCGTATCAACTCCGCTGATTGTCAACAAGCCGTTTTCTTTTACAAAATTATCAAAACTATCCTTGGCCTGCCAATTAGAAAAAATACGGGTTTTTTCTTTTATCACCAGCCCTGCCGGCCAGACTCCTTTTGATTGATTGAATTTTGGGGATACCCCGTAATTACCAATCAAAGGATACGTAAGCACTAAGATCTTTCCGGCATTGGCGGGGTCGGTGAGCATCTCCTGATAGCCCACTACCGCTGTATTAAATATCAATTCGCCAATCTTATCGGCTCCGGCATTCAGTGCCTCGCCGCTAAAACTTTTTCCATCTTCCAACATTAGAATTGCCTTCATGTTTTGCTCCTGATTAATATTTCTCTGACTTTTTCAACCGCCTCGTCAACCGTATTCACTTTGATTACACCTTTTATCTCCCAAGAATTAAGGCTGATTACCGGAACATCAAACTGTAAACAGTAGGCGATCTCGGAAAGCGTCCCCGCTCTCCCTGGCAGCGCGACCACGATGTCAGCGCTTTTCACCACCAGTACATTTCTGGCTAACCCTAAACCCGTAGGAATAGCGATATCTACAAATTCATTGGCATCGCTTTTTTGATAACCTGGTAATATGCCAATAGTCAATCCGCCACCTGCTTTAAAGCCTTGACAAACCGCCTTCATTATACCACTTAAGCCCCCCGTAACAAGAATATCAACCACTTTAGCGAGTTCTTTGCCCAAATTTAGGGCAATTTCCTCCACTTCTGGGGTACAGCTGTGTCCACCAATCACGCTTACAACTTTCTTATGCATAGCTATCCTCGACTCCTTAACCTCTCACTTTTGAAAATATATATATAACCAAATGAAAGAAATAGCTAATGCTCCTAGGAGGATCCTCAATAATCTAATGAATCTGATTTCTTTGTTGATTTTTCGCCAATCTCTTTTTTCAATCTCTTCCATTTGTTTTTTGTATGAGTTGGGAAAAAATAATTTAAAAATGTTCAAAATAATAAATGCGATTATGGGAACGCAAAGTAACACAAGGGCTCTTTGTAGGTTATAAGCCGTTATGAAATTGTAGTCCATTTAGCCCCTCCTGATTAACTAAGTGCCCCTGACAGGAGTCGAACCTGTACCACTAGCTTCGGAGGCTAGTGCGCTATCCATTGCGCTACAGGGGCGTAAATTTTTAAAACAAGCTTAACTGTTTCTCTGCTTCTTTTGGCTTTTCGTCATCTCCAAATATGGAGATTATCCCGTACTCTCCATCATAACCGGCTTTGATATTAACCTTGCCTGAACGCACACGCATAATACCTTCAGCGACCCGCGGAGGCATACCTTTGATTAAATCCTCTTTAGGCACTTTCAGCAGGATATCAAACTCAGTGCCAAACTTAGAAATGATGCTGTGATAATCTCTTTCTACTGCCACTGAAGTTTTAGACACCCCTTTGGCATCGGCAATAATCTCAACAAGAGGTATCAAATTTTTAAAAGGGATATTATTTTCGGGCACATAGCCTTCAGGCCTGTCCGCAAGCTGTTCCACGCGATTCATCACCCCTACGGTTACCGGTTTGCCGCATTTCGGGCAGCGATTATTATTCTTGCGTGTTTCCTCAGGCGACAACCTTACTTCGCACAAACGGTGCCCGTCAAAATGGTATTTTCCTTCTTCGGGAAAAAATTCAACCGTGTATAAAAATCTTTTTTTGTCTTTAGTCCTCAGCACTTCTCTTATGGTTTTATAATCCAGTTCGCAGTTAAACACATTTGCTTCCCGGCCGATCTTGGAGGGTGAATGCGAATCGCTATTTGAAATCAAAGTGTACTTATCCAGCGCGGAAAGCCGCCAATTCATCGCCGGGTCCGAGCTTAAGCCAGTCTCAAGGGCAAATATTTTAGGGGTCTGAGCTTCAAAGCAATCTTCTATCCTGTCAAATCCGGACATTGAGCCAAACAATGAAAACCAGGGCGTCCAGATATGCCCGGGCACCACCATACAGTTTTCATCAATATCAAAAACAATCCTGGCTAACTCCGCGGCATCCAGGCCCAAAATAGGCCTACCGTCGCTGGCTAGGTTGCCGCAACGGCCTAAATATTCATTTATTTTATCCGTAGTTTTAAAGGACGGGCTGATAACCATATTATGTATCCGGTAGGTCTTATTCTTTTTAGAATAAATGCTGCTGATTTCTGAAGTCAAGATAAAGTGGGTATCCTGATGTTTAAACAGGCCGTTGCCCAAATCTTCCAAATTGTGCTTTAACTCTTCCAGCCAAAGATGGTGAGTAAAATCCCCTGTGCCCATAAGGGTAATGCCCTTTATTTTTGCCCATTCGGCAAGATGTTTTACATCCATATCCTTGCTGGTGGCGCGGGAGTACTTAGAGTGGATATGAAAATCAGCTAAGAATTCCATTTACTATGGCCTCATAATTGGTGAGCTATTTTTCCGCCGCAAATCGTATATTCAACCAGGCCTTTTAATTTTCTGCCCAGAAAAGAGGAGTTTTTAGATTTAGAAATCAGTCCTGTTTTTTTAACCTGCCATTCCGCGTCAGGAGAAACCACGATTAAATCCGCGTCGCTGCCTGCACTTAAGCTTCCTTTATCGATTTTTAAAATCCTGGCCGGATTAAAAGCTAACTTGGCGGCTAATTCGCTCCAGCTCAATAAACCTGTTTGAACCAACTCTGTAATGCTTGCCGCTAATTCGGTTTCTAAGCCGATTACCCCGAATTCCGCGCGTTCAAATTCAATTTCTTTTTCGTTTTCTGTGTGGGGGGCGTGATCTGAAGCAATAGCGTCTATTACCCCCTCCGCCAATCCCTGCCTGATAGCAACAACATCCTCTTTAGTCCTTAATGGCGGGTTCATCTTCATATTGGTATCATACCTTAATACCGCTTCATCGGTTAAAGAAAAATGATGCGGAGTAGCTTCGCAAGTCACTCTTATGCCCTTTTTCTTAGCCTTAGCTATAATTTCTACTGATTCAGCGCAACTTACATGGGCGATATGCACAGCGCCGTCCGTCTTTTCTGCAAGCCCTATATCACGCTCTACCCTTTTGTACTCTGATTCTTTAGAAATTCCTCTTAAGCCCATACGGGTAGAGGTAAAACCTAAGTTAACCACTCCGCCCGCGCTAAGGATCTGGTCTTCGCAATGACAAATCACCGGAATTCCCTGCTCTTTGGCTTGCTTCATCGCCTGGCTTAATAATTCAGCGCTGTCCAAGGATGCCCCATCATCAGAAATGGCCACTGCCCCGCGATTCTTTAAGCCCTTGATGTCAGTTAATTCCTTGCCCAGGCGGCTCTTGCTGATTGCCCCGCAGATAAATACATTTGCCTTTGCAGTTTTTTTAATAATCTCTTCAAGTAATTCTATGTTTTCTTCGCTGTCCATGGACGGAGAAGTATTCGGCATAGCCAGAACACTGGTAACTCCGCCTTTTAACCCGGCCCTTGTGCCGGTGGCAACCGTTTCTTTATCCTCTCTACCCGGCTCTCTTAAATGCACATGCATATCCACGATGCCCGGCATGATTATTTTTCCGCTGGCATCAATAATGTTATCGGCATCTGTTTTTATGTTCTTTCCGGATTGCGAAATTTTGGCGCCCTCAACCAGAATGTCGCACACAGTATCACTGTTATTTGCCGGATCTATCACCCTGCCGTTTTTAATTAGTATTTTCATCTTTTATTTTCTCGTTCGCCTGGGCCACCAGGAAAAGCACACTCATCCTCACGGCAATACCGTTAGTGACCTGCTCCAATATCACAGAGTTTTGCCCGTCGGCTACTTCACTGGAGATCTCGATCCCACGGTTTATCGGGCCGGGGTGCATCACAATAATATCTTTCTTGGCTTTCTCCAGCCTTTCTTCGGTGATACCGAAATTTTTAAAATATTCCAATTGCTTGGGGAAGGCATTTTCTCCGTCGCGCTCAAACTGCATCCTTAAAACATTCACCGCATCGGCATCGCCGAGGGCCTGGTCAATATCATGGCTTACTGTCACGCCCATTTGCTCTATACCGACGGGGATAAGCATCTTGGGAGCGCACACCGTCACCTTAGCGCCTAATTTGGTCAGCCCCCAGATATTGGAGCGGGCCACCCGCGAATGGGCGATATCGCCGACAATGCTTACTTTTAAACCCTCTATTTTTCCCAACTTTTCTTTCAGGGTAAATATATCCAATAGCGCCTGAGTAGGATGCTCATGCCAACCGTCTCCGGCGTTCACCACGCTGGCATTGACGTGCCGGGCCAGCATTATCGCAGCACCCGAATAATTATGGCGCATCACGATAATATCCACCTTCAGGGCTTCGATGTTTCTGCCGGTATCAATAAGAGTTTCTCCCTTGCGCACGCTGGAGGTCTCTGAGGCAATGTTAATCACGTCCGCGGATAACCTCTTTGCCGCTACTTCAAAAGAAACCCTGGTCCGGGTAGAGGGCTCATAAAACAAATTCACTACGGTCTTACCGCGCAAGGCCGGGACTTTTTTTATCTCGCGGCTAGAAACTTCTTTGAAAGAATCAGCAGTATCTAAAATAAGCTCTAGCTCTTCCCTGTTTAGATCTTCCAGCCCTAACAAATCTTTTTTTGTCCAAACGGTTGCCATATTAACTCTTCCCCGCAATCACCACTTCGTCTTTACCATCGACCTCTTCCAAATGCACTTCAATAGTTTCATTTTTGGATGTCGGGATATTTTTACCGGCGTAATCAGCCCGTATGGGCAGCTCGCGATGGCCCCTGTCTACTAACACTGCCAGCTGTATTGATTTTGGCCGGCCTAGGTCTATCAACGCATCCAAGGCGGCACGCACCGTCCTGCCGGTATACAAAACGTCATCTACCAGAATAAGGTTCTTGTCGGTAATATCAAACTCTATCTCTGTCCTGTGCACAACCGGCTGGTTGGCAATCAGGGTAAGGTCATCCCGGTAGAGGGTAATATCTAATACTCCCACGGGGACTTTTTCCGCATCAATCTTTTCAATACAGGAAGCCAGGCGCTGGGCCAGGTAAGCCCCGCGATTCCTGATACCGATAAGGCAAAGGCCTTTTGTCCCCTTATTCTTCTCCAGAATTTCGTGGGCGATACGCATCAGGCTGCGGTTCAACGCGTCTTTATCTAAAATCCTTGCTTTCTCTATCATAAATTATAATCTCAGGCTGTCCCGACTCATACCCTGTCCGCTAATCATTAGAAAATAAACAAACACCTTAATTTTTATATAATGCAGTCTTTTTGAGCCCTACCTTATCATCTTAGTTATATGCGGGCGAAAAAAGAAAACCCAACCGCCGTTCTTTAGCAGTTGGGTCAACATTATTTTATTTTTACAGTTCATTTTCTTTTACCTTCCCAGCTTCTCGGGAGCTGGCTTAAAGGTACCATAGTTTATTAAATATAACATTTTAACTAAAATTTGTCAAGGCAATATTTATATTACCACCACAAACTCCCCGCGGGGCCTTTCTTTCTGAAAATCACCCTGAATATCCTTGGCGCTGCCGCGTTTTACCTCTTCAAATTTTTTGGTAAGCTCTCTGGCCACGGCAATCTCTTTGTCCCCGAATACAGCAGAGACATCCTCTAGGGCAGCAATAATCCGGTGGCAGGATTCATAAAAAACTATGGTGAATTTCAGTTTTGCCAACTCTTGCAGGCGGTTGCGCCGGGCAAGCGGCCTGTTGGGCAAAAATCCTTCAAATATAAATTTATGCGCCGGCTTGCCGGAAAGAACCAGGGCGTTTACAAAAGCGGCCGGGCCGGGAATCACGGTTATCCCGATATCGTTTTCTATCGCTAAATTGATTATATTATATCCGGGGTCAAGAATACCCGGGGTGCCGGCATCAGAAACCAAGGCTACTGACTTGCCTTCTTTGAGCAGCTTGATCAGGTGTTGCGCCTTGGTAATCCGGTTGTGCTGGAAAAAACTGGTGGTAGGAATTTTGATTCCGTACTCATCCAGTAATATTTTAGTATGCCGGGTGTCCTCGCAGGCAATCAAATCCACCGACCTTAATACTTCCAGGGCGCGTATGGTTATATCTTTGAGATTGCCTATGGGCGTCGCTACTATATATAACATTACTCCACGGTAACTGATTTGGCCAGGTTTCTCGGCTGGTCCACGTCGCAACCGCGCTTCACCGCGATGTGGTAAGCCAACAACTGCAAAGGAAGCGCCATAATTAACGGGGAAAGAAATTCATCTGTCTTGGGGATATAAATAACCTCGCGGGTCAAATTTTTGATTTTGTCGTCGCCCTCTGTGGCAATGGCGATTATTTTTCCCCGGCGGCTGCGTATCTCCTGGATGTTAGAAGCCATCTTTTCATAAATCCTGGATTCCGGGGCGATACAGACTACCGCGCGGTATTCGTCGATAAGCGCGATGGGGCCGTGTTTCATTTCTCCCGCGGGGTAACCTTCTGCCGGGATATAAGAAACTTCTTTGAGTTTCAGGGCGCCTTCCATGGCAGAGGGATAATTAACCTGCCTGCCCAAAAACAAAAACGAGCCGAGATGGGAATGCTTGCGCGCGATCGCCTTTACCACATCTTGATTTTTTAGCACCTGCTCTTGTAAATGCGCGCATTCTTTTAAACCCTTAATTAGCGTGCAAAGCAGTCCTTTATCAGCGGTCTTCATTATATCGGCTAGATAAAACGCAAACAAATAGAGGATAGCCAGCTGCGCGGTATAAGCCTTAGTAGAAGCCACTCCGATTTCAGGCCCGGCGTGGGTATAAATCACCCCGTCAGATTCACGCACAAGCGTCGACCCTAAAACATTGCAAATTGCTAAAACCGCCGCGCCTTTTCTCTTGGCTTCCCTGGCCGCCGCCAGGGTATCCGCGGTTTCTCCTGACTGGCTTATGGCGATAACCAAAGTTTTTTTGTTGACCAGCGGGTCGCGATACCTGAATTCGCTGGCCAAATCTACGCTCACCGGCTTCTTGCATAACCCCTCTAAAATATATTTACCGCACAGGCCGGCGTGATAGGCAGTGCCGCAGGCAACAATCATAAAACTATCTACCGCGAGAAGCTGTTCCTGGGTAATCTTTAGTTCTTCAAAAAAAATCTTATCCTTTTCATCCCGGATCCGCTGGCTCAATATTCCTCTTAAAACCTTTGGTTGCTCGTTAATCTCTTTTAACATAAAGTGCGGCCAGCCTTGCTTTTGGGCCTGCGAGATATCCCAGGCGATACGCACCGGCGCTCTTTTAACCGGTTTTCCGGATAAAGTAACTATTCTTATTTTATCCTTAGTTAAAACGGCCATCTCTTTATCTTCTAGAAAAACCGTATCCTCAGTATAATCCAATAATGCCGGCATATCTGAGGCCAAAAAATTTTCTCCATCGCCCACGCCTACCACCAAAGGGCTGCCTATTCTGGCGCCGATGAGCTTCCCGGGGTCTCTCTTAGAAATAACACCTACGGCAAAAGACCCCTGCAGCCTGCAGAGGGTTTTTCTCACCGCTTCTTCTAAAGAGGCATTTCGATAAAAACCCTCGATAAGATGAACGATCACCTCAGTATCTGTCTGGCTTTTAAACTTGTGCCCTTTTTTGATAAGCTCATTTTTTAGTTGCAGATAATTTTCGATAATCCCGTTATGTACGATAGCAATCTCGCCCTTACAATCCAAATGGGGATGGGCATTAACCTGGTTGGGCGCGCCATGCGTTGCCCAGCGGCAATGGCCGATACCAATATTACCGCTAAGCGGCCTTTTTTTAATTAGTGCCTCCAAGGCTTTAATTTTACCGGGGAATTTTCTTACAGAAAGGGAATTTTTATTATCCAGGTAGGTAACCATACCGCAGGAATCATATCCGCGATACTCCAGCCGCTTAAGCCCGTTCAGCAGTATTGGCTGCGCTTCTTTATCCCCAATATATCCAATTATTCCGCACATAAGCACCTACTGTTTTTGTTTAGCGAAATCCCGACGAATTCGAAGGAAATTTGACTCAGTATATGAGTCGGGATGAGTTTTAGCGTCCCCAACCGGATTTGAACCGGTGTCGAGAGCTTGAAAAGCTCTTGTCCTAGACCA
>CAYPRG010000013.1:0-2097 GCA_964413025.1 uncultured Planctomycetales bacterium
GCATCAAGACTTGGCTGGTTTTGTAATCTTGGATTATCGCCGGGATTAAGCCGGCTTTATCAAATTTAAAATCTTTTAGGTTAAGCTTTATTTTTTTAATCATATCCTGACCGTTATTCCTTTACTTTTGAGGTATTCTTTTACCTGTTTTACAGAATATTCCTGATAATGAAAAATCGAAGCAGCTAATCCTGCGGAGGCATCAGTTTTTGAGAATACCTGGTAAAAATCCTCCGGTTTCCCCGCCCCTCCCGAAGCAATCACCGGAATATTCACCGCTTCCGCTACTGCTTTGGCCAGGGGAATATCAAAACCGTCTTTTGTGCCGTCACAGTCCATGCTGGTAAGCAGTATTTCTCCGGCGCCCCTGCCTGCCGCTTCTTTTGCCCACTGTATGGCGTCTAATCCGGCGGGAGTTCTGCCACCGTTAATATATACCTTCCAGCCGTCGGATTCTTTTTTCGCGTCAATGGCTACTACAATGCACTGGCTGCCGAATTTTCCGGAGGCCAGATTAATCAAATCAGGGAATCTTACTGCCGCGGTGTTTATGGATACCTTGTCAGCACCGGCGTTTAATAAATCCCTTATGTCGTCGATATCCCTTATGCCTCCTCCGACAGTAAAAGGCATATATATGTTTACAGCTATAGCATCGACTAGCTCAATCAGGGTCTTCCTGTTTTCAAAACTTGCGGTAATATCCAGGAACACCAGTTCATCGGCCTGTTGCTGGTCGTAAATCCTGGCTACCTCTACCGGGTCCCCGGCGTCTTTTAACCCCAGGAATTTTACCCCTTTTACCACCCGGTTTTCCTTGATATCTAAACACGGTATAATACGCTTAGTCAGCATTAAAGGCTATTTCGACTTTTTATACAAGTATTCTTTTAACAAGTTCCAGGTCTTTTTGCCCATTTTTCCGTCAACGGTTAAATTATTGGCGCTCTGGAATGCCTTGATCGCGTCCCTGGTGAGCCTTCCCATTTTCCCGTCCATCTTTCCGGGATTATATCCCGCGTTTCTTAAAGCTATTTGAACCTGCTTTGGTGTAGGCCTGGATTTTACCTCTCCGATGACCTTTTTCTTATTTATTGCTGTTTCTTCTTCTGCCGTCTTGGTTACCGCGTCTTTTAAGCTGTTTATTTCCTCATCTTTTGCCTGTAATTGTGATTCCAATGCCGAGACCTGATTCCTCAATCCTTGTATTTCCAATTCCTTTTGTTTACGGCCAGATGCGCATCCGCTTAGTGATATTGTAAAAGCGAGCATAATTGCAAAAAATACCAATTTTCTTAACATCCTTGCTCCCCCTTTCGTTTTAGGCTAACTTAAGAGCCTGTGCTAATTTAAATCTTCCCTCGTACAGGGCTTTCCCAATGATTATACCTTCTAATCCCCACTTTTCAAGTTTCTTGAGAGTTTTTATATCGTTTAAAGAAGAAATGCCGCCTCCCATAATCACGGAGATGCCGCATTTATTCTTGGATAACATATTCAGGTAGCTTCTTAGCAATGTTTCTCTGGGCCCTCGCAATGTTCCGTCTCTTGCTATATCGGTATAAATTATCTTGCGCGCCCCGATTTTAGAAAGATACCTGGTGAAGCTGGCCGGGTCGCTCTTTTTGCCGCTCTCCCTGGTCCATCCTTTTAAGCCCAGGGTGCCTTTATTTTTTACATCAATACTGACAATGATCCTGTCTTTGTATTTAGCTATAAGTTTTTCAAGCAATGGCCGGTTTTCAAAAGCCAATGTCCCTAGTATGACCCTGTAGATACCTATGTCAAAAAGTTTCTTTATATCAACCTCTTTCCTGATTCCTCCTCCGAACTCAATAGGTATTTTTACCGACTTGGCCACTTTTTTCAGGGCTACCATATTTTTTGGCGCCCCGCAGACAGCTCCGTCCAGGTCGACTACGTGTATTAATTTTGCCCCTTCTTTTTTCCAGTGTTTAGCTATATCCGCAGGGTTCTCTGAATATACCTTCTCTTTATCCAGTTTACCCTGATAAAGCCTTACCACGCACCCGCCTTTAAGGTCAATCGCAGGAATAATCAGCATATTATTTTAATTCCACAAAATTTTTTAATATC
>CAYPRG010000013.1:2197-5060 GCA_964413025.1 uncultured Planctomycetales bacterium
GAATAACAGCTGCATCCCCAGGCATATGCCCAATAGCGGCTTTTTATTTTTAATCAACCCGTTTATCGCAGGAATCAGCCCGCGCTTTTTTAATTCCAGCATTGCGTCATCAAAAGCCCCCACTCCCGGCAGGACAGCTTTATCCGCGGAAAGGATATCCTTAGGCTTATTGGTAATAACAGTTTCAGCTCCGAACAGCTGCAATGCCTTCTGCACGCTGTGGATATTACCCATGCCATAATCAATAATCGCGATCATCCTAGTCAATTACGCCTTTTGTTGAAGGAATACCTTTGCGGCGAGGGTCGATTTGCGTGGCTTCGTCCAAGGCTTTACCCAGTGCTTTAAAGACGGGTTCTAAGTTAGTGTGCAAATCTGGATTTGAGCTTACAAGCTTCACGCTTAAATTCATTCCCATCTTTTTTGCCATTGCTTCAAGAAAATGATTGGCATAGCTGAAAGAATACCCGCTTTCATCCTGAACTTCGGGATTCCGGGCAGATTCCCTTTTTATCTCCTTAAAGAATCCTCTTCCGCTGATATCTATTGCTACGCTGGCGTCTACATCTTCCATCGGCCAGGAAAAATTAGCCGATCTTTTAATTCCCTTTTTATCACCCAGGGCTTGCTTAAAGGCCTCACCTAATACGATGCCTATGTCTTCATTAGTGTGGTGGATATCAACTTTCAAGTCTCCTTTTGCGGTAATATCCAAATCGAATAAGCCGTGAAAAGCGAATAACTCTAACATATGGTCTAAGAATCCAATCCCGGTATTGATCTTAGAGTTTCCCTTGCCGTCTAGGTTCAATTTAACCGTGATATCTGTCTCTTTAGTTTTTCTTTTTACAACCGCATTCCGATTTTTCATATTGCCTTCCCTTTTATGGTTGGAACCTTGCTTTTACCGAATCTAAATGTTTGGTCAACCCTTCGATAGTGGCAATTTTTTCTAACGGCTCTCTCATTTTCTCCAGGGCCCTTTTGGAATAGCTGATTATATGGTTGCTTTTAACGAAGTCAAACAACGATAAACCCGAAGAGAACCTTGCTGTGCCGTGAGTAGGCAGGACATGGCTTGGCCCGGCTATATAATCGCCTACAGCTGTAGGAGTGTAAGGGCCTAAAAATATCGCGCCGGCATTGGTAATTCTTTTCATCAGCCTCTGAGGATTATTCACCAGGATTTCCAGATGTTCAGGGGCGATCTTATTGCTTATCTCTGCCGCCTGCTCCAGATTTTTAGTCAAGATAATAAACCCGTTGTTTCCATCAAGTTCTGATTTTACCTCCCGGGCAAGCCCTTTGGAATTAGTAATCAATATCGCCAGGCCTTTAGCGTGTTCCATCTGCGCCTTAAGATCTGCGATGATAAATTTAGGGTCGCTGTGGCGGTTGGCGATGACCACCAGTTCCGTGGGGCCGGCAATCATATCAATATCCACTAAGCCAAAGACCTGCCTTTTTGCTTCGCTTACATAGATATTCCCCGGCCCGACAATTTTATCCACCCGGGGCACTGTTTTTGTGCCGTAGGCTAAGGCGGCAATCCCCTGGGCCCCGCCTACACGGTAGATTTCATCGACCTTTAGCAGGTCAGCTACCACCAAGATGTGAGGATTAATAAAGCCCTGCTTATCAGGCGGGCTGATTAAAACTATTTTTTTTACACCGGCTAGTTTCGCCGGAAGGACAGTCATGTAAACTGTGGATACCAGCGGAGCAGTCCCTGCCGGTATATAAACCCCTACCTTCTCTATGGGCATATAGTTTTCGCCCAGTATGACCCCATCACCGTCTTTTATCCTCCAGGATTTCCTGATAGTTTTACGGTAAAACCTGTTTACATTTTCTATAATCACCTTTAAGCTGGAGACGAAGTTGGGGCTTATGTTTTGATAAGCGCCGCTGATCTCTATTTGGGAAACTTTGAGTTGTTTCAAGGAGAGCTTGACCTTGTCAAACTTTCTGGTATATTTTATCAGGGCTTCGTCGCCGAATAACCGCACGTCCTCGACGATCTTTTTTACCCGTTCTTCGACCCGGGCCTGTTTTATGAATCCCCGGTTATAAATCTTTTCCAATTTCTTACTGGTAGAACGTATGATTTTCATGGTAGTTTGTTTAGCACATCTTTTAATTCCAGGAAGGCCATTTCAAAATTTCCAGGATTATTGCCTCCTGCCTGGGCGAAATCTGCCCGGCCGCCGCCAGAGCCCCCGATGATCCCCGATATTTCCTTGATTAGTTTTGAGGCATCCATTCCCTTCTGGCATAAATCTTCTGTTACGCCCAGGACTAATAAAGCCCTGCCTTTTTCATTTGACCCCAGTGCGATGACCGAATTGTCAGTCTTTTCTTTAATCAAATCCACGTTGATCCTGAGCAAGTCCATATTTAAATCTTCAAATACATTAGTAATGACTTTTATGTCTTTAATCATCGTCGCGTTTTGTATTACCGCATCTACTGAGATTTTTAGCGTATCCATTTTTTGGGAATTTTCTTCTTTTTCCAGCTTCCTCATCCTGGTTAATTTTGCTTCTAGTTCCCGGGTAGCATTTTCTATATTGACGTTTAAAATTGAAGCAATTTTTTCAAGGGCCTCTTCCTGGTTTTTAATCATCTTGTAAGCAGAAACCCCGGTGGCTGCCTCAATCCTTCTTATCCCGCTGGCTACCGAGTTCTCCTGTAATATTTTGAAAATACCGATTTGGCCGGTAGCGGATAGATGCGATCCCCCGCAGAATTCTTTGGAAAAATCACCGACAGAAACCACGCGTACCTTTCCTTCGTATTTTTCCCCGAAAAAAGCCAATGCCCCGGTTTTTTTCGCTTGAGCTAATGCCATTTCTTTGGTTTC
>CAYPRG010000013.1:5160-14409 GCA_964413025.1 uncultured Planctomycetales bacterium
CTTTTAGTATCCTGGACTTCAAATATGTTTTTGCCTTTTACGATTTCACCTTTATCGCCTACTTGCCCGCCGGATTCAGGGTAAAATACGGTTTTATCAAGGATTATTACCGCCTCATCGCCTTTTATTATTTTTTTTGCCGGTGAAGCGCCTTTGATTAGTTTGACTATTTTTGCCTTAATCGAATCATCCTTGTAACCCAGGAATTTAGTTTCTTTTAGGTTCTTATCCAGGTTTTTTACGCTGAAGACGTCGCCTTTCATGGTGCTTTGTAATTTTGAACGGTTTCTCTGTTCACCTAGCTCTTTATTAAAGACGTCTTTAGAAATATTTATATTATTCTTATCCAGCCAGGCTATGGTAAGCTCAAAGGGTATGCCGTAGGTATCATATAGCTGGAAGGCAACCTTGCCTACTTTATCAGGGTCGCTTTTTTTAATGAAATCATGAAATTTTTCTTTGAATAAGCTATCACTTGAGTTCAGGGAAGCGATAAAACTTTTTTCTTCCGCCAGGATGATTTCGGCAATATTTTCTTTGCGTACCTGCAGTTCGGGATAATAGGGGTTCATTATCTCGGCTAAAACAGGGACCAGCTTATACAGGAAAGGCTGCTTTGTCCCCAATGCCCTCAAATGCAGCGTGCTTTTCCGGATCAATTTTCTTACTACATAGCCCCGTGTTTCATTAGATGGAAGTATGCCGTCGTATATGGCAAATGATACGGCTCTTACGTGGTCGGCTATGGCGTAAATCAAGGGCCTGTTTTCCGGGTTATCATTTCTGGCTTCAAAAATTATCTCATTTATCAGCGGTTTAAATAAATCGGTTTCAAAATTATTCGGCACGCCTTGCATTACCGCGGCCAGCCTTTCTAAACCCATGCCTGTATCTATGTTTCTATTGGGCAGCGGCTCTAATAATCCATTCTCGCGGCGGTTATACTGAGTAAAGACAAGGTTCCAGACCTCCAAAAACCTGCCGCAATTGCAGGAAGGGTTGCAATCCTGCCTTCTGCAGCCTATATTCGTTCCCTGGTCATAGAATATTTCCGAGCAGGGGCCGCAAGGCCCGTTTGGCCCTTTCTCTTTTGCTTCAGAAGGCCAGAAGTTTTCTTTATCTCCCAGCTTTATGATTCTATTTTCCGGGATCTTTATGGTATTACGCCATATTCCGTATGCTTCAGCATCATCTTTATAAACCGAGACCCAGAGCTTTTCTTCCTTGACCTTTAGTTCTTTAGTCAAAAATTCCCAGGCGAAGGAGATCGCCTCCTTCTTAAAATAATCCCCGAAGGAAAAATTCCCCAGCATCTCAAAAAAAGTATGATGGCCGGAGGTCCTGCCTACTTTTTCCAAATCATCGGTGCGCAGGCAGCGCTGGACTGTGGCCGCCCTGCTGAAACCGGAGTCAAAACCCAGGAATTCTTTTTTAAATTGGTTCATTCCTGCTGGCGTGAAAAGCACGGTAGGGTCGTCTTTAGGAGCCAAAGAATCGCTTTCGACTATCTTATGCTTCTTAGACTTGAAGAAATTTAAAAATTTTTCTCTTAAGATATATGCTTGCATAGCTGGTTTACCGCATCTATAACTATTTCCGGAGAAAAACCGCGGCGCAAAAGAAACGCATATACCCGCCTCTTAGCGCTATACGGCTCCGTTCCCTTTAATCTATCAAATTTATCCTGAGCGATCCTCCTGACGCAATCCTCTTCGGAGTAATCTTTTTTTGCCTGGTTTATTTTAGATTCAATAATTTCCTTATCTAAGCCTTTTAATTTTAATTCTTCCCGGATTCTTCTTAAGCCCAGAGGCCTTTTCAGGCGGGATTCAATCCAGCTTTTGGCAAAAAGATTATCGTCTATAAAACGTTTTTCTTTGAGAAAAACAAGTGTTTGTTTTATAACCTGTTCCGGAAAACCTTTCTTTTTCAGGCGCAGGAAAAGTTCTTTTTCGCTGCGCAGCCTGAATTTAAGCAAGAGAAAGGCATACTCTTTTGCCTTCTGGGAAACATCCGTATTTTTACTATTCACTATCTTTTAAAAGGAAATATCCCCGCCCGGTAATAATCAGGGCGTCGCCTTTTAAATCCTTGGTTATTTTCTGGTAGTCAGAAATATTTTTTACCGGCTGTTTATTGATTTCCGAGATTATGTCTCCCGGAGTCATCCCGGATTTCTCCGCCGGGCTGTTCGGTTCGATATTTACAACAACTACTCCCTTTTTGGCTTCGTTTCTGAAGCGGCGGGAATTCCGGGAATCCAAATCCTGCACTTCTAATCCCCGCCAATTTTCCACGGTTACGCCGGAGGCAACTTCTTCTTCCAGGTTTTCCGGCCTTTCGCCGATTTGTACCTCTGCTGTCAGTTCTTTTTTATCGCGTATCAGCAGTACTTTTACTTTGCTGCCGACCTGGGTTTTGGCGACTATGCTTAAAAGCTCCTTAAGGTTAGTTATATTTTTATTGCCGAATTTCTTTATCACATCGCTATCTTTTATGCCTGCTTTTTGCGCCGGGCTGTTTTCAAGGACTTTAGCCACCAGGATGCCGTTTTTATCAGGTAAGCCAAAATATTTGGCCAGGTCATCAGTCAGATCCTGCACGGTAACTCCCAGCCAGCCATACAAAATTTTCTTGCCCGCTATTAACTCGGAGAGGATCTTTTTTACGTTATTGATAGGGATGGCAAATCCAATGCCCTGATAACCGCCGCTAGTTGAGAATATTGCCACGTTAATGCCTATAACCTCGCCTTTAAGATTGACTAACGGCCCTCCTGAATTTCCCGGATTTATGGCAGCGTCGGTCTGGATAAGATCGGCATAATCTCTATCGCGGGAAATAACTTTGCCTAGGCTTCTATGCAGGGCGCTGATTACCCCTACTGTTACGGTGGGCTCAGGGTTATCCATGGCAAAGCCAAAAGGATTTCCGATGGCTACTGTCCATTGGCCTATCTTTAAATTGTCGGAATCACCAAGGCTTGCTATCGGAAGATTGCGCGCCTCTATTTTTATAATTGCCAGGTCTGAGCGCAGATCTCTGCCTTTTGCTTCTCCCTTAAATTCTCTGCCGTCAGATAACTTTACGGTTATTTTATCCGCCCCGCTAATGACGTGCTCATTGGTTAAGATATATCCTTCTGAATCAATGATTACCCCTGAGCCTAATCCCGATTGCTTAAAACTTCTATCGGGCATCTGGTCAAAGTAATCATTAAAGAACCGGTTGAAGAAATCATCATCTCCTAAGGGAGAACCGAAATAGCTCCTCCCTCCTTTAATTTTGGTTAGGTGTTCCGTGCTTATGGAGACTACTGCTTTTCCCGCGGTATTCGCGACATTGATTACCGCGTCTTCCATTCTAACCCCTTCAGGAGGGGTTTGGGCCGATGATCCGGCAACCAGGCCGATTAGTATTAAACCAATTCCGAAGATTATTATCCTTTTTTTCATCTGTTTACCTCTTATTCTTACTGTGCGCCAATCTTTTTTCTTGCTTCTTTTTCGATTTCTTCCAGTAACTTAGTGTGTTCTTTTAAAAGTTTTATGGCAGCATCTCTTCCCTGCCCAAGTTTTTCAGTCTTGTAGGAAAGCCATGTTCCGGATTTCTCAACGATATTAAGATTGACCGCAGCGTCCAATATGGCGTTTATTTTAGCGATTCCTTCGTTATGAAGGATTTCAAATTCTGCCTCTCGGAACGGCGGGGCGACTTTATTTTTAACCACTCTTACCCTTACCCTGCCTCCGATAACAACTTCGTTTTCTTTCAGGGTAGCGATCCTTCTGACGTCCAGGCGCACCGAGGAATAAAATTTAAGCGCCCTTCCGCCGGGAGTGGTTTCGGGCGAACCGAACATCACCCCTATTTTTTCTCTTAGCTGGTTGATAAATATTACACAGGTGCGGGATTTACTTATTGCGCCGGTAAGTTTACGCAGTGCCTGAGACATGAGCCTGGCCTGTAAGCCTATATGCGAATCGCCCATTTCTCCTTCTATTTCTGCGCGGGGAGTAAGCGCGGCAACAGAATCAATTACTACCATATCTACGGCATTCGAGCGTACCAGGGTTTCCGCGATTTCCAGGGCCTGTTCTCCGGTATCCGGTTGGGAGATGAGCATCTCGTCTAAATTCACCCCGATTATCTTGGCGTATGTAGAATCAAAGGCGTGTTCTGCGTCAATGAAAGCAGCTACCCCGCCTTTCTTTTGCATTTCCTTTATAGCGCTTAAAGTAAGGGTTGTTTTCCCGGACGCTTCCGGCCCGAATATCTCGATTACCCTGCCTCGCGGCAGGCCGCCAATGCCTAAGGCCAGGTCCAGGGTCAACGCCCCCGTAGGTATGCTTTCCACGTCTGCTTTTACATCTCCGCCTAATTTCATGATAGAGCCTTTTCCGAATTGCTTCTCTATCTGTAAGAGCGCAAGTTCCAGGGCTTTTTGACGGTCCGAAATATCTTTAGAAACATCTTTTTTCTTTTCAATTGTCATTATATCCTCCGATTTTGCTATTGAAATTCAGATAGGAACACTTATTATAACTTACTAATATTTATCTGTCAAACAAATATTCCCTTTTTGGGGCCCATAATTTCACCTCCTTCCTGACATAATAGACGCATCAGGCAGGGAAATCTAACTTAAAATACCGGCAGTGAGGGGATTGACACAAGCGTTAAAATGTGTTACATTTACCTATTATGGACGAAATAGCTAAAATTAAAGAAGAACTTGAGCGTACTAAAAGCGAGCTGGTAATCCTGTACGAGATCTCGAATGCCATGCGTACCACTTTGAAGCTTGAAGAGATTTTGTATATTATTCTTACCGGCGTGACCGCGCATACCGGATTAGGCTTTAACCGGGCAATGCTTTTTCTGGTAAACGAGAAAGACGGCCTGATTGAGGGGAAAATGGGTATTGGCCCGGAGACCGGAGAAGAAGCTAACCGGATATGGACCCAGATAGAGCAGGAAAAGATGAACCTGGATGATCTTATCAGCGGTTACAAAGTCTCTAATTATGTCCAGGAATCAGGCTTTAATAAGCAGGTGCAGTACTTTAAGATCCCCCTGCATGATAAAAATGAAAATTTATTGTCTCTGGTAGGATTGGAGGGTATGCCTCTATATTTGACCAAGGAAACCATAAAAAACTATTCCGAAAACCAGATAATAAAAGTGCTCAAGAGCAATGAATTAGTATTGGTGCCTTTAAAAGCAAAAGATAAAGTAAACGGGATTATAGTCGCCGATAATTTCATCACAAATGAACCTATTACTAAGGATGATATAAGGATGTTGATTATGTTGGGCAACCAGGCCGGTTTAGCTGTAGAGAATTCGCAGCTTTACGAAAAAACAGTCATCCGGACTCATACCGATTACCTGACAAACTTATGGAACCACGGGTATTTTCAGTACATCTTTCAGACTGAATTAGAAAAGGCAAAGACCAATAAAACGCCTTTAAGCCTGATTATGGTGGATATAGATGATTTTAAAGTCTATAATGACGTATTGGGGCATCAAGCCGGGGATAAAGCCTTGAAAGAATTGGCGGTGGTGCTTAAAAATCAATCCCGGAAGATGGACTATGTTTGCCGGTATGGCGGCGAAGAATTCACTATAATCCTGCCTCAGGCAGATAAAAAAGAAGCTTTTTTGATTGCTGAACGTTTAAGAGAAAATGTGGCAAAGTACTCTTTTATTCACGAAGATATACTTCCTTCCCATAAACTGAACGTGAGCATAGGATTATCCACTTTTCCCGAGGATGGAACTACTGCTTCTGAATTGATTGCTGTTTCCGATAAAAAACTCTACCAGGCAAAAAACCAGGGCAAGAATATTACCTGCTGCTAAACCGGTTCGGCTACAGCCGCATCCGGTTCCTTATCTTTAAGCGCGGGTTTCTGGGCAAATTTAACCGAGACAATTTTAGATACACCCGACTGTTGCATGGTGATGCCGTACATTACGTCGGCATTAGCGATGGTTTTTTTGTTGTGGGTAATCACGATAAATTGGGAAATCTGGGTAAATTCCTGCAAGAGCCTGCCGAACCTATCCACGTTTGCCTCATCTAACGGCGCGTCTATTTCGTCTAGTATGCAGAAAGGCGAAGGTTTTACTTTAAATATCGCGAAAATCAATGCTACCGCCGAAAGGGCCTTTTCACCGCCGGAAAGCAAAAGCACGTTCTGAAGCTTTTTTCCCGGAGGCCGGCAGATTATTTCAATGCCGGTTTCCAGAGGGTCTTGTTCATCGATTAAAAAGAGTTGGGCGTCGCCCCCGTTAAATAACAGTTTGAAATAATTACGGAATTCCTCTTTTACT
The DNA here is from genome assembly GCA_964413025.1 of uncultured Planctomycetales bacterium. Classification (GTDB taxonomy): domain Bacteria; phylum Omnitrophota; class Gorgyraeia; order Gygaellales; family Profunditerraquicolaceae; genus CAYPRG01. The sequence continues at coordinate 11,503 of CAYPRG010000013.1, forward strand.
TTGTCGAATGTCTCCAGGAACATCTGTTTGGTGGTGCGGTTAATTTTTAATATTGCCTGATGGAAAGACTCTTTGGCGCTGGCTAGGTCATTTTGCTGCTGGATCAGGAAATCGTAGCGTTTCTTTAATTCATCGTATTCTTCAATAGCTACCAGGTTGACCGTCCCGTATGAATCCAGTTTTTCTTTTAACCTTTGAATTTCTTCCAGGGCGCTGTTTTCTTCTATTCCTTCAGGGATATTCTCGATGGTTTCCAGGTCAATTTTATAGGCCTGCAGGAGCCTGTCTTTCATGCTTTGGTATTTAAAATCCAGGTCTTTATCCTGCATCTGCAATTCATATAAGCTATTCTTTAATGTATCCAGTTCTTTTCTATCCAGCTCTATTTTTTTCAGGACGTCGGTAGTCCCTTCGGAAACCGCCCTGTATTTATCATCAGTTTCTTTGAGGGATTCCTCCTGTTTCTGGATAAGTTCAAGGTTAAGTTTTATTTTACTTTCGGAGTCATCTATTTCCAGGCGCAGTGATTTGATTTTTTCTTCATCTTCCTGGATCTCCTTCTCGCTGTCCTGTAACGCTTCGCTGTCTCTATCATAAGCCTCTTCCAATACCTTCAGGGTTGCCTCATCAGAATCGATAAGTTTGTTGATGGTGTCGAGCTGTGTTTTTATCTGGGTAATGCTGACCAGGGATTTTTCTTTTAATTCTGTGTTTGAAACGATATTATTCTGCTCGCCAAGTATTAAATCGTCTGTTTTTTTATGTTCGAGCTCCAGTTTAGCTAAGCAGGATTTAAGGGTAAGCAATTTCTCTTCCAGCGCGCTTACCTCTTGTTCGGTGTCCAAAAGCTCGATATGAATTAAATCCTCTTCTTCTTTGATCTTGTTGAATTGTTCCAGGGTGTTCTGGTGGAAAGATTTTTTATTGGCCAGGTTGATTTCCTGGTTGCGTAAATCCTGCTGGAGTTCTTGAAAGGAAGTATTTAAAAGGCTTATTTTATTCTTTTTTTCCTGCTCTTCGTTTCTCAGGGAATCTATTTTTTCCTGGATCTGTTTGATTTTTTCAGAAATCTTTTCTGTATCAAGGTCAATCGGTTTTGCCTCACCTGATAACTGCAGCTTATCTTTTTCTATGGTTTTTATTTTTATGACCAACCCGGTTAACTCCTCCTGGGGGAGCCGGTCCAGGTTTATAACCGCGTTAAGGGATTCGCCCAAATCTTCATATTTTGACTTTAATTTTTCTATAAATTCCTTATGGGATTCCAGGGTCAACTTTTGTTTTCCCAGTTCTTCGATGGTAGAGTTTATATTTTCCAGGGACGCCTTTTCTTCGTCTAATTCTTTATTCAGGCTGGTAATCTTCAGGTTTAAATCATCAAAAGCAAGCTTTAAGGATTCCAGTTCCCTGGTAATATTGTCCAGGCTTTCTTCGGTGGCTGCTTTTTCTTCATTGAGTTTTGCCTTTTCTAGCTCAAGCCTTTTTTTACGTGCCAGTAAAATCTGTTCTTTTGCCACGAAGTCGGCAATATCATTGTTTACTTTTGAGGTCTCTATGGCCAGCTCCATGATATTTTTCTTGGCTTTGGCGATTGTTTCCAGCGATAGTTTAATCGATAAAACCAGATTGTTCAGCTCGCCTTCCTTCTCTTTTATGATGACGGTTTTATTCTCGGCCTCTTTGCGGATATTATCGTATTCTTCCTTTGCCTTATTTAGTTTTTCCTGGTCTATAACAAGTTTGCTCTTGGTTTGTTCGATCTGGGCCAGGGCATATTTTTTTGCCGCCTCAAGTTCGATTATTTCTTCCCTGTCAATCCGCAGTTTTTCTTTATCGCCTGATACCTGGGTATCCAGATCCAGTATTTGGTTCTTGATCTCGGTTATGCTGTCCTCAACCGTTTTTAATTCTGATTGGCGGTTAGCGATCCTGGCTTCTTGTTCACCAATAATCTTCAAAAATTTCTCTTCTTCAATCTGCAGCTGGCTTAATTGATTGCTAATGGCATTTTTTTCTTCAAGCAGCTTCTTTTTATGCAATGCAGACAGGTCTACTTCTTTTGTTTTCAATTCTTCAAAGACCTCTTTATACCTGCGGGCCTTGGTCGCCTGCCTTTCCAGGGAGCCAATCTGGCGTTTTACCTCTAGCACAATATCGTTGACTCTCAGCAGGTTCTGTTCGGTTTCTTCCAATTTCCTGGTGGCTTCTCGTTTCTGCGACTTAAATTTGGTGATTCCTGAGGCCTCGTCAAAAACCAGCCGCCTGTCTTCGGGCTTGGAGCTCAGGATTAAATCTATTTTTCCCTGGGCGACCATGGAATAGCTTTCCGCGCCGATTCCCGTTCCGGCCAGTAGATCCAGTATATCCTTCAGGCGGACTACAGTTTTATTAAGCAGGTATTCGCTTTCTCCCGAGCGGAAAATCCTGCGGGTGATCGCCACTTCATTATGTTCAAACGGGAAAAATCTTTTATCGTTATCAAAAATCAGGGTAACTTCAGCCATGCCCAGGGGTTCTTTCAAATCAGTGCCGTTAAAAATAACGTCTTGCATATCCGAACCGCGCAGGGATTTAGCCGATTGTTCCCCTAATACCCAGCGGATGCTGTCGAAGATATTAGATTTACCGCAGCCATTAGGGCCCACTACCGCGGTAATGCCTGGTTCGAAATGCAATGTCGTCTTATCGCAAAAAGATTTAAATCCTATTATCTCCAGTTTCTTAAAATACATGTCGGTCTCTCCTATTAGTGTAAAGTGCTATCTTCAATCCATGCATCAATTTTATCTTTTTTAAAACGCCATTGCCCGACGAGCTTTACCGCGGGAATTTTATTGTGTTTTAGCCAATCATAAATAGTCCTGCGGGTAACTTTCAGGTAATCCGATAAATCTTCAATGGTCATTA
>CAYPRG010000013.1:14509-16219 GCA_964413025.1 uncultured Planctomycetales bacterium
CTTCCTTAAATTTTTTAGTCAAAGCCGGTACGACCTGAAAGAGGTCGCCTACTATGCCGTAAGTCGCCACTTTGAAGATAGGCGCCTCGGGGTCCTTGTTTATAGCCACGATAATTTTTGAGGATTGCATTCCGACCAGGTGCTGGATTTGGCCGGAAATGCCGCAGGCAATATATATTTTAGGAGCGACTGTGCGGCCGGTTTGGCCTACCTGGTGCGAATAAGGCATCCAGCCGGAATCTACTGCCGCGCGCGAAGCTCCCACTGCCGCGCCTAAAACATGGGCTAATTCTTCCAAGAGCTTGAAATTTTCCGGCCCTCCCATGCCTCTACCGCCGGAAACAATGATATCCGCTTCGGCTAAATTTACCAGGGATTCTATTTCTTCGACTATATCCAGAAGTTTAGTGCGTGAAGAATATAAAGAAATATCAAAATTTTCCTTTATAAGCTTTCCTTTTCTTTTCTTATCCGGTTCCATCGGTTGCATAACCTTGTGCCGTACAGTTGCCATTTGCGGCCTGTAGTTGGGGGAAATGATCGTAGCCATGATGTTTCCACCGAAAGCCGGGCGGGTCTGTAGTAATATATTTTTCGCGGGGTCAATATCCAGCCCGGTGCAGTCAGCTGTAAGTCCGGTTTTTATATTCACTGCCACCCTGGAAATTAACGACCTGCCTATATTCGTTGCGCCGCAAAGTAAGATTTCAGGTTTGTGCTTCTTTATCAACTCTACCAGTATCCTGGTGTATGGCTCGTCCTGGAAATTAGCGATTTCCGGGGCTTGGACCAGATAAATATTATCCGCGCCCCTCCAGAATAATTCATCCACCTGGTCTTCTAAATTATTTCCGATTAAAACACCGCTTACCTGGCAGTTTAATTTCTTGGCTAAGTCCTGGGATTTACCTAAAAGCTCATAAGAAACGGATTGGACTTTGCCGTTTTTTTGCTCGATGAAAACCCAGACTCCCTTATATCCTTTTATGTCTGGTAACCCGCAGGTTACCTGAGGTTTTTCTAACAGCACTGCCTTGAATTTACAGGCAGGCACGCAGGCACCGCATAGGTTGCATTTATTTAAATCGATTAGTGCTTTTTTGCCACCGCTCCCTATCTTATCCATTATCCGGATAGCATCAAAAGGGCAGGCTTTAACGCAGAGCGTGCAACCGGTACATTTTTCAATAATTATCTGGATTGGCATGATTAAGGTACTTCGTTCTTGATTAGGTCTACTAATTTAGCAGCTACTTCCGGGACTTCACCTGTAAGCATCTGGCCGCCTGTCCTGTGCGGAGGGGTAAAAATTTTTACTACCTGAGTTGGGGAGCCGCAAAGGCCTATCTGTTGAGGGTCCAAATTTAATTCTTTCTGGGCCCAGATGATAATTTTCGCTGATTTTGCACGCATCATTCCTTTTAAGGAAGGAAGCCTGGGTTCGTTTATCTCTTTTACTACGGTGAGTAACGCCGGCAGCGGTGTCTCTACCACTTCGTATCCTTCCTCTAACATTCTTTCTACGCGCATTACTTTATCATTCGCGTCTTCTATTTTTTTAACATAGGTGACCTGGGGTATATCAAGATGCGTAGATATGCCAGGGCCCACCTGCGCGGTATCTCCGTCTGATGCCTGTTTTCCGCAGAGAATCAGGTCAAAGCCTCCGATTTTTTTGATTGCCCCTGCCAGGGTATAACTGGTCGCCCA
>CAYPRG010000014.1:0-8982 GCA_964413025.1 uncultured Planctomycetales bacterium
CCTGAAGAGAAATTACTAAAGATCATTGAAAATCCTCAAGCCGATAGGCGTAAATCCTCCGGGACTAACATGGGCAGGGGCACCGGGGGCGGCTCAAAAAAAGGGCCTGGTATGGGCGTGGGGGCCTGGTTAAGTAAATTCCGCATAGATAAAAATACCATTAGGAACCTCAGTTTAAAAACAGTCAGCAAAATGGTATTAGCCCTTTGCCTGATTTTTACGATTTTTTTTATTATTGATTTTATCAGGATGGGAAGCAGCTCGGCAAAAAAGCTCAACAAGCTTGCCGCGGAAGCAGCCGCGCCTGATATAAAGGAGAATAAAACGGCAATCAAAGATGTAGGGCTGGTAGAGGCGATTAATTTAGCAAAAAGGCATAATATTTTCAGTTTTTTGCCGCAAACCGCCGGCATTTCCACTCAGGCCAGTACCATGCCTGTGGAGATAGAAGAGATAATCAAGAATTTAAAACTGGTGGGGATTATCTGGTCGAATAATCCCCAGGCAATCATTGAGAATACCAAAGAGCAAAAGACTTATCTTGTCAATGGGGGGGATAAGATGAGCATAATGGATATAAAAAGGGTCCTCCGGGATAAGGTTATATTAGGTAAGGATAATTTAGAGTGGGAGTTAAGATAGATGATAAAAAAGAATAGGATAACTTTATTAGCCTTCGCCGCCATAATATTATCGGGCTTATTGTTAGTTGCTTTCGCGCAGCAGGATGCTCCGCAGGGAACGCCTCCTGCGGAAGGAGCGCCTCCTGCGCCTGGCGCGCCCGGTGAGGGGGCAGTACCGGCTCCCGGTATGCCTGGTAGTGAGGCTATGCCTTTGCCAACTGAAACCCCTGCTATTCAAATCCAGGAAGTTATCTCGCCGGCTAAAAGTTCGGCTCCAGCGAGCCCGGCAGAGGTGGAAGAAGGGGTAAAGATAAGCAAAGAAAAAATTTCTCTGGATTTAAAAGGTATTGATGTGATCGAACTTTTCAGGATCCTTTCTTTAAAAATGGGCGTGACTATTGTCCCCACTAAAAGTGTCGCCGGCAGGATAAATATCTTCCTGAACAACCTTACCTTTGATGATGCCCTGGATGTCATTCTCATAAGCCAGGACCTTGCCTGTGATATTAACGGAAGCATCATTAATATTATGACTTCGGCGGAATACGAGAAACTTTACGGCAAAAAATACAACGAGAAGCGCCAGTTTAAAAGTTTTAAACTTACCTATGCTAAGCCGGCGTCGGTATTTGCCGCCTTAGGGCAGATTAAATCCGATATCGGCAAAGTTATTATCGATGAAGCGACAGGCACCATTTTTCTGATTGATATCCCGGAAAAATTAGATTTAATGGAGGCCACAATAAAGGACTTAGACCGTTCCCCGGTAACCGAGGTATTTGATCTTAAATATGCTAAGACAACCGATATGAAGACCCATCTTTCAACCGCGATTACCGCCGGGCCGGGAGAAGTATTTGTGGATGAACGCTCAAGTAAGGTAGTGGTAACCGACCTGCCGGAGAAGATGAAAAAAATAAAACGTATGGTCAAGGCTTTTGACGAAGAGACCCGCCAGGTATTTATTGAAGCGGAGATTGTTCAGGTTACCTTAAAAGATGAATTTCAGAGAGGGGTAAGCTGGGAAAAAATCCTTAGTAATCATAACGTGGACATTAAAGGAACCTTCCCGGTGGCGAATTCATTTACTCCCTCGCCGTTACTTACCGCGAATTATCTTACGGCGGCAGTGGGAATCCTAAGCAGCGAAAAGTATACCGCGACCTTATCCTTGCTCCAAAGTTTCGGTAATACCAAGATCTTATCCCGTCCGCGCATCGCGGTAGTAAATAACCAGGAGGCAAAGATCATGGTGGGTACGCGCGAGGCATATGTCACCCAGACCCAGAGCCAGGCGGAAACCACCACAGTTACCGCGGAAAACATCCAGTTCATTGACGTGGGCGTAAAATTAAACGTGGTCCCTACCATAAACTCAGATGGTTATATAACAATGAAGATTAAGCCTGAAGTCAGCTCTGTGCGGGAAACGCTTACTACCGCTTTGAAGAGCGTGGTGCCGATTGTAGAGACTTCCGAATCAGAAAGCGTTATCAAAGTTAAAGACGGGTCAATGGTAATGATTGCCGGTTTGATGAAAGATGATGTCCGCAAGGATACATCCGGTATCCCGATTCTTTGCCGCATACCTTTCATAGGCGCGGCATTTGGTTCCCGCGGACAGAGAAAACAGAGGACCGAAATAGTGGTATTCATTACCCCGCATATTATCTCCGGAGCCGTTCCGCCTACCGATAAAGAGCTGGAGAAGTGGTTCCCGACTGACGCGATACCTGCGGAGTTAGAAGAATCTATTATCTCCAGGAGAGTAGGGGAGATTAAAGTAAAAAATCAGCCGCAGGAAGAAGCGGCGATGCTGGAAGAAGAGCAGCTTGAGGCAAAAGGATCGTCCGTCCCCGCGGCTAAAGAAAAAACGACTTCAGAAATCCAGGGTAAGATGAAGGGCATAAAGGAATATTAGGAGACCAATAAAAATGTCAAAGAGAATACTTAGGGCAGCTATCTTTATGGCGGTAATGGGGCTGGGAGTAAATTCGTACGCCCAGGTTACTGAAGAAGACATCCAATATGCGCGGGATAGGCTTATCCAGGAGAAGAGGGCGTTGACCGAAGAGAAAAGCCAGTTGAAATTTTTATTTAGTGAGGTAAGAGAAGTAATAAAGGCGGTAGATTATCTCAAAAAAGAGAACGGCGGCCTGAAGGTAGATTTAATCAAACTCAAAGAAATCAACGCGAAATTAGAGTCGGACACTAGAGACCTTAGCATGAAGAATCAGGAATTGCAGCGGGTAACCAAAAAAGATGTGCTCAAGGTGGAGAATATTGATTTAAAAGCGGATCTTGCGAAACTAAAAGAAGCTAAGGAAAAATTGGATTTGGCCACCAGGGAACTCAGCCTCAAAAACCAGGAATTACAGCAGACGATAAAGAAAGATGACCTTAAGCAGGAAGTTACCAATCTGAAGGCGGAATTAGCTAAACAGAAAGACCAGTCCGTCAAAATCCAGGAATTGGAAATAGTTAAAAAAGAGAACGTTAACCTTAAAGCAGAATTGACAAAACTCAAAGAATTCAACGCGGCCCTGCAAAAGAAAGCCGAAGACCTATACGTCCAAAATCAGGAATTAGCCCCGGCAAAAGAGCAGGCAAGAAGCTTAAGCAGTATGGTGGAATATCAGAACAGGGAGCGCCAGGCCCTGAAGAAAATGAATGAAAAGCTGCGGCAGGATATGATTACGCTCCAAGATAATGCGCGCAAGGAAAAAGCCGCGCTTTATGAAGAATTAGGGACTTCTTATGTCCAGTCAAAACTTTATGACTTGGCCATTGATACTTATGAGAAATCAATCAAGCTTGTCCCCGGGAATGCCGAAGTCTATTATAATTTAGGCCTTCTGTATAAACATAATCCCCCGGGCAACAGCGATAAGGCCTTACGTAATTTCAAGAGATACCTGGAACTTGCCCCCAAGGCAAAGAACAAGAAAGAAGTAGAGTACTTCATACAGATGTTAGTTGAAGCGCCGGAACGCAAGTTTGGCTTATGGTAAAGAAATTGGGGACGTTTCTATTTTCCGTCCACATAGAGATCGAGAAGAAAAATAGAAACGTCCCCAATTTCAATTTACGTCCCCAATTTCTATGGTAAAGTTTCCCTGGAGGCAAATATGAGTAAAAAAAGTTTTTCAATATTATTGATAGTGCTTATTGTGGCTACCTGGTCTCTTGTGGCAGTGATGGGTTTTGCTTTTGTGAAGATACGTATGCAGAATATAAAATTGAAAAATTCAGTGGCAGTGCTGGGGCAGAGCATGGATTATCTGGGCCAGAACCTGAAAAAATACCAGGATTCCCGTAAAGAAGAAGAGCAATATGAAAAGGGAGTAGTGGATTATTTACAATGGCAGTTCGCGCTGAGGGATCAGGTTGTCCAGGCAAATCAGCGGTTAAGGGCTCAGATAAATAAAATAAGCGATTTAAAAAAAGATAAAGCTTTGATTAACCTCTTGTATTACAATTTAGGCTTAAGCTTTACTCTCTCCGTAGATTTCGGCCAGGCAATCACTTCTTTTGACGAGGCATTGAAATATAACCCCCGCGATGCGGACAGCTGTTATAGCCTGGGCCTGCTTCATTCTACTTACACCCGCGATATAAAAAAGGCGATTAAATATTATAAAAAATACCTTGAGTTTGCTCCGGAAGGGGCAAAGAAAGAAGAAGTAAAACAAAGGATAGGCACTCTGGAGAAAAAATGAAGAATAAAATTTATTTAATCATTTCCGCGGTGTTTATGGTCGGCCTTATGGCGGCCAGTGTTGTGTTTTTTCTAAAAAGCAGCGCTCTTACTACGCAGCTTGAACATACAAAACAAGTGCTTGTTAAGACAGATGAAGAGGTGAAACGTTCCCAGGCGGAGAGAGAAAAATTAGCCAAAGAGAATGAAAAGCTGCAGTCAGATACAATGTCTTATCTGGCGCTTAATAATGACCTGCAAAAAGATAAGGAAGGATTACAGGGTAAATTGAAGGACGCCCAGAAGATAATTGATGATAAAGAGGCAGAGCTGGAAAGAACAAACAAAAAAATTGAAGAAGTAGAGAAAAAAATCGCTAAAGCTGAAACCGGCGCGCAGGAGAAGCTGCAGAAAGAGAAAAAAGAGCTGGAAGGAAAGCTAAAATCTTTGGAAGAAACACTGCAGAAAGAAAGGGGCTTATACCATTATAACCTGGCTGTCAGTTACGCTCAAGCCAAGCTTTATGACGAAGCAACAGAATCCTATGAAAAATCCCTTACTTTTAATCCGGATAATCCCGATGCCCATTATAATTTAGGGCTTTTATATGGAAATGTAAAGAGCGACCCTGATAATGCAGTTTTACATTATCGTAAATATTTAGAACTCAGTCCTGATGCTGAGGATAAGGAAGAAGTGTTAGGTTTTATAGATAAATTGAAATAACAACTAAGGCAAAAAATGGGAAAAAACCAATACCAGCAAAACATAGAAGTATTAGAAAAAAAGGGAAAGCTTTATAAGTTTATCTCTTTAATATTAATTATCCTTATAGCTGTTATTTTTGTGGCGCAATGGAAAAGAGATAACGGCAGCTATCCCTTTTTTAAAAGGCACAATTCCGCTCCTTATACTCAGCAGGTAGAAAAGATAATTGACGGCCTGCAATATTCAGGCCTGGTGAGGTTTGAAAGCAGGGATGTTTACTTAAGTCTTGATTTTGAAAATGGGACCTGGAGACTGCATAATATCCATAGATTTGATGAGCGGGGAAATATAGTTTTAGAAGAAGGCAGATACGGCACATGCGGTGAAATGGCCGCTTATGCCTATGAAAAGATTTATCCAATTTTCAGCAAGCAATATGATATAAAATTTGTCCGGGCCGCGCAATCAGGTTATTTCCTCACTCCTAAGGCATCGCATGTAGTATTAAGTATCAGTAAAAAAAGGGGCATTTTGACCAAAGGCGATATCACATATATACTGGATCCTTCTTTTCATAAATACGGCCCGATTGATGAATTTGAAGATTATATGTTTTTGGAAGAGATGGATATGCCGCCTTTCGTGGTAAATAAGGATAAAGATGTGGTCAGGATGGTCTCCGAATCAGTGCCTATTTTGATTGAAAAAGAATCTCTTTTAAGCTTTACAGTAGAGAAAAACTATGGCAAGTTTGATAAGCAAAATTTTATAGTAGCTTTGACTATGACCAAAAAATACCGTTATGCCGGAAGGTACTTATTTGCTATACGAAATAATAACGGCATAGCGGAAACTCATATGAATAAGCATTTGGGCATATCTGAAGGAGTCTATAAACAGCTGCGGGAAAAGGTAGAGTTTATGTTTGATAATATCCTGAAACAGCAGAAATAGGCGTTTACAGATTAAGATTATAAATGTCCAATCTATCTAAAGTACTGGCAGGGAAAAAGAGGAAAACCCCATATGAAAATGTCCAATCTGGAAAAAGAGGGAAGAAAATGGGGACGTTTCTATTTTTCTGGAAGACACCTGGGAAAAATAGAAACGTCCCCATTTTCTTCTCCATAATAGGGGAGGTTTAGATGCGTAGAAAAGGTGTTTTAGCCTTAGTAGTAATTGCCTTCTTATTATGCGCATTGAATATCTATTTTTATCTAAATAATTTAAATTTAAAACAGGCAATTGCGGGTTTAGATATAGAGAAAGAAAAAGAGTTCAAAAACAGGCTGGTTAAAGAACGGGCTTTGATCAAGAAGGACTTAGATGAGAAATACCGCGCGGATTTAGTCTCTTTTGAGGCCATGCATAAACGCTTAGAAATTGAAAAAACCAGGATGAAGGAACTGCAGGGAAAATTGAAGAAATTCGAGAAAAAGGAGCAAAAAGACTAAAAAAACATGAAAGATGCCACGCATGCAAAAAAAATTTTGCCGGCATCTTGAAAATCAAGAAAGATATGCTATACTTTATTATAGAAAAAGCAGGAATGGAACCGAAAAGGCAAACTCCGGGTAACCGGAGGGCGCAAAGTCGTGCATCCGCGAAAGCGGAATGGCAGATTGCCGAAGTAAAAGAAATTTTTAGGGATTAGTCCCAGGCAAGTTTGCCTGGGATTTTTTTTAAGGAAAATAAAAAATGCCACGCATAAAAGGTGAAGAGATGACAAGAATACAACGCATTAATAATGGAAACTCAAGAATCAACACATATCTGATGCGCGCAGGCGGGCACACCAGATTAGTTTTGATGCGGGTAATTCTTGTTTCACGGCATCCCCGGATCATCCGGATTGCCTGCGTGGAAAAAGAGGTATCATAAAAATGACAAAAATACCTAGGACTCATATTGAAGGCGCGGTTTATTATGTGACAAGCCGCGGTGATAACGAAGAAGTAATTTTCAAAGATAATGAAGACTACCAGAAATATTTGGAATTACTGAAAAAGTATAAAGAGCAGTATGGTTTCAGGTTATTCGCGTTTGTTTTAATGCCGAATCACCTGCACCTGTTGATGGGATTAAAGGAAGGCCTGACAATATCAGATATCATGCATGACCTTAATGCGAATTACACAAAGCATTTTAACGGCAAGTACCAAAGAAAGGGGCATCTTTTCCAGGAGAGGTATAAAATGAATTTATTGGAGAAAGCCCCGTATCTTTTATCTTATATGGTTGCCTACATGCATCTAAATCCGAAAATTTTAGGATTAGTTTCTGATGTCGGGGATTATATGTACAGCAGTTATCCGCTATATATAGGTAAAGAAGGAAATTACCAGCCGCTCGCTATGCAAAATGAAATTAAAGAAGCGCTGGAGAATACAGCGGGAAAAGATTACGCGGGATATCTCAAGGGATTATCAAAAGAAGAAATAGATGCTTTTGGCAGGGACCTGGTGAAGAAGCCTATTCTTGGCTCAAGCGAATTTATTGAAAAGGTGCAGTCAGAAATTGATACTCAACAGCAGGCGCTAGAGGCGCCGCAGGTTTTAGCCGCTCCGAAAAGCAGGAAACTAGTTTTAGTGGGGAGCGTGGTAATTTTTATTTTAGGGATTTTTTCGGTTTATCTTTATGCCAAAACTTCAGGGTTAAAGACTGATTTGAAAGCAGAACTTAATAAAAAAGACGCGGAAATAAATACCATGATGGTCAAAGAAAAAGAAAAAGTGCGCAAAGATTTAGACGAGAAATACCGCGCGGATAAGATTTCTTATGAGGCGATGTATAAGCGCCTGGAGATAGAGAAGAAAAAGGTCAGGGATTTGGAGGGTAAGGTAAAGTGATTAAGAAGATAGCAACGCTGATTATTGCGGAATTATTAATACTCGGCCAGATTTCTCCGCTTATCGCGGCTAACGAAGTCTTTAACCAGACTGATTGGACCGGGGGCGCTGATACTGTGACTACCGCGGTGCATCCTACCAATGAAACCGGCTGGACCAAGTATTATTCCAAGGGCGCATATATAAGCACCGCTTCAGCGGGTAAGGCCATACAGATTACCGAGCCGCTTACGGTTATAGATACCAGTGACGCGGATTTCCAGAGGAGTGGCTCTGTACGCCAGAATGTAGGTGTTTCTAATGATTCCCTGGTGTTGGACGATACATCAGAGGATCCTTTTGTAGATAATTTAGGCCGATGGACAAGCCTGCCGGAAATCCCCCGCCTTGATTGGTGGTCGGCATACGTAAGAATGGTGCATCCTACCGATGGGAAAGTTTATATCTATACTTTATTCAGCGGCCAGACCTTCGGCAGGTTCAATACCGAAACCGAAACCTGGGAAATTTTAGCCGATACGCTTAGGCCTTTTGGGTTCGGCGCTTCTTTGGCTTATCCTCCGGGAAGCGGAGATTTTATTTATGCAACCCGCGGCGCGGGCACAAAAGAATTCTGGAAATATTCCTTATCCGGGAATACCTGGACCAAGATTAAAGATACTAATTGGCATATAGGAGCAGGCGGGAGTATCGCCGCCTACAGTGCTAATAATATTTACTGCGTGGCAGGAAACGGCACAAGGAAGTTTATGGTTTATTCTGTCTCCGCGAATACCTGGACCGATTTAGCAGAAGTAAATAACAATAATGTGGATAGACAAGGCTCTTTGGTTTATCCCGGCTCAGGCGATTATATTTACCTGAATAATTACCTGGGTTCTGTTTCGATTACCCGTTACCGCGTGCCTGCTCCGGCAGGATGGTCAACCCAGGCCAACGCTCCGTTTGGCATCGCGGATATGTGTTATCCCGGCACAGGCAATTATTTATACGCCTGGAGGGGAGATGACTCAAATAGAGATTTTGCCCGTTTAAACTTTAGTTTAACTACTCCTGCCTGGGAAAATTTAACCGCAACCGCGAGAATGCCGATGTATCCTTACCG
>CAYPRG010000014.1:9082-15812 GCA_964413025.1 uncultured Planctomycetales bacterium
AGTTATGGCGGCCAGCTCTGCACGGTGGGAAGCTACATCTATGCTCTTCGCGGCAGGGATAGCGGCGGTACTGCCACTAATAAATTCTATAAGTATGACCCTTCTTCAGGATGGGATGATAATTCTGCAGAGGATACTCCGCTAACAGCCGGTTACGGTTCTTCGTTAGTTTATCCGGGAGTAGCGGATGACGACGGTAATAAGTTTATCTATGCCACGCGTGGAGAGTCTACCAAGACCTTCTGGAAATACTGTTATGATAAATCAGGGGGGACTTATCAAAACAATACCTGGTATTCCATTGCTGATGCGCCGTTTGAGGTGTCCATTAAGGGAAGGTTACTATATCCGGGAACAGGGGATTATATTTATTTATTCTCGGGACAGAACAGTTTATTTGCCAGGTATAAATTTAAGGGCACGACAAATGTGGATACCTGGGAGATACTTGAGCCTACACCTTTCCTTCAAGAACATTATTATGCCGCTTGCGTGGTAGGGAATAAAATCTACGCTAATTATTACCAGGACAGGACATTATATACCTATAATTTAGATACCCAGCAGTGGTCAGGGCGCTATCTGGATACTTACTCTCCTTATTTCGGCAGGGTAGTTTATCCCGGCGGAGATATCGTTTATATGTTTTACGGTAATTATACTTCGCATATCTGGAAGTATTCTATTTCCGAAAAGAGGTGGGTAGGGTTAGTCCGGGCAGCTTATAATGGAACGCCCATTCTTCTTAAACCGGGAACCAAGGCCTGTTATCCGGGAAGCGGAAGCGATATCTATGTGATAGAAGGAGGCAACACCAATCGTCTCTGGCGTTGTGATTATGTGAATAATGTTTGGGCTCCTCTATCAGGCCCGGTAATCCAAAATGGAGTTACCAGTATTACCGTTACAAACGGCGGTTCAGGTTATACCGGGACTCCCACTGTCGTTATTACCGGTATCGGTACGGGCGCTGTAGCTACAGCGGTAGTGACAAACTATGTGGTTACCAGGATTTATATTAGAGATTACGGGGCAGGTTATACCTCTGTTCCTGATATTACCATCACCGGCGGCAACGGTTTTGGCGCCACAGCCACGGCAACAGTATCAGCATCAATTCCCCTAACATTCTATAGGGGCAGCCAATTAGACGGCAAAGGCGATGTTTTGTATGTCTGCCAGGGAAGGAACGTAGCTAATGAATATGATGAACAAAGCTATAAATTCTTAACCTACACCATATCCACTGATACCTGGCAAATCTCTCGTCCCCTGACTGACCTGGTGGATTTACCTAATTATATCAGGGATTATCTTGAGACAGGCAACAGGTTATTGCATGTCCCTTCAGCCGGTAAGGTATTTTGGATGGGTTATGAAGATACTACCCTGCGTATTTTTGATACGGTGGCAAAGACCTGGGCTACTGCCTCGACTCCGCAATTTTCAGTAAGGGCAAGGCATGGCAGCTGTTTCTATTATCACCCGGCGGATAATTCTATATATCTTTTCTTGGGCCGCGACTACTACAAGTTTTACAAATATTCAATCAGCGGCGACAGCTGGACAGAATTGACTACCCACGGCCGCGAATTAGGATACACTAGTTATGACGCCGATAGTTTTTACCCGGCTACAGGCGGAGATCATCTGTATTTTTGCGACGGATATTATAATTATTTTACCCGTTATTCTTTATTAGCTAATGATTGGGACTTACCGGCTCCTGTGCCATATGGCTATTACTATCCGGTTTTCTGCGAAGGCCAAGACGGAGATAGCTTGTACTTTGGCTCTTACACGAATTTTTATAGATATACTATCAGCACGCGTACCTGGACTACCTTGATAAGCCCTTATAGCACCGCCGGCATTAACTGGTGGTGGGATAACTGGGACGGAAAACTGGTATATTTCCCGGGCGATGGTGATTCTATATTTGCTACCCGCGGAAGAAGCGCCAGTAATTTTGCCAAATATTCTATCAGTGGAGCTATCTGGTCTAACTGCCTTAATCCGGGAGCTTTTGGCAACGGCCATTGCCTGGTATCCAGCCTTTACAAGATTTATGCTCTTATGGGCGGCACGACCACTAGTTTTGTGAGCTATAACCCCAGCACTCCCTCAAACCCCTGGGTAACCGAAACGGCTTTTCCGGCTACGGTAAGCAGCGGTGCAGCAATGGTTTATATCCCGTCTGAAAATACAATTTACGCCCTGCGGGGGAATAATACTCAGTCTTTCTATAGATACCCTATCTCTAATCCCGTATGGGCGCAATTAGAAGACGCTCCGGTTCCTTTAAGAGGCGACCCTAACGGGACTTCTCTGGTTTATCCGGGAGTAGGAGATTATATATATATGTTAGTAGGCTCCATATATGGTAGTTTTGGAGAGACATCTTCTTTATATCGCTTTTCACTGTCTCAGCTGAAGTGGGATACTATCGAGTCGCAATCTACCCCTGCAGGCATGAGGGGGTCAGCAAAGTTAGTTTATCCCGGTAAAGGAAATTATCTCTATGCCTATAGAGGTTATAACTACCATGATATTTTCAAATACCCCTTGTTTAAACAGGGGATGTATATTTCCGAGGTAAAGAATATAGGCAGGAATAAAGGTTTTGGCACGGTCAATTGGTCCGAGGCTGTTACCGGCAACGGTTCTTTTGAATTCAAGGCGCGTACCTCGAATAACCAGGCAATGAGCGGGGCAGTGGATTGGGATAGTGTGCCGGTCTTGGCAAAGGGAGGACAACTTTCTGATGCTTCTCCGGCAGTATTAAATAAACAGCAATATCTCCAGTACCGCTTAAAGTTTCTTGCCGACGATTTAAATAAAATTCCTATTGTAAATGACTTGACCATAAATTACGATAAATACCGTACTATACAGGAGTTGGTCTCAACCCCTTATGATACCACAGAGGCAACTAACCGCTTGATGAAATTAAGCTGGGCACAGACTCAGCCAACCGGAACAGATA
This sequence comes from uncultured Planctomycetales bacterium, assembly GCA_964413025.1. Taxonomy (GTDB): domain Bacteria; phylum Omnitrophota; class Gorgyraeia; order Gygaellales; family Profunditerraquicolaceae; genus CAYPRG01. Next base: position 12,069 of record CAYPRG010000014.1, read on the forward strand.
TAAGGCTGCAGTTAAAGACCGCCGCAACCAAGGCAGGGTTGTCTGATGTAAATAATCATTTCTTAGGCCCGGAAGGCACCCAGACCTTTAATGATAATTATTCCAGCGAGGCGGCTTACGCCTATGCTACGGTCGTTGAAATAGTGGATGGCACGGCAAGATTAAAGAAAATATATGAAGATTATCTTTATACCGAACGCGTTGTCCTGGATAATTCCGCAGGAGAGTCTTCTTATGCCAATAATATTTTTGAAATAAATATTACCTCTCAAAATAACGACTTTTGGCAGTATGTCAAAAGCGACGGTTCGGATATCCGTTTTGCCGATAATGACGGGACTGCCCTGTCTTATAACCTGCATTCGCACGGGGGAACTTTTGACTATGCCAGTAAAACCGCCAAGATTTTCTTAAAAGTCCCTCTTGTGCCTGCGGGCCAAAAGAAAACTATTTTCCTGAAATACGGCAAAGCCGACGCGGAAAGCGCTTCGGATGAGGATATCGGCGGCGTGTTAATGAACGGCTTAGTGGGTTACTGGAAATTTGATGAAGGAAGCGGGTCAACTACGGCAGATAGTTCCGGGCTGAATAATAACGGAACGCTGATGAATGGCCCATTGTGGGTAGCGGGTAAATCTGGCAGCGCCCTGCAGTTTAACGGCACAAGCCATTATGTTAATGTGGGGGGCGGCGCAAGCCTAAAATTAACTTTACCGTTTACCTTCTCTATGTGGGTTAAGATTCCAAATAACATAGACGGTAACTGGAGGCATTTGATCTCCAGCACTTCCTGGGGCGGCAATCCGGGATATGACACTATGATGAATTCAAATCAACAATTGATTATGACAGTAAATGGCAGTGAATGTACCTCGCCCAGGCCTAGTTTTAACATAACAAAAGAAGTGTGGCATCATATCGCATATGTAGTGGCTCCATCGGTAAGCAGAATATATATAGATGGAGTCCCTCGTCAGTCCTGGACTGGTTCATGGTCATTGTCGCCAAGTTCCTATAGTACTTGGATTGGAAATTCTCCGGCAGGCTCATATAATTCTTTCTGGGGAGTTATGGACGATGTTCTTATCTACAACCGAGCGCTCTTGGAGAATGAAATACAGTCTTTATATAGCAGCGGCGCCACAGTGTATCTTCCTACCTATTTTGCGTTGGTGGGAGATAAAGCTACTTCGCCTTCTCTGTCCGGATGGGAATACCGCCATGAAATAGAAGTTAATAATTTACAGGGAGGCGTTTTAACAAATTATCAGGTCAAGGTAAATTTGACTAGCGATCATGAAGACTTCTGGTCAAGGTGCAGGAGCAACGGTTTCGATGTGCGCTTTGTGGATTCAAATAATACCACTATTCTAAGTTATCACCGCGTCAGTTTTGATTATGCCAATAAAACTGCCAGTTTCTGGGTGAAAGTGTCTTCAATCCCTGCCGGGGATGCTAAGAGAATATACCTGTATTACGGCAAGAGCGATGCCGCGGATGTAAGTTCATTTAACAATACCTTTACCAAGGATTTCGGAGAGAGAGGGTATAATACTTCAGCAGTAAGCCTTGACGGTTCGGCGAGCCAGAAAGTAACCGTGAACCACGCCAGTTCTCTTAATGCTACCAGCGCGGTTACTCTAGAGGCAAATGTAAAATATATTGCGGATACCTGGCTGCCGGGTTATGGGTATCGAAAGAAAGTAACCTTGGATAATACCTCGGGAGTGGCTAGAACCAACGAAACCGTGCAGTTTGATGTTACTTACATAGCTGATAAGATGAATGTAGATTTTTCGGATATAAAATTTGCGGATACAGACGGCACAAAGCTTAAATATCTTACGAAATCATATACCGCTTCAACCCTGGCTACCTTCGTAGTGCAGGTTCCTTTTATCCCTGCCGCCAGCACAAAAGATATTTATATGTATTACGGGAATGCGAATGCTCAAAGTGAGAGTGATATAAGCTTAAAGACCATTCCTTTAAATGGTTTAGTGGGTTGGTGGAAGTTTGATGATGCATCGGGCTCAATAGCGGCTGATAGCTCAGGGAATAATAATGTCGGAACTTTGCAGGGTAACCCGACGTGGACAACAGGAAAATATAATTCCGCTTTGCAATTTAACGGGAGCACCCAGTATGTTACCGTAAATGACAGCAATAGCTTAGATTTGGGGAGTGGTTATACTACTGCCGCATGGATTTACATTAGCTCTAAGCAATCCCGTATGGTTGTTTTGGGGAAACATTATCTAGAATATGAAATGATACTTGAGGGTAGCGCTACTGCGCTTAATTCGTTTAAGTCTAACGGTTCCGGAGGCTATGTAAGTTATCAAGCCAATTATTCGTTTAATGCCGGGGCATGGTACCATGTAGCAACGGTAGTGGATGGAACCTTAATGACTCACTATGTGAACGGCAGTTCTATTGGAAGCAGCACTTTGACCTATCCAGGAACAGTAGCCGGTACTAACCAGTTGATGATTGCTCGCAGGACGCCAGGCAACGAAAATTACTTTAACGGTATAATTGACGATGTAACTATCTATAACCGCGTGCTTTCTCCTACAGAAATGCAGTCGTTATATCAAGGAAGAGATGGCTATGGTTGGCCTCTTGGTACTACCTTTGCCTCCGAAGAAACCCAGCCGGCGATTAACCAGACCATCATCAGGAAGACCGGCGCTTACGAATTGAAATTTACCGAAGCCGGCTTAACCGGTTTTACTAATGGCGTAGCCAGGGTATCCACAGCTAATTATGGCGCGGGTGCATTTACCAGTATGGCTTTTATTTATGACGGGGCAAAAGCACGTATAGTGGTTAATGGGATAGAAAAGGCTTCTGCGGATTTAACCGGCGCAATCACCACTAACTCTAATCCTATACTCATCGGTGAAAGTTTAAAAGGTTCAATGGATGAGGTGAGGATTTGGAATATTGCCCGCAAGGCAGGCGATATACTGGAAAATAGAGAGAGCTGTTTGAATGATAATGAAACCGGTTTGAGATGCTACTTAAGATTTAATGAAAATACTGGTACTGCTGCAACTGATGCTACTACTTACCACAATAACGGGACATTGGCTGCCGGAGTAACTTGGCTTGCTGGCCCATTTAGTTACAGTAATGGGATACCCGGCGCCCTTTACCATATGGATGACGGCTCGGGAGATGCCACGGATTCAAGCGGAAATGCTAATACTATTACCCTGCATCCCGATGTATATTGGTCAGATACAGATTTAACCGGATTTTCAACCGATAAATCATTGAATTTTGGCGTTGCCAATACTTACGGTTTTGCCTGGGGCTCAAACTCCCTGGATATCACCGGAAAGATTACTCTGGAGGCATGGATCAGGCCTACGGAAAATGCCGGGAGCAGGGTCCTCCTGGTCAAAGGCGATGATACGCAAAACAGATGGAATTATAAGTTAATTCAGTCTAACGACAGTATTACTTTTTCAATTTATAGCAGCGGCGCAGAAAGGACTAACGCTACTCCGGCTTTCATTATTCCCGGGAATACTTACCACGTTGTAGCAACTTTTGATGAAAATACGGATGTAGTAAAAATATATGTGAATGCAGTAGAGAAATATAGCGGGACCCAGGCTTATAATATGGTAACAAATAGCGATCCTCTGCGTTTAGCCAAAGATGTTTCCGTGCCCTCGGCTTCTTACAGGGGCCTTATGGATGAAGTGAGGATTTACCGGAGGATATTGACTG
>CAYPRG010000015.1:0-1701 GCA_964413025.1 uncultured Planctomycetales bacterium
GTAGGTACGCCCCAAGGGGTGACCGGGTGGGGATTACCCTGGCCGGATTTACCTTCTCCGCCGCCGTGAGGATGGTCTACGGGGTTCATTGCTAAACCTCTTACCGTGGGCCTTATGCCTAACCAGCGGACTCTTCCTGCTTTACCTATAGAAATTGCTTCGTGTTCGATATTGCTGATCTGGCCGATAGTAGCGTGGCAGTCAAGGCTGACCAGCCTTATTTCTCCTGAAGGTAATTTTATATGTGCAACATCATTTTCTTTTGCCATTATCTGGGCAGAGGTGCCTGCGCCTCTTACTACCTGGCCGCCCTTACCTTTAAATAATTCTAGGTTATGGATTAATGTCCCCGAGGGAATATGCCTTATCGGCATGCAATTCCCGGGTTTTATCTCCGTATCTTTCTGTTCGGAAGAAATGACCTGGTCCCCGGTTTTTAGCCCCATGGTAGCTATGATATATCTCTTTATTTTGTTAGGATATTCCAGCAGGGCGATCCTTGCCGAACGGTTAGGGTCGTATTCAATAGCAATCACCTTTGCCGGCTGATCCAGGATATCCCTCTTGAAATCTATGATGCGTAGCATTCTTTTGTGCCCGCCGCCTTTATGCCTCACCGTAATGCGTCCGTGAACATTTCTGCCGCCGGTTTTTTTAATCGGCTCGATTAGAGATTTCTCAGGCTTGTCTTTTGTGATCTCCGCAAAGTCAGAACCTGTCATCCATCGTCTTGAAGCTGTTGTAGGTTTAAATTTTTTCATATTTATGAAGTTAGTTCTATCTTTTCACCTTTTTTCAAGGTGACTATGGCCTTTTTAAGGTCAGGTGTTTTGCCCAGTTGATACCTGACCTTTCTTAATTTTCCGCAGGATATGAGTACGTTTACGTCTTTAACTTTTACCTTGTACAACTCTTCAACCGCTTTCTTTATCTGGATTTTATTGCTTTTTTTATCAACCAGGAATAAATATTTTCCTTCCGGATAGTAAGCAGTCACCTTTTCCGTCCTGAGCATCGCCTTGATGATATTGTGAGATATAATAGCCATTTAGTTTAACCTATCCATTAAATCTTTAAGGCCGTCTTTAGTGATGATTAATTTTTTACAGGCCACGATTTCATAAGCGTGCGCGTCTTTTGCCAGGTCGACGTTAAGGAATCTTATGTTGCGTAAAGCCAGTTTCAGGTTATTGTCAATTTTATCCAGCAAAAGCAGCACTCTATTCTTTTTATTTTCTTTTGAGACAGCTTTCAGGTTCAGAAGTATTTTTATAACTTCTTTCGTCTTTGGGTTCGCAATTTTAAAACTATCCAGGATCATAAAATTGTTTTCTTTGACCTTATTGTTCAGGCTGGCTTTTAAAGCCAGTATCTTTATTTTTTTAGGCAATCTCACGGAAAAATCCCTGGGGTGCGGCCCGAACACAACGCCGCCGTGCCGCCATAACGGTGAACGGGTAGACCCGACTCTCGCCCTTCCGGTGCCTTTCTGTTTCCAAGGCTTTTTGCCGCCGCCGCGTACTTCGCCTCTTGTTTTAGTCGCTGCCAGGCCCCTTCTCTGGTTAGCTCGGTAGGCGTTGATGGCCTGATAAAGAGAGCCGGTATTTATGGTGCCGTCAAATACCTTAGCGTTTAATTTTAAGGTATCTATTTCTTTTCCTTCAATGTTATATATAGGTAAGGTCTGCATTTTTATTTATT
>CAYPRG010000015.1:1801-15006 GCA_964413025.1 uncultured Planctomycetales bacterium
TAATTTCCACATCTACGCCTGCCGGTAAATTCAATTTCCGCAATGCATCGATAGTTTTTGATGTGGGTTCAAATATATCGATAAGCCTTTTGTGCGTGGATAGATCAAATTGCTCGCGCGATTTCTTATCGATAACCGGAGAACGCAAGACAGTATAAACTTCCCTTTTAGTAGGCAGCGGCACCGGGCCTGAAATGCTTGCCCCGGTGCGTTTGACTGTTTCTACTATTTCGGTTACTGCCTGGTCCAGCAGGCGGTGATCATATGCTTTTAATTTTATTCTTATCTTTTGCATGTTTGTTAAGCAATAACTTCTGTGACTACACCTGCGCCTACCGTATGGCCGCCTTCGCGGATGGCGAAGCGTGATTCTTTTTCCATAGCAATAGGTGTGATTAACTCTACATCCAGGTTAATATTATCTCCGGGCATAACCATTTCTACTCCCTCGGGAAGCGTGCAGCTTCCGGTAACATCGGTGGTGCGGAAATAGAACTGAGGCCTGTAGCCTTTGAAGAATGGGGTATGCCTTCCGCCTTCTTCTTTAGTCAGGATGTAAATCTGGGCCTTAAATTTGGTGTGGGGAGTTATAGATTTAGGGGCAGCAATGACCATCCCGCGCTCTATGGAATCTTTATCCACGCCTCTTAAAAGCAGCCCGACGTTATCTCCTGCCTGTCCTTCATCGAGTAACTTTCTGAACATTTCTATGCCTGTGACTACTGTTTTCTTTACCTCAGGCCTTAAACCCACGATCTCTACTTCATCGTTTAGTTTGACCTTGCCGCGTTCGATTCTTCCCGTGCCTACTGTTCCTCTACCTTCAATGCTGAAGACGTCTTCTACTGCCATGAGTAAAGGTTTATCTAAATCTCTCACTGGAAGCGGGATGAATTCATCGCAAGCCTTGATTAAATCAAGTATCGGTTTGCAATCCGCGCTATTGGGGTCGCCGGCTGACTGCATGGCTTTGAGGGCGCTACCTCTAATAATCGGAGTCTTATCTCCGGGGTATCCGTATTTTGTCAAAAGGTCTCTTACTTCCATCTCTACGAGATCAATCAACTCTTTATCTGTGACGATGTCTACTTTGTTTAAGAATACTACCATTGACGGAACGTTAACCTGCCTTGCCAGAAGAATATGTTCTCTGGTCTGGGGCATAGGGCCGTCTACCGCGGAAACTACCAATATAGCGCCGTCCATCTGGGCCGCGCCGGTGATCATGTTCTTGATGTAGTCGGCGTGTCCTGGGCAGTCAATATGTGCATAATGGCGCGCATCCGATTCGTACTCAACGTGAGCAACCTGAATGGTAACAACCTTTGTTTCGTCTCTTACCGTACCGCCCTTGGCGATATCAGCGTATTCTCTGGCTGTTGATTTTCCTAATTTTGCTAATACATGGGTGATGCAAGTTGTCAGCAGTGTTTTACCGTGATCAATGTGTCCTATGGTCCCGATATTTACGTGCGGCTTTGTCCTTACAAATTTTTCTTTAGCCATTTATACACCTCCTGTTTTAAAAACTTTTTCTAGCTCCTGAAGAAGCGAAACCTGTAGTAATTTTCTCTGATATATGTGAAGGCACTTCAGAGTAAAACGAAGGCTCCATTGTATAGGATGCGCGGCCTTGTGTCAAGGATCTTGATATCGTTGCGTAATTAAACATTTCAGACAGAGGGACATATGCCCTTATCGCGCGCACGTTTACCCGCTGGGTCAGCGAAACTATTTTTGCCCGACGGGAATTCAGGTCTCCGATTATTGTCCCCATATATTCTTCGGGGACTACGATTTCCATATCCATAATAGGTTCTAATAAAATTGAATTTCCTTTTTTGAGGCAATCATTAAAAGCGATTGCAGCGGCCATCTGGAAAGCTAATTCTGAAGAATCAACATCGTGAAAAGAACCGTCTACTAATGTTATTTTTACATCTGTCACCGGATAGCCCGCCAGCATTCCGCTCTTGGCTGAACCCAGGACTCCCTGTTTTACTGAAGGAATAAATTCGCGGGGAATGGCGCCGCTTTTAATCTTATCTTCAAAAGTATTGCCGGTCCCTGGTACTTCCTGGGGTTCCATCTCCAGTACCACATGGCCGTATTGGCCGTGGCCGCCGGATTGCTGGACAAATTTTCCGCTGCAGGTGACTTTCTTAGTAATAGTTTCCCGATAGGCTACCTGCGGGGAACCTACCTGGGCCGCGACATTAAATTCACGCATTATCCTGTCGATTACTATTTCCAAATGCAACTGGCCCATACCCGAGATAATCGTCTCTCCGGTTTCCTGGTTGTAGGTTACCTTAAAAGACGGGTCTTCTTCGGCTAATTTATGTAAAGCCATGCCAAGTTTTTCCTGGTCCAGTTTTGTTTTTGGTTCAATCGCCTGTTGTATTACCGGTTCAGGGAAGCGCATAGATTCGATCAAAATAGGATTGGATTCCTGGCAGAGCGAATCTCCCGTCTTGGTGGTTTTTAACCCTACCGCGGCAATAATATCTCCGGTATGCACCTTATCTATTACTTCCTGGCGATTGGCGTGCATCCTGACTAATTTTGTCACCCGTTCTTCGGTTCTCTTAGAGGCATTATAGACATAGTCGCCTGCGGATAATCTTCCGGCGTAAACTCTTATATAATTTATTTTTCCTACATAGGGGTCGGTAGCTACTTTGAAACATAACGCGCAAAAGGGCGCTTTATCCGAGGCGATAATCTCTTCGAACTCTCCGCTATCCGGCTTAGTGCCTTTTATCGGCGGTACGTCCTGGGGAGAAGGAAGATAATCGCATACGGCATCAAGAAGCAACTGTATGCCTTTATTTTTAAAAGCCGAGCCGCATAAGACCGGGACGAATTTATTCTGAACCACCGTCCTGCGGATGGCTTCTTTAATCTCGGAGGGGCTTATTTTCTTGCCGTGTACAAAACTATCCATTATTTTATCGTCGGCTTCCGCGATTTTTTCCACCATTATTTCGTGCTGCTTGTTGAACTCCGGCATTAATTCTTCCGGTACGTCTTTGGTCTCGAATTCCGTTCCCAGCTCATCTTTATAAACAACCATTTTTTTATTGATTAAGTCAACTATGCCAACCAGGGTATCCCCCTGATTATAAGGTATCTGAATGGCGGCGGCGTTTGTGCCCAATTTTTTATGCATCTGGTCGATTGTTTCGAAGAAGTTGCTGCCAATGCGGTCCATCTTGTTGACAAAGGCGATCCTGGGTACTGAGTAACGGTCTGCCTGGCGCCATACTGTTTCTGATTGAGGCTCTACTCCGCCCACTCCGCAAAATACCACTACTGCCCCGTCCAAGACCTTTAAGGATCTTTCTACTTCTATAGTGAAATCCACATGGCCGGGGGTATCGATGATGTTGATAGTGAAGTCGTCCCATTTGCAGGTGGTGCAGGCCGCGGTTATGGTGATTCCTCTTTCCTGCTCCTGGACCATCCAGTCCATGGTAGCGGCTCCATCGTGGACTTCGCCGATTTTATAGGTCTTGCCGGTATAATAAAGTATGCGCTCGCTGGTTGTAGTCTTGCCGGCGTCTATGTGGGCGATAATTCCGATATTCCTTAATTTATCTAACGGGATTGTTCTCATATTTACCACTTAAAGTGCGCAAAGGCCTTGTTGGATTCAGCCATCTTATGTGTGTCGTCCCTTTTCTTTATTGCGGAACCTTCGCCGCGGTAGGCGGCAAGGATTTCTTCGGCAAGCTTCTCTTCCATGGCTTTGCCTTTTTTAGTTTTTGCGAAATCTCTTATCCAGCGAAGAGCGATGGATGTGCCGCGTTCCTGCCTGACTTCAATAGGAACCTGATAAGTCGCTCCACCTACGCGCCGGGGTTTTACTTCCAGGCGCGGCCTGACATTATCTATTGCTTTATGGAATGCTTTTATGATATCTTCTTCGTTAAGCTGTTTTTTGACAATTTCAAAGGCGCCGTAGACGATTCTTTCCGCTGTAGACTTTTTTCCCGCTAATGTCACCATGTTGATGAATTTAGCCACTACTTTGCTGTTAAATTTAGGATCCGGTAAGATTACTTTTTCTTGCGCTTTTCTTCTTCTCATTAGTTATTATTCCTCTTTTATTTGTCTTTAGGCCTTTTCGCTCCGTATTTGGAACGGGATTTCTTGCGCTGGTTGACTCCAGAAGTATCGAGCGTGCCTCTTACTATATGGTACCTGACTCCGGGTAAATCTTTTACGCGCCCTCCTCTTACCAGCACTATGGAGTGTTCCTGCAGGTTGTGCCCTTCTCCCGGTATATAGGAGGTTACTTCAATGCCGGTGGTCAATCTTACCCTGGCAATTTTTCGTAAAGCAGAATTAGGTTTTTTGGGTGTCATGGTGCGCACCTGCAGGCATACCCCTCTTCTTTGCGGGCAACCTTTTAAAGCCGGTGATTTTGACTTCTTCTTTTTTGCTGTCCTGCCCCACCTAATTAACTGCGTAATAGTTGGCATCTATAGTCCTTTTGTTTTTTAAGCTGTAGCGGCTTCTACTTTTTTCTCTTCTTTTTTTCCGTCTGTTTTTATAATCTCAATATCCCGATGGGTGCGAAAACCCGTTCCCGCGGGGATTAAGTGGCCGACGATGACGTTTTCTTTCAGGCCGAATAATTCATCCCGCTTTCCCGAAGTCGCGGCTTCTGTAAGCACGCGGGTGGTCTCCTGGAAACTGGCCGCGGAGATGAAGCTTTCCGTGGTCAGGGACGCCTTGGTGATTCCTAATAAAAGCGGAGTAGCTAAAGCCGGTTTTCCGCCTTTTTTAATTACCCTGGTATTTTCTTTCTGGAAATTCCACTTATCTACTTGTTGAGTGGCCAGGAATTCAGTATCCCCCGGGTCTTCAATCTTGACTTTCTTTAACATCTGCCTGATGATTACTTCGATGTGCTTATCATTAATGCGCACGCCCTGAAGCCTGTAGACTTCCTGGACCTCGTTGACTAAATATTCCTGTAATACCTTGTCGCCGCAGACCCTTAATATGTCCTGTAATACTACCGGCCCGTCTGTTAACTGCTGCCCGGCCTCGACTCTATCCCCTTTGTAAACATTGGGATGTTTACCGTGAGGAATGACATATTCTCTCTGCATCCCGGTGGCGGATTTAACAACAATCACTCTCTGGGCTTTTTTGGTTTCACCGAATTCTATGAAACCGTCTATTTCGCTGATAATCGCCGGTTCCTTTGGCCGCCTGGCTTCAAATAATTCAGCTACCCTGGGAAGGCCTCCGGTGATATCCCTTGTCTTAGCCAATAAGCGCGGTATCTTAGCCAAAAGGTCGCCGGCTTCTATTTTCTGTCCGTCTTTTACCAGGATATGCGAACCTATCGGGATGGGATAAATCCCCATAATCTCTTTACCGTCATTCATGATTACTATTTGAGGATGAAATTCCTGCTTATGCTCTACAACAACGCGCTCGGTCAGTTTAGTGACCGGATTCAACTCTTCCTTGACGGTCACATCTTCTTTTAAATCTTCGTATTTGGCCTGTCCGGAAACTTCGGTAAGGATGGGTAAGGTATAAGGGTCCCAGCGGATAAACACTATGCCTTGAGTTATTTCAGCTTCATCTGCCACGCTGATAAACGCGCCTTGAGGCAAGGGGTAGCGTTCAAGTTCCCTGCCCTGTTTATCGTTTATGCTTATTGAACCATTTCTGTTTAATACCACAAACTCTTTATTTTTGGGAGCGATTCTTAAACTATGATATTTGACAACTCCCTTATTTTTTGATTTTATAAATGACTGGGATACGATTCTTGAAGCAGTCCCTCCGATATGGAAAGTTCTCATGGTTAGCTGGGTGCCGGGTTCGCCGATACTCTGCGCCGCGATTACCCCGACTGTTTCGCCGAACTCGACCAATCTGCCGCTGGCTAAATTCCTTCCGTAACACCTGGCGCAGATTCCCCTGCCTGATTCGCAGGTCAGGACGCTGCGTATGCGTATTTTTTCTATGCCCAGCTTTTCGATCATCTCGGCTTTCTCTTCGGTGATCTCGGAACCTTGCCCTACTATGACTTCATCGGTAATAATATCTACTATATTATCCAGGGCTACCCTTCCAATAATGCGGTCTTTCAGGTCTACAACTACCTCATCGCCTTCAATGATCGCGGAAACGGTTATACCGTTAAGGGTACCGCAGTCTGCTTCATTGACAATAACTTCCTGGGCTACATCTACGAGGCGGCGGGTTAAGTATCCTGCGTCAGCGGTCTTAAGAGCGGTGTCGGCAAGGCCTTTACGCGCGCCGTGAGTAGAAATAAAGTATTCCAAAACTGTCAGGCCTTCCCTGAAATTTGCGGTGATGGGGTTTTCGATGATCTCTCCGGAAGGTTTAGCCATTAACCCGCGCATGCCGGCTAACTGCCTTACCTGTAATCTTGAACCGCGAGCTCCCGAATCAGCCATCATAAAGATAGGGTTAAAGGGGTCCATCCCTTTAAAGAGCAATTCCGAAACTTTATCGGTAGTGTGTGTCCAGATATCGATAACCTTATTGTACCGTTCTTTGTCGGTGATAATACCTTTGCGGTACTGGTCTTCGACTTTAGCCACTTCTTCTTTCGCGTCTTTTATTACCTCTACCTTTTCTTTGGGGACAGTCAGGTCATCTATGCTTATGGAAATGCCGCCTTTGGTACCGGCTTCAAATCCCAGTCTCTTTACGTCATCCAATAATTGTATGGTCCGGGCGTGGCCGAAACACTTGTAGCATTCCGTGACTATTTCGCCAACACCGCTTTTGTTCAGTTCTTTATTCACAAATCCTAATTCTTTAGGAAGGATTTGATTAAATATTGTCCTGCCGACCGTAGTATTGATAATCTGCCTGCCTTCAATGGTTTTCTTCTCGTTTGCGTCGAATAGGCTATCGATTCTTAATTTTATCCTGGCATGAAGGTCGACAATTTTGTCTTCGTAGGCAATTATTACCTCATCAGCGTTAGAAAATATTTTGCCTTCTCCCAGGGCGCCCGGTTTTTCTTTGGAAAGATAATTCACTCCCAATACGATATCCTGCGTGGGGGTGACGATCGGCCTTCCATCCGCCGGGGAAAACACGTTATTTATGGAGAGCATGAGGATTTTGGCCTCAAGCTGTGATTCTAATGATAGAGGCACATGTACTGCCATCTGGTCGCCGTCAAAGTCAGCGTTAAAGGCGGTACAGACTAAAGGATGTATTTTTATTGATTTGCCTTCGATTAATAAGGGTTGGAAAGCCTGAATACCCAAGCGGTGCAGGGTAGGCGCGCGGTTCAATAACACCGGATGGTCTTTGATTACTTCGTCTAGAATATCCCAAACTTCGATTTTTCCGCGTTCAACCATTCTGCGTGCGCCTTTTATGGTATGCACAAACCCTTTTTCTCTTAGTTTTTTAATGATGAACGGTTCGAATAATTCCAAAGCCATCTGTTTAGGCAGCCCGCATTCGTGAAGCTTGAGCTCGGGACCGACTACGATTACTGAGCGGCCCGAATAATCCACGCGCTTACCTAAAAGATTCTGTCTAAAACGCCCTTGTTTACCCTTGAGCATATCGGAAAGCGATTTTAATGGACGGTTATTTGCGCCCATTACCGGCCTTCCGTGCCTGCCGTTATCCAGTAAGGCGTCTACCGCTTCCTGGAGCATGCGTTTTTCGTTACGGATAATTATTTCCGGAGCGCTTAATTCCATGAGTTTCTTTAAACGGTTGTTCCGGTTAATTACCCTGCGGTACAAATCGTTAAGGTCTGAAGTGGCGAATCTTCCTCCGTCTAGGGGAACTAACGGCCTTAGATCCGGCGGAATAACCGGTAAGATTTCCAGGATCATCCAATCAGGCCTGTTGCCGGATTTCTTAAAGTCTTCGACGATCCTTAAGTTTTTCAGGGTTTTGCGGTTGCTTAATATTTCTTTTGATTTCTCTAAGTCCCGGCGCAGTTTACGGCAATAAGTTTCAAAATCAAGTTCTTTTAATAAGTCGCGGATTGCCTCTGCCCCGATCTTGGCCTTAAAGTCCTGCCCGTATTTGGTGACTGCTTCCTGGTATTTTTCTTCGCTTAGAAGCTCATTTTTCTTAAGCGGGGTCTTGCCCGGGTCAACTACTACGTATTCCTCGTAATAGATAATTTTTTCCAGGTCACGCAGCCCGATATTCAATAACGCGCTCATTCTGCTGGGCACGGCTTTAAAGAACCAGATATGAGTAACCGGAGCGGCTAATTCAATATGGCCCATCCGTTCCCGCCTTACCGAAGAACGGTCTACTGTCACGCCGCAGCGGTCGCAGGTAATCCCTTTGAACTTGATGCCCTTATATTTTCCGCAGTTACATTCCCAATCACGGACCGGGCCAAAAATCTTCTCGCAGAATAATCCGTCTTTTTCCGGTTTCAGGGTACGGTAATTAATAGTCTCTGCTTTTTTTACCTCTCCCCTAGACCATGACTTTATCACCTGCGGAGAGGCAATCTTAATTGTTATGGTATCAAAGGTAATAGTTTCTTCCATTATCTCGCCTTTTCTGTTCTTATGTCCAGGCCTAAGCCCTGTAATTCTTTGATTAAAACGTTAAATGATTCCGGAGTTCCGTGGGTCAGGCGCTGTTCGCCTTTGACAATCGCTTCGTATATGCGGGTCCTGCCGGAAACGTCATCGCTTTTTACGGTGAGCATCTCCTGTAAAGTATAAGCCGCGCCGTATGCTTCCAATGCCCATACTTCCATTTCTCCTAATCTCTGGCCTCCAAATTGAGCCTTGCCGCCTAACGGCTGTTGGGTGACTAAAGAATACGGCCCTATGGAACGGGCGTGGATCTTTTCATCTACAAGATGGATTAGTTTCATTATGTAGATATATCCGACAGTTATGCGCTGGTCAAAAGTTTCGCCTGTGTATCCGTCGTGAAGCATGATTTTTCCGTCTTCAGGCAGGCCTGCCTTATTGAGCATTTCTTTTATTTCTGCTTCGGTGGCGCCGTCAAAAACCGGGCAGCTGATCTGCAGGCCCAGGGCCTTTGCCGCCCAGCCTAAATGCGTCTCTAAAATTTGCCCTACATTCATACGGGAAGGAACGCCCAGCGGGTTTAAAACAACCTCTACGGGGGTGCCGTCAGGCATATAAGGCATATTTTCTTCTGCCATTATCCTTGCTACCACACCTTTATTTCCGTGCCTTCCGGCGAGCTTATCGCCTTCCGACAGTTTTCGTTTTGTGGCGATATATACCACTACTCTTTTTAATACTCCAGCGGGTAATTCGTCTCCCCGTCTTACCTTCTCGGTTTCCTGTTCCTCTTCGGCGAATAATTCTTGCATCTGTTCATCAAAAGAAGCAGCTAGTATTTTTGCTTCTTCATTCTCGTTGAAATCTATTTTTTCTAATTTTTTCTTATCAACGCCTAAAAGCTGGGCCAGGCGGGTCATTTTTTCTGCCTGTAAAAACTCTATCTCTTGTTTATAATAAGCTTTTAATTCTTTGATTCTGGCTAATTCCTTTGTTTTTTCTTCTTTTGACTTCCTGCCTCTTTCTTTGCGCTGGAACACATGCACATCCACGACTACGCCTTCGACTCCCGGCGGGACAGTTAAAGAGGTATCCCGGACATCAGAAGCTTTTTCTCCGAATATCGCCCTTAACAGCCTCTCTTCAGGAGATAATTCTGATTCTGTTTTGGGAGTAACCTTGCCTACCATGATATCTCCGGGGGTCACCTCTGCTCCAATGCGCACTATGCCGGTTTCATCCAGGTTCTTCAGGGCTTCTTCGCTGACATTGGGTATATCCCGGGTTATTTCTTCGTTTCCTAAGCGGGTTTCAGTTGCTTCCAGTTCAAATTCTTCTATATGTATAGAGGTAAAGGTATCTTCCTTTACCAGTTTCTCGTTGATTAATATGGCGTCTTCAAAATTGTAACCTCTCCAGGGCATAAAGGCGCAAAGAAGGTTTCTTCCTAAGGCAAGCTCGCCATTCTTAGTGCTTGTGCCGTCTGCGATAACCTGTCCTTTTTCAACATGTTCTCCTAATTTTACCAGGGGTACTTGGTTCAGGCAGGTATCAGCGTTAGTGCGTAAAAACTTTTTTAGATGGTAAGTTTTTTTACCTACAGTTATCGCGGATGCGTCCACGCTGGTTACTTTGCCCGCGTCTTCCGCTACTACTACGGTGCCGGAGTCAACCGCTACTTTTAATTCCATGCCTGTTCCGACTAGAGGCGCTTCGCTGATCATTGATGGCACTGCCTGCCTCTGCATGTTTGAACCCATCAGGGCGCGGTTGGCATCGTCATGCTCAAGGAAGGGTATTAAGGCTGCTGCCACCGAAACCAGCTGTTTAGGGGAAACATCCATATATTGCACTTGTTTCGGCGGTACTTTCGGGAAATCTCCGCGGTGTCGGCAGGAAATCAACTTATCAATAAAGTTCCCTTCGTTATCTAAAGGCATATTCGCCTGGGCGATTATTTTATCTTCTTCAAGGTCGGCGGTAAGGTATTCGATTTTTCTGGTGACCCGGCCGTCTTCGACTTTTCTATAAGGAGTTTCAAGAAGGCCGAGGGGATTGATTCTGGCATAGCTGCTCAGGGAGGCGATTAATCCGATATTCGGGCCTTCAGGCGTTTCAATGGGGCAGACCCTGCCGTAATGCGAAGGATGGATATCTCGTACTTCAAAACCTGCTCTTTCACGGGACAAACCGCCAGGCCCTAAAGCGCTCAACCTTCTTTTGTGGGTCATCTCGGCCAGAGGATTTACCTGGTCCATGAATTGGGATAATTGGCTGCGGCCGAAGAAATCGCGTATCTGGTTTGATAATAACTTTGAATTTATCAGGTAATGCACATTCAGGTTATCAATATCGCCTAAGATGCTTAATCTCTCTCTGATTGAACGTTCAACCCTGGCCAGGCCGATTCTTACCTGGTTTTGGACTAATTCTCCTACTGTTTTTATACGGCGGTTGCCTAAATGGTCTATGTCATCAATTTTTCCTATGCCTTCTTTTAAATTGATAAGGTATTCTATTACCTTAATAACCGTGGCTGAATCAAGGATTCTTTTTTCCAGAGAAACATCCATGGCTAATTTTCTATTCAGGATGAACCTGCCTACTCTTTCCAAATCATATCTTGCCGGGTCAAAGAATAATCTATAAAATAATGTTTCGGCCGATTCCTTGGTCACCGGTTCTGTCGGCCTCATCTTGCGGTAAAAATCCATATAGGCTTCTTCTTTATTTTTTGTATAATCTTTTTTAAGGGTGTTGGTGATTTGCGGGTATTCTTTACCGAAGGCGGCAATGATTTCCTGGTCAGTGCTGAATCCCAGGATCCTCAGGATCTGGGTGGCGGGGAAATTTCTGCGCCTGTCCACATAAGCGAGTATTGTATCAGTCAGGTCGTATTTAAATTCAAGCCAGGCACCGCGGTATGGGATGATCCTGCCGTAATATATACTTTTGCCGCTGGGATGCTCTTCTTCTTCAAAGGAAACTCCCGGAGAACGCTGAAGCTGGCTTACTACTACCCGTTCATCACCGTTTATGATAAATGTGCCGGTATCAGTCATCAGGGGTATTTCGCCGAAGTAGGCGTCTTGTTCTTTGGTTTCGTGGGGCGTAGTCAGCCTGAATTTTACCTTCAGGGGCGCGGCGAAACTTAATGCCCTTCTTTTGGATTCCGCGATATTATATTTAGGTTTACCTAAAGTATAGCTTATGAACTCAAGTTTTACCGAGCGATTGGCGTTTTCAATCGGGAATATGTCCTCAAATACTTCCTGCAGGCCCAAGCGCTTTCTTTCCGAAATAGGCACATCCATGAGCAAAAAATCGTGATAGGCCTCAAGTTGAACGTCGAGGAGATGAGGCAGGTCATAAACTTCCTTAAGCTTGCCGAAATTTTTACGTTTTACCATTTTTTAATTAAAGTTTACTGCTGTTTTTAAACTGTTATTTTAATTCTACTGTTGCCCCGGCTGCTTCGAGTTTTTTCTTCATTTCTGCGGCTTCTTCTTTCGGCACGCCGTCTTTTATCGGCTTTGGCGCGGCATCTACCAGGTCTTTAGCTTCTTTTAAGCCTAAGCTGGTCATTGTCCGTACTTCTTTGATTACCGCGATTTTATTCGCGCCGGCGCTTGTTAAAACAACCGAGAAGGTAGTTTTTTCTTCAGCGGCAGCGGCTGGAGCACCTGCTCCTGCGGCAGCTGGTGCTGCCATCATCGCCATATTCGCCGAGACTCCGAATTTTTCTTCCAGAGCCTTGACCAATTCCGAAAGATCCAAGACGCTCATGGTTTCGATAGATTTGATCAATTCATCCATTTTCTCATTAGCCATTTTTATCCTCCTTTTAAACTGTCTTTTTTTGTTTTATCTGGTCTAAACAATAAACAAACTTTTTCAGTGTTTGATTCAAGACAGAAACCAAACCTGAAATCGGTGAATTCAGGGTCATTACCAGCTTTGCTCTTAAGATTTCCTTGGATGGTAATTTAGCAAGGGCCTCGATTTCATTTTTACCAATGATTTTATCTTTAAGGGTCCCGCCCTGTAATTTCAATTGCTCGTGGGTTTTGGCAAAGTTGAATAGCGCCCGGGAAACATCCACCGGTTCATCCTTGCTGAATATTAACCCGCAGGGGCCTTCTATAGTATCTATCAGCAGCTCTAATCCGGAATCCTTTAGGGCCTTTCTGGCGACGGTATTTTTTATTACAAATAAGTTAGCGTTAGTGCTTTTTAAGGTCAGGCGCAGGCTGTTTAAGTCCGGGCCGGATAATTTAGAATAATTAATGACAAAGACGCTATGTGATTCCTTTAAGCTGCTTTTAATCCTTTTTTCCGAGACCTCTTTGAATAATACGCCTAGTTTTTTCATTTTATTAGATTACCAGCTTTAGCCCGGGGTTCATGGTAGCAGCGACAAATACGTTTCTAACGAACTTGCCTTTTACCGACGCCGGTTTTGCTTCGGTTAATGCCCCGATTACGCAAGAGGCATTTTCATATAATTTATCTTCATCAAAGGAAATTTTGCCCACGGATAAATGTACGCCTCCCTGCTTATCCACGCGGAACTCGACTTTTCCTCTTCTTACGTCTTCAACGGCTTTTTTAATATCGTTTGTTACTGTGCCTGTTTTAGGGCTGGGCATCAGGCCGCGCGGCCCCAGG
>CAYPRG010000016.1:0-7279 GCA_964413025.1 uncultured Planctomycetales bacterium
TTTTTAACAAAAAATACGGCCTTTATAGTTTCAATTTCTTAAGCAATATCAAAGTAACCTATCACAACTCCAGGAAGAAAGATACTTTTGGCAAGAACGCGGTAACCCCCAGAGAAATTATCTTCGATGATAAAGACGGCAACCTGGTCAAGATAGCAGGAAACACCATCCCCTCTCCTTACGCCCAACAAGTAAGGTCACGCCAAATTAAACAAATCGATATAGTCTTAGAGTAAATTTTTTAGAATTTACGGCGGTAATAAGTGCGGAAGATGTGCTGGGTGTCCAGCGTAAGCATGCTGCCACCATAGGGGTCCAATACCATGTTACCGATACTGCTGGTATTTCCTTCTCCATACTGCATGGTCAATTCGTCGTCTTTAGAAGGCAGGTACCTTAACTCGGCATAGAAATTATTATAACCTTCGACCAGGTTCTCCGTGCCTAAACGGTTTACATCCTGGGCGCGCGAATATATGTATTTAAGAGTCATGCCTAATTTCGGCGTAGGCATGTAGCCCAATTCCAGCCCGACGTGATTCATATTATCAGAATTGTAGGAAGCGGCTTCAAATTCATTACGGGTATAATCAAGGTAAACTTCCAGATTTTCTAACGGAAGAATCCTCAAGCCGCACTTAAAAATATTGTAGAATGAATAAGGCGCCTGGGGAAAATACTGCTGGTCATAAAGAAAAGGGTTCATGCTGCGGTAAAGCTTGCCATTTTTATAATAGCTGTTAGAAAGCGTGGTATCATTCCTGAAAATATTCCTGGGGAAATCCCCGTAAGCCAGGGTATAATCATTAGACCTTTCGTATATCCCGTTTACGCTCAACCAATCAAAGAAATCGTAGTTTAAGCCAAGAGAACCGGTTTTAAGCGAAGCATTCATATCGTCTTTGACCGCGCTATTAAGGAAGAAATCGCCGGTATTGCCGTCAAAGACAAAAGGGTCTACTCCGCCCTGGGTCCGGGGCATTCTCTGGTAAAGGCCAAAGGCCTTGGCAGTCAACTTATCGGTTACCTTCACCATAGCTTCATCACGGGCCACGTTCTCCACGAATTTTCCGCGGGTATCATGGACATTGCGCACGTCAAAGAGGTTTGAAAATTTATTCCTTATGTAATATTCAAGGCGAAAACCTAAAACACTCCTGCCGCTATCAATTCCGTCGCCTATCCTGGTGGCGTTTAGTTCATCCCAATTAGTGGAATAATTTTCCATGCCCGCGCTATAGTAAACCATAGGCTGGCGGAAATGTATATGCCTTGACCAGAAAACATCCTGACGGGTGTTGTGGAAATTAGAGAGCGCGGAATCAAAACCTTTATCCATGCGCGCCATATAAAACTTGCTCTTTGCCAGGACATCCTCTTCTTTGTTCATGGCTATCTCATCATAACCGTATTTCAGATTCATGATGCTCTCTTGAGGATAGCGCCCGATAAAAGAAAGGTAATAAGCATTCCCGCGGGAATTGTTCTTGTAGTCGGAATTATTGACGTCATAAAACGAACGCGAAGACAAGACTTCCGCCTGGGCCTTTAAACCTTTGACCACCTCATACCCCAAATCCACGCCGCCGACATAATTCT
The DNA here is from genome assembly GCA_964413025.1 of uncultured Planctomycetales bacterium. Taxonomy (GTDB): domain Bacteria; phylum Omnitrophota; class Gorgyraeia; order Gygaellales; family Profunditerraquicolaceae; genus CAYPRG01. The sequence continues at coordinate 1,600 of CAYPRG010000016.1, forward strand.
GGCTGTCCAGCTTTTGGCTGGGGTCGGTAATAAACCCGCTGCGGCTGGTAAAAGTACCGCCCAGCATAAGGTTATCCGCGATATAGTGCTTAAGGCGGGTAGCGGCGGTGATATTATCTACCTGGGCATACTCCTGCCAAAGGTCTTTAGGCGTAGCAACAGTAATGTCAAATGAGGTCTGCTCCTGCGGCTTGAGATTAAAAGAAGCGCCCCTTAAAGCAGTCAGGTATTTTCCGGAACTGTCTTTAGTCATAAAAGAAAAGGTATCGTCCCAGCGTCCCCTGGTATAGCTGGGAGAGGTATCCGCTACATTAAAAATACCGGGGGTATACCTGCGCAGCCAGGGGCTGTCCTGCCACCAGATATGGTGATTAGTTATCCCCAGGGGATCGTCGGAAGAATAAGCCTGGTCCTGATAAGCTATGGGGAATGCCCTGAAGTTAAGTTGTTCGGTATTATAATCAAGCCATAACTCGCGCAAGGGCTGAAACTGGCGCTCTATATCCATGGCAGGAATAGCGAAATTCGCGCCATAACGGTACGAAGTAGCGGTAAAGGCATCGGTTTTGTTACTCCTTACCTTTACCTCCGGAATTCCCAAAGTATCACCGGCCCTGGAAGTGTAAACCGTATTATTTACAATGTAGCCGGTATTGGACCAGTAATACATCTGGATTTCCGCGGTGTCGCCGTTAGAGCCGGTGACCGTGACTTTATTGCTCTTACCGACAAAGCTCCAGGGGTCAACTGTGGCATCAGCATGCAGATTAAAACCTTCTTTATTCTGCGTATCCAGGTTTACATCCAGCGAATCATAAATCCTCGGGTCATAGGTATTGAAACGGCGGTTATAAGCTTCATCAGAACGCAAACGGTAACTCTTATATTTTTCATTCAAATTAAAATTGGCCCGCTTCCAGATAAAGGCATCAGAAGTCACTCCGAAACTTGCCTGGGCTTCTCCACTGATCTTTAAGCCCTTTTTCTTTTTTTCCGGCTCAGTTTCCGGTAAATCCTCTTTTTTTATTTTTTCATCTTTCCTGGCAATCTTCTTGCCGGGCTTAACTAATGCATTCTCCATCACATCTTCCCGGGAAGCTTTAGCAAATATATCTTCCATCGCCTTATCCCGGGACGGCCCTTTTGGTGCCAGGGCAATCTGCGTACGGCTGGCCGCAGGGCTGGATACTTTAGCCGCCTTGCTAAAAGCACTTTCCATTATATTTTCAGGTATATTTTCGCGGGAGATTTCTTTTTTTTCTTGAGTTTTCTTGGAAACTTGAGGTTTAACCGCGGGAGGAACAACTACATTTTTCTTCGGCTCCGGTGATATTTCCGGCAGGACAGATGTCTTGACCCTATCAATTATGCTATTTTTATATTTTAGGGCGGTATTGTTAGTAGTATCTAATATAAGGACTTTATCAAACTCTTTAAGCGCTTCTTCGTAATTGCCTCTCTGATAATATTCAATACCCATATCACAGAGGTATTGCACTGCCGCCGGAGTAGCAGCGCAAAAAGCCGTGCTGTTTAGGCCGGCGAATAAAAAGCATAGTCCGAATAAGAATATCTTAAGAGTAATTTTTATCAGCACTTGGATTCTATTTATGATTTATTTTATTATATCTTAACCTGAATTTATGTCAAGAAAAAAACCGGCCTGGATAGATAGCCGGTTTTCTCTTTAAACCTATGATTATAAATTAGTTACTAATCAGATCCTGGGCAGGGATAGCGGAAAGGCTTATGCTCAAAGAATGCATAAAAATAACCAAAAATAACTTTCCATTATTCTGCACTAACATGCTTCCTTTTAACTTACAGGTAAACTTCTCCCTGTGCTCTTTTGTATTACGTTCTTTTAAAATATGGACAGAAGGCACGGGCCTCTCTGCCTCATTCTCATCCTTTGCCTCTTTTAAGATATACACAAAATGCCGGCGGATAACGCTGTGCACTCCCTGCGCGTCGTTTATTTCAGAGGTGACGATTATCTTTTTTTTATTATCTGCCGAAATCCGGTTTTTGAATAATATATCGCGCATCTTACAACTCCCCTTCTTGCAGGTACATCCTAAGCCTTGGTTTAATATCGCAAAAGAAGTATAAATTCTAAACCTCATCTTTTCAAGGGGTTAAAGAGGCAATCAAGAAAGCGGTTTCTAGCGGGGTTTTTTGGATTTCCTAAAGTTCAAGCGGGGTTCTTTACCTTCCAGGAATCTTTTCAGGTTAGGCATGTGGCGAAAAACTACCAACCCGGAAAGTAATAACGACAATAAAATCAGGACAGAGGATTGTTTGAACAGAATGGTGAATACAGGCAGGGCTACTCCGCAGGTAAATGAAGATATGGAGACAATCCTGGTTATGGCGAATGTTAACAGCCAGATCAGTATTACCAGGGCCAGTATCAACCTTAAACCGGTTATCTGTGTTGCCAAACCAAGCAGCACGCCAAAGGTTGTAGCTACGCCCTTGCCGCCTTTAAAGCCCAGGAATATCGTCCAGTTATGCCCGCAAATGCAACTCACCCCTAAAACAATACGCAGGACTTCATCCGAGACAAAACTGGTTTTTAGAGCAGGAATATTTCCGATGAGGACCACCGCGACAAAACCTTTGAGTATATCGATAACTAATACGGTTATCCCCGGGCCTTTTCCCAGCATGCGGAAGGCATTGGTCGCGCCGACATTACCCGAGCCGAACTTGCGTATATCCGCGCCCTTTAATAAGCGGCCGAAGATATAAGCCGTGGGAATGGAGCCGATAATATAACTAATGATTGTTCCGAGAAATATCTGCGGCATATAAGATTTTGAACCCTCTCATTATATAGTCAATCCCTGAAATCACGGTAAAAGATACGGCTATCCACCAAATGATATAAGAAAAACTGCACTGCAAAAGCACAAAGATGACCGAAAGCATCTGGAAAGTAGTGGTAAACTTGCCCCAATAAGTAGGAAAAATATTGATGTCGTGCCTGATTATAAAAATCACTACCGCGCCCAATAAAATCAATACGTCCCTGCTTATCACGATCAAAGTGACCCATATCGGAAAATATATACCCTGAGGCAGGTCCTGCCTCAGGAATAAACAGATAAAAGAACTGACCAAGAGCAATTTATCCCCCAGCGGATCCAGCACCAGCCCTGCCTTTGATTGCTGTTTAGATTTCCTGGCAATATAACCGTCGACGGCGTCGGAGATGACCGCTATAATAAAAATACCCAGTGCCACGAACCTCAAGTAATCCCTTGACGGGGAATAATAAATCAGGGTGGCAATAAAAAAAGGTACGGTCAAAATCCGGAAGGTAGAAATCTTGTTGGCGAAATTCATTTTATTATCCTTATGCGCTGGGGCGGCCAGTAAATCAATATCGCCTCCCCCAAGAGATTCTTTTTAGGTACAAACCCCCAATACCGGCTATCGTGAGAAGACGCGGAATTATCCCCCAAAACAAAATAATTACCCTCCGGCACGGTTATCTTCCCGTTTTCCGCGGCAAAATCCCCTCGGTTATAATAATACCTCTGATTGAACATCGGGCTGACAAGCGGCTTATCATTAATGTATACTGTCCCGTCCTTAATCTCCACCGTCTCGCCCCCGAAAGCGATAAGCCTTTTTATAAAATCTTTCTTGGTGTCCTCGGGGTAGATAAAAACAACCACATCGCCCCTCTTGGGTTCGCGCACCTTAGGCAATCTTAAGTCGGTAAAAGGGACCTTCGCGCCGTAAAGAAATTTATTGACCATAATTATATCGCCTTCTAAAAGCGTGGGGCGCATGGAACCGGTGGGTATCTTGAATGCCTGGATCACAAAGGTACGGATAAACATCGCCAGTATAAAAGCGATTACTATTGATTCCACCCATTCCTTAATTATTCTTTTCGTTCTGGGGTTCATATTTTCAGCACCTCTAAAAAAGCCTCCTGAGGAATCTCTACCCTGCCAAACTGTTTAAGCCTCTTCTTGCCTTCTTTTTGTTTTTCCCAGAGCTTTCGTTTACGGGTGATATCCCCGCCGTAGCATTTACTGGTCACCGCCTTTGAAAGCGGCCTGACCTTCTGGGAAGCTATGACCTGAGAGCCAAGCACGGCCTGTATTACAACTTCAAATGCCTGCCTGGGAATTAATTCTTTCAACTTATTTGCCAGGGCATGGGCTTTATGGATTGCCTTTTCCTTATACATAAGGGAAGAAAAGGCATCGCAGATGACCCCGTTAAGCATAATATCCAGCCGCACCAGTTTGGTCGGCAGGTAATCGCTTAATTCATAATCAAGCGAACCATAACCCTTGGTAAGAGACTTCATTCTATCATAAAAATCAACAATAATCTCAGAAAGTGGAATATTAAAAACTATTTTAATCCGGTCGTCTCCCAGGTAATCGTTTGACTGAAATACTCCCCGGCGGGATTTCGCCAGTTCACAGACTTCATCAATAGTATCAACCGGGACAATCATCAATAATTTTACACACGGCTCATAAGCTTCCTGGATATCCTGGTTTGAGAAATCCGCCGGCGTATGTACTTCTACCGTCTGCCCGTCGTGTTTCTTTACTTTATACACAACGTTAGGGACAGTCAGGATTAAATTCAGGTTATACTCGCGCTCAAGCCGCTCCTGGACGATCTCCATATGCAAAAGCCCCAGGAATCCGCAGCGAAAACCATAGCCGAATGACTGCGAATTCTCCGGCTCAAAGACAAAAGAAGCATCCGAAAGCCTCAGCTTATCCATGGCGTCGCGTAAGGCGGGAAAATCAGCGGCATTCACCGGATATATCCCGCAGAATACCAGCGGTTTCACGGTGCGGTAACCGGCAAACGCCTGTTGGCAGGGATTTTTATTATTGGTGATAGTATCTCCAATAATGATCTCCCGCGCGTCGCGGATATTAGCGGTAAAATAACCGACCTCGCCGCAGGAAAGGCCGTCTACTTTTGTATATTTTAGATCCCTCAACACGCCCAGTTCTTCTATTTTATAAAGTGAACCGGAATGCATCATCTTAAGCTGAGTCGAGGGGAAGATTTCACCATCGGCCACCCTTACAAAAACTACCACCCCTTTAAAGGCGTCAAAACGGCAATCAAAAACCAGGGCCTTTAAAGGATTGGCGGATTCGCCGGAAGGAGCAGGCACGGCCTCCACTATTCTCTCCAATATATCAGTTACGCCGGTCCCCTCTTTGGCAGAAGCAAGGATTATCTCTTCTTCGCTGAACCCCAGGACATTGGTAATCTGCCTCTTGACCCGCGGTATGTCAATACTGGTAAGGTCGATTTTATTTATCACCGGAATAATCGCCAACTTATTTTCCTTGGCCAGATAATAATTCGCCACTGTCTGGGCTTCTATTCCCTGCCCGGCATCTATGATTAAAACCGCGCCTTCGCAGGCAGCTAAAGATTTGGAAACTTCATAGGTAAAATCCACGTGGCCGGGGGTATCAATAAGATTCAGGATATAATCCTTGCCGTTTTTAGAACGATAAGACAGCCTGACCATCGAGGCCTTGATAGTAATACCGCGCTCCCTTTCCAGGTCCATATCGTCTAAGAGCTGGTTACGGGTATGCCGCATGTCCACCGCGCCGGTTACCTCTAATATCCTGTCTGCCAGGGTAGATTTACCGTGGTCGATGTGGGCGAT
>CAYPRG010000016.1:7379-11824 GCA_964413025.1 uncultured Planctomycetales bacterium
AGGGTCAAGGCCCGGTACATCGCACCGGTGTCGATATAAAGAAAGCCCAATCTCTGGGCTAATATTTTGGAAACAGTACTCTTACCGGCGCCTGCGGGGCCGTCAATGGCAATAATCATTTATAAGGATTCTCTTTTTTTCTTTGCCTCTTTTAAAATCGAGGACAATAGCTTGCTGTCTTTTTTATTGATTGCCGATTTTATCCTGGACAAAACACCCTGAAGCAGGCTGATTGCGGCGCTTATATTTTTAGAATTACTCAGGAAAATATCGCTCCAAAGCTGGCTGTCGGAAGAAGCTATGCGGGTAGTGTCTTTTAAGCCGCTTGCGGCAAATTTAAGATATTTCCCCGGGACAATGCTGATCAGGGAAAAGGCGGCTACATGCGGCAGGTGGCTAACGAAAGATAATATTTTATCGTGGCTATCCGCCGGCAAAAGCAGTACCCTGGCGCCTAAAGCATTCCATAATTTTTTAATCTTACCCAGGGCCTGTTTATCTGTTCTCCTGGTAGGGGTCAGGATACACAACGTTCCGCGGAATATTCCGGCATCGGCGTTAAGTACGCCCCGCTTCTCCGAACCGGCTAAAGGGTGGCTGCCGACGTATCCGGGAAAAACCGTTTCCAGCTTAGAAACAATCTCGCGCTTGGTACTTCCCACATCAGTGACTATACAATCCGCCCTGATAATCTTTGAAATCTGCTCAGCTAAATTTAATATCGTGTTTACCGGAGCAGCCAAAACCACCAGATCAGCATCCTTGATAATATTTAAATCCTGGGAACCCCTGTCAATAACCCCATTTTTTTTGGCGGTGGATAAAGTTTTTTTGTGCCGGCTGACCCCGATTATTTCATTGGCAAGCCGTTTCTTTTTTATGGCCAAAGCCATAGAGCCGCCGATCAAACCCGTACCTACAATGGCTACCCTATTAAATAATTTTTTCATCAGATATCCCTGTTTACCGCCTTAGCCAATATCTTCAATTCCATCATCAGCGCGGAAAAATTAAATGGCAAAAGCGATTGCGCGCCGTCAGACATGGCGTCTTCCGGATGGGTGTGGACTTCAATCATCAAACCATCGGCGCCGCTGGCTACCGCCGCTTTAGAAAGCGAGGGAACCAGGCCCCATTTTCCTGCGGCGTGGCTGGGGTCAACAATAATAGGTAAATGAGAAAGCTGCTTTACCTGCGGCACAGCGCTTATATCCAGCGTATTGCGGGTAGAATCTTCAAAAGTCCTTATCCCGCGTTCGCACAAAATAACGTTGTAATTGCCCTCTGACAAGATGTATTCCGCAGACATCAACAATTCTTTGACCGTTGAGGAGAGCCCGCGCTTAAGAAGGACCGGCTTCTTGGTAAGCCCCACTTCTTTCAAGAGATTAAAATTCTGCATATTCCGGGCGCCTATCTGCAAAACATCCACGTAGTCAGCCAATAATTTCACATCGCGGGGGTCCATTACTTCACTGACCGTAACCATCTCCAGATCATCCCCGACTTTCTTCAGGTATTTCAGGCCTTCTTCCCCAAGCCCCTGAAAACTATAAGGCGAGGTGCGCGGCTTAAACGCGCCGCCGCGCAGGACATTTGCTCCCGCGGTTTTAACTTTAACGGCAATTTCATATAACGTATCAAAATCCTCTATGGCGCAAGGCCCGGCGATAACGATTATTTTCTTACCGCCGATTTCCACCCCTTTGCCTAAATCTATAATTGAATCTTCATATTTAAATTCTCTTGAGACCAGCTTGTAAGGAGCCAATACCGGAATGACTTTTTCCACGCCGGAAAAAACCTCCAGAGGAGTAACCCGCAGCTTATCTTCCGGGCCGATAACTCCGATGATGGTACGTTCCGTGCCCTTTGAAACATGAGGCGTCAAACCCAGATTCTTGACTTTTTCAATAATATGGTTTACTTGTTCTTCGGTCGCGTCCGGCCTCAAGACTATAATCATTTTCCCCTCGCTTTTGGTATTTTGCTTACAATACCTTCTTCAATACCTGGATAAACCTCTGGTTCTCTTTTTTTGTACCGATAGTAACCCTGATGAGATTCTTAAATCCATACTGCTTCATATCCCTTACAATCACTCCGTATTTAAGCATCTCCTTAAATACGGCTACGCAATCCCTGCCGGCATCAAAAAGGATAAAATTAGTCACGCTGGGGACATAAGCTACCCCCAGTTTGCTTAATTCGTCGTAAAGGTAGCTCTTGCCTTCTAAAATTACCTTCCTGGTCTTATTCAAAAACTTTTTGTCATCCAGCGCCGCGGTTGCGGCTACCTGGGCCAAAAGGTTAACATTAAAAGGCTGCCTGGCAATTTCCATATAAGAAGTAAATTCGGGACGGGCCGCGGCAAAACCCACTCTTAACCCTGCAAGGCCGTAAGCCTTGGAGAATGTCCTTAAGACAATAAGGTTCCTGTTGCGGATATAACCCAGACTACTGGGAAAATCATTCACGTCAATAAAAGTATCATAAGCCTCATCCAGGACCAGTATGATATTCTGCGGCAAACCGCGCATAAAATCTTCAAGCTCCAACCTTGTCACATATGTGCCCGTAGGATTATTGGGATTAGAGATAAAGATTAACTTAGTCTTCTTTGTGATTTTTTTTCTTATTGCCGCCAAGTCATACCTGAAATAGCGCAAAGGCACGGTAATGACTATGCGGCCCTTGACCTGGGAGATAATCTTATACTCCAGGAATGTGCCATCCGCGGTAAGGATATGCTCATCCTCTTCGACAAAAGTCTTGATAATGATGTCAATCAGTTCGTCCGAGCCATTCCCCAGGACAAAATTCGCCGGCTCAAGATTCAAAGACCTGGCTAACTTTCTTTTCAGGTAAAAACCATTGCTGTCCGGGTAGCGGTTGATTTTAGATAAATTATCCTTTATCGCCCGCACTGCCTTCGGAGATGCCCCAAGCGGGTTCTCATTAGAAGCCAGCTTAATTACATCCTTCAGGCCCAGCTGGCGCTTGATCTCTTCAATGGGCTTACCGCCCTGGTAAGGGTCTATGCCCAATATGTGCTTCCTTACTAAACTCATCTTTATTATTCTCCTAAAGGATACGAACCCAATACCTTCAAAAATTTACATTTATTTTCTAATTCCAAAAGGCCTTTTTTTACTTTGGGATTATCCTGATGGCCCTCTAAATCCATAAAGAAATAGTAATCCCAGGCTTTTCTCTTTGACGGCCTGGATTCTATCTTGGTCAGGTTGATCCCGTATTTTTTAAAAGGCAAAAGCATATCATGCAGGGCCCCGACCTTGTCCTTAATGGAAAACATCACCGATGTTTTATCGCACCCGGTCTGGGGTACGCCGCTCTTACCGATAACCAGGAATCTGGTGATGTTATGCGGGGAGTCCTCGATATCCCTGGCGATAACCTTTAATTTATACACGCTGGCCGCCAGGATTGAGGCGATGCAGGCGCTGTATTTTTCTTTCCTGGCAATCTGGGCTGCCCGGGTGGTACTGGACACTTCAATCATATCCGCGTTAGATAAATTCTCCTGAAGCCACAAACGGCACTGGCCGAAAACCTGCGGATTAGAATATACCTGCCTTATCTTTTCCTTAGGGCAATTGGCTAACAAGTTATGCGATATTTCCAGTATCATCTGGGCGCAGATTTTTAAATCCGAATCCACGAACATATCTAAAGTATGGCTGACCGCGCCTTCGATAGAATTCTCAATAGGCACTACCCCGTAATCAGCGCCATCCCTCTCTACTTCCAGAAACACATCGGCAATATTATCGCAGGCAACGTATCCGACCTGCGAACCGAATTTCTTTAAGGCGGCTAAATGGCTGAAACTCGCCTGCGGCCCCATATAAGCTATCTTAAGGGGTTTTTCCAACGCCAGGCTGCTGGACATGATCTCTCGGTAAATGGCCTCCAGGGCACCTGTAGCTAAAGGCCCTTTATTCATAATTGCCAATTTATTTAAGACTTCTCTTTCCCGGTCAGGAGCGTAAATACTTTTTCCGCTTTTATGTTTCAGCCGGGCAATATTCAATGTGACCTTGGAACGATCATTCAAAAACTTGACTATCTTTTTATCCACATCATCAATTTGCCTGCGCAGGTTCTTTAGGGCCATCTGGCGCCTCCTTTTCCGACAATGCCGTTTGAAAATTTTCTATTTTAGGCAGCTCTTCCAATGATTTCAAGCCAAAGTATTCCAAAAATTGTGCCGTGGTGCCATACACCTTCGGCCTTCCGGGAGCTTTCTTCCTGCCGGCGACCCGGATAAGCCCCTTATCCATAAGGCTGTAAAAAACTCCGTCCACATTTACGCTTCTTAATGATTCCACTTCAAGTTTGGTCACCGGCTGTTTGTAGGCGATTATCGCCAGGGTTTCCAGCGCCGGCTTGGATAACTTATCGGCATGGCGGTCTTTATATAA
>CAYPRG010000016.1:11924-14652 GCA_964413025.1 uncultured Planctomycetales bacterium
TGCTGGCCTATGCCCGGCAAAGATTTCAAAAAATTTATATCGCTTTCGTCGATAGCCTTTGCTATCAACGAAATTGGCTGATTAAGCGCCTTAAGCGCGGCGCGGGGCCCGATGCCGGAAACGGTAATAAATATCTCAAAGAATTCTTTTTCTATTTCATTTAAGAAACCTACTAATACCGGGACCCCTTTTGACGGCTCGATCTGCAAATAATGGTAGGTAATCAGGCTGATCACCCCGCTGTCGCCGGAGCTTTCATTTATATGCTGCATCACCGCCTGAGGGATGAAGACTTGGTAGCAGATGCCGTTGACATCAATGATTAAGTAATTTTGCCCTTTCTCAACGACCTTACCGGATATCCGCGCTATCATCCTTTTACTCCTGCCAGTAACTCAGGATTCCCCCGAGTAAGATCGAATGGGTCATATTTTAGGCCTTATAATATTACTATGGGTGATGGCCAGAGCCAGAGCATCGCTTACGTCTGTATACTTGGGGAGGCTCTTTAGATTAAGCATATTCGCTATCATTTTCTGGACCTGGTGTTTAGGAGCTAACCCCTGGCCGACTATTGCTTTCTTTACCCTGGTGGCAGCATACTCAACCAAAGGAATTTTTTCTTCCGCGCAGGCAAGGCATATAACCCCGCGAGCCTGGCCTAAAATATAAGCGGTAGTAGGATGGCGGTAATGCGCGAATAGTTTTTCTAAAACCGCGACATCCGGTTTTGTATCAGATATCAATTTTATCAATGCCCGGTGTATCTTATCTAAGCGTTCAGGCAAAACCTGCTTAGGGGAAGTCGTGATTATCCCCGCCTCTAATAACGTTACTTTATGGTTCCTAAAATCAATGACCCCGTATCCGGTCCTAGTCAAAGCCGGGTCAATCCCCAGAATTCTCATCTTTTAATCTTCTGACGCAGCCTGCTCCAGGATCTCATCAGGAATATCAAAGTTGGCGTAAACCTGCTGCACATCGTCATGATCCTCCAGGTTTTCAATCATAGCCAATACATTTTTAGCGTCGCTTCCCGCCACCTTGACTGTTGAAGAAGGGATCATGGTAAGCTCAGCATCCAGCCATTTTATCCCTTTATCCTGGATAGCCTTCTTTACTTTTTCAAAATCCTGCATCGAAGTAGTGATCTCGTAATTTTCGTCATCGCTTTTAAAATCCTCAGCCCCTGAATCCAGGGCGATATTCATCAATTCCTCTTCTTTGGACTGGCTTTTTTCAATAAGAAAATAGCCTTTTTTGGTAAACATCCAGGATACCGAACCTGCCCCGGCCATATTGCCGTTCTTCTTGGACATGATATTACGCAATTCCGCGGTAGTGCGGTTCTTATTATCGGTCAGCGCCTCAATCATAATCGCTACCCCTCCGGGGCCGTAGGCCTCATACATAACTGTCTCAATAATCTGGCCGGGTAATTCTCCGGTGCCGCGCTTTATGGCCAACTTCACATTATCAGAAGGCATATTTGCTTCTCTTGCTTTTGCGATAGCGGTACGCAGGCTGGGATTAGTATCCGGGTTCCCGCCGCCGGAACGCGCGAGCATAGTAATCTCCTTGATGATCTTGGTATAGGCAGCGCCTTTTTTGGCATCAGCTACCGCCTTCTTACCCTTATTCGTTTTCCATTTAGAATGTCCAGACATTTTTATTCCTCCTTGAACAACAGTACACCCCAAATTATCCGATAAATTTGGGGGTTGGGTTAATTCAGTTACAAAGCAGGCAGGCAGAATAAGCCGGGTTCTGTCCCGATACGAATATCCGCACCGTGATGATCATTCCTCTCGACCCTGACGTTGCCGCCGGGGCTCAAGCAGCTTACCCTCCCGCCCATTTCAAGCGGACCACTTTTATTCCTACCTTTTAGGGTAGAATGGGGCGGGACTATTTCACCTTGCTCCACGCGGGGTTTTCCTTGCAAACCGTATCGCTACGGCTTACGGTAGTCTCTTACACTGCCTTTTCACCTTTGCCCCCTCTGCTTCGTTTTGCGAAGCAAAAACAACGGGGGTAGTTTATTTTCTGTGGCACTTTCCCTCCCCACCGAAATGGGGGCTCTGTGTTACAGAGCACGCTATCCTCCGGAGCCCGGACTTTCCTCTCCGCTTGTTAAGGCGGAGCGACCACCCTCTGCCTGCCTTTATATTAAAGAGCTGTTTTCCTCAACTGTTCTTTTATTGCCTTAGTTGCCAATCTATCCGCGCCCCGATTTTCCTCCCGGGGGATGTTGATAATAGAAACTTTTTTAAAAGCCGATAAAAGATGAACCGCCTGGTTATATAATCCCAGGATATTGGGGCTCTTAACTTTATACGTCTTATTTATCTGCCTGTGCAAAAGCTGGCTGTCCGTATTTATCTTTATGTTTTCCGCCTTAAGCTTAAGGGCCTCCTGCAAGGCGAATAGCAACGCGGTATATTCAGCGACATTATTTGTGGCATGGCCGATAAAACTGGCTATATTTCTAATGGTTTGCCCATCGCGGCAAATCACTACCCCTATACCGCTGGGGCCGGGGTTGCCTTTTGACGCGCCGTCAATATAGATTTCAATCTCGCTCATCATGAATATACAATATCCTGTTGCAGATTTCACAGGTAATTAACCGCTCGTACATCTTTATAAGGTTTGTTACCTGCGGGGGGACAAACATATTACACCCATGGCAGGAATTATTATCCGCCCCTACTATTGCCAGCCCTTC
>CAYPRG010000017.1:0-6002 GCA_964413025.1 uncultured Planctomycetales bacterium
CGACTCTTTTTTTCTGCCAATCTTCCATTTTTCTTTGAAATAGAGGGTAAATCTGGCTGGCAATTAAAAGCACTGCAAGGAAGGCAAAAAGCAAAGTTACTAGTTTAAGTATAATCATCCTGTTCCGTGGCTGTTAAGGATAATCCTATTTTACCTGAGTGACTCCGGGTTCGTATTGTTCGCTGTCGCTGATAGAATCAGCAGATTGCTTAAATTTCCCCATAGAACCGTAGCTGATAATGCCGAACATGGCTATCAATGCCGCGACTACCGCCGCAACCAAAAGGACATATTCTAAAGTCGACTGTGCTTTCTTATCTCTCATTATAGGTGACGCCGATAACGGTGCCCTTAGTTTGTGCCTCTTCGGTTATACTGATTATACACGAAGCGGTAGGACTTTTAAATACTAAAGTTTGTCCGTTCATATTCACACTTACTTTATCAGATATCCCCTGCGGCAGATTCTGAAAATCAACCGTATTTTCTAGCTTCCAGTAATAATTGCCCATATTCTGGCGGTAGAAATTAGCCACATTTTCAATTGAACTTTGAGAATAATAGGACAAATTTACCTTCTTGCCATTTTCTCTTTCAAAGGAACTTGCCCTTACCGCACCGGGATAACGCGGGACAAATTTCAAATCATTACCTGGGGCGTCTTCTTGAATCACAGTGTTATTCTGTACTTGCAGCAGCGCTTCTTTTTTAATTTGTTCTATATTAACATCTTCCAATTTAGTCCCTTCGGGTAACTTCCACTTTTCAATTAATTCTTCTTTCTGTTTTTCGCATTCTGGGCAAGGAGCTTTACTTTTTGGCAGCTCCTGCTGTGCCATGCTTTGAGTAATAGTAATAAAGGTTTTGCCTATCATATTCTGCACTATTAAACTTACAATTTTATCTTCTTTATAAAAATTCAATAATTTAATGCCTTGCTCGTCTTTCTCTGATTTTAATTTCCACCCAAAATTAGCCAGTTTTGTTTTATAAAATTCAATGATTTCTTCCGGCGAGGATAATGTAGAATAAATAGTAGACTGTATTGGATTATTGTCGAGTAGGGCCTCTTCCTGCTTTACTTTTTGCGCTTGAGGGAAAGCCGGAATATTTTCCCAGATAGCTGCATCAGATAATGCAAAAAAAGATACAAAAATAAAGGTTAAAATTGTCTTTTTAATCATCTTAGTAACCTCCGGATACTAAAACAGAATCGTAACGAGGACTGGGTGCAGGGCCGACGCTGCCCCCCGACGATCTTGCCCTTGCCTGAGAAGATACGCTTCCGTATTTCATCTGCCACAATCCTAAATCTTTTTCCGGCTGCACGCGAGTAGTTGTAACACTTATCTCGGGATTATCTTGGGCAATACCCGCTATCCAGGCAATAGGAACAATATATCCTATTCCCGCCCATGCCGTACAACTGCAACAAACAGTCGTCCAGAGAAGTATTGTTCCCATAATCAATGTTTTCATTAAACAAACAAAATATTTAACTAAATCCGTAAGGCATGTCATACACCAAACACTGCAGGCTCCGATTGTATCTGAATAAAAAAGACCCAGCATCACCATCGGCATAGGTATCAGACCGGGAAAATCTGGCGCATCCACAGTCACGGTAAAAGAATTCTGTTTGCCATCTTTGTCCGTCCAGGTGTATTGCCCTGATTCATAACCTTTATTCTTCATCCACTGCCCGAACCGGGATTCTCTCTGTAAGTAGGATTCGTAAGACTCGCCGGGCAATCTTTCTTTTGATTCATCTATACCGGCATTCATAAAAGCGAATTGATAAGCAGCACTCCTGGCTTCTTCATAGCCTCTCATTGCATTACTCCAAGCCAAAATAAATTGCGCTGTCTGAGCAGCAACAAAGGCTATATAAGCAACATTTCTCACGGCACCATACGAGCATATATTGACAGGGATAAGAAATGTCACCTGCGTACTTAAATACTCGGCAATCATAGCGGTATTTGTATCGGCTAGGGCATTTAAGGTGTTAGAATGCGAGGTTGAGCCGGCTAATGCTCCGGCATCAGCGGCATTGGCAGTACGAGTCTTGAACATGCCTATTTTACCAATATTCGCCGTAACCATAAGCGCTATAATCAGAACCACGATTATGGCGATCAAAAACGGAGCTATCTGGCCTTCCCGGCGAAAAAAGATATTTCTCATTATTCAAATAACCTCGAGTTGATACTGTTTTCTGTTATTCATTGTAAGTGACACCGATAACAGTAGTCTTATTTTGTGGTTCTTCGGTTACACTGATTATACACGAAGCAGAAGGACTTTTAAATACTAATGTTTCTCCCTGGATACTCATTGCTAGTTTATCAGATACCCCCTCCGGCAAATTCTGGAAATCAACCATATTATCTAATTCCCAGTAATAATTACCCATATTCTGGCTATAAAAGTTGAGCACTTTATCTATGGAATCTTTTGTTGAATAAGTCAAAAGTGCTTTCTTGCCATTATCCCTCTCAATACTGTTTACCCTGATTGATCCGGGGTAACGCGGGACAAAGCGCAAATCTTTTCCGGCGCTATCCTGTTTATTTTCGCATTCAGGGCAAGAGGATGCTTGCGCCACTGATTCTTTCGGGTTTACGCTCTGAGCAACGGTGATGTAATTCTTCCCCAAAATATTTTGTGACTTTATATTCAAAAACTTACCCTCTTTAGAATATATAAGTATTTCTATGCCCTGTACGCTTAATTTTGATTCCAGCTTCCAGCCAAAATTAATAAGCCTTGTTTTATAAAATTCAACGGCTTCCTGAGGCGTAGATAAAGTAATATAAATAGTGGTCTGCACCTGCCTGCCGTTGACCGAAGCCTCTTCCTGCTTTATTCTTTGCGCTTGAGGGAAAGCCGGAATATTTTCCCAGATAGCCGCTTCGCACAGCGTTGCAAGAAATAAAAAAATAAAGGCTGGAATTACCTTTTTAATCATCTAATAACCTCCGGAGACCAAGTTAGAATCATAACCGGGGTTAGGAAAAGGCCCGACGCTGCCCCCCTTCGCTTCGGCGTTTGCGCCGGAAGAGATATCGCCGTATTTCATTTCCCTGAGGCCCAAGTCTACGTTTGGCTGGTCGCGCGTAGTAGTAAGACTGATTTTAGGATTATCTTCAACAATGCCTCCGATCCAGGCAATAGGCACATAATAAATCACTACTGCCCAGGCAGGCGCGCCGCCCGGAGGGCAGAAAGGCGGGACTACAATCCCGGAATCGCTTTGAGCTATGGGGGTAAAAGAACCAGCGGGCACTGCCGTACCTAGATTTAAAGCGAAGGGAATTTTTCTTTTGGCCTGATTTACACCAAAGTAAAACTGAGCTGCGTCAGCATTACACGGAGTACAATCAAGGCCAGCTGCGAGAGCGGTACAAGGTGTTATCCATTTAAAATACACGCTTACAAACACTCCCGGAGTAGGTATTAAGCCGGGGAAATCCGGGGCCTCTACTTCTGCACTAAAGGAGTTTTGCTTGCCATTTTTATCCGTCCAGGTATACCGTCCTGATTCATAACCCTTTTCTTTCATCCACTGTCCGAACCTTGATTCTCGCTGCAGGTATGATTCGTAAGACTCGCCGGGCAATCTTTCTTTTGATTCATCTATACCGGCATTCATAAAAGCGAATTGCCTGGCTACGCTCCGCGCATCATCGTAGCCCTTGTAGGCGGTGGTCCAGGCCAGAACGAATTGGGCAGACTGAGCAACAATAAAAGCCCAATATACCAAAAATCTCGGCCCCTCTATTTCTAAGAGAGAAGTAACTAAGAAAAGCGCCTCGGTACTTAAGTATTCCGCAATCATCGCGGTATTCGTATCGGCGAGGTTATTTAAAGTATTAGCGTGGGTGGTCGAGCCGGCTAATGTTCCGGCATCTGCGGCATTGGCTGTGTGAGTTTTAGTCAGGGCTATTTTACCGATATTCGCCGTAACCATAAGCGCCATAATCAGAACCACGATTATGGCGATCATAAACGGAGCTATCTGGCCTTCCCGATGAAAAAAGATATTTTTCATCTTTCACCAAACACTGATTCTTCGGTCAAGGGCTTTTGGCTAGAAACCGGCCACTTGCCAGGCTCTGAACTTCCGGCAGCAACGCGAGAGGAATTATAAGAAGGTTGTCTTTGTACCAGGTTTTGATTAAAATTAAGCCAGAACTGCAAAATCCCAAAAAGAAGCATGATTACTGCCACAAAAACAAGAGCCACTTCCACCGATACTTGCGCTTCTTTCCTCTTTATTGAACATGAGGAGTAGACCATTCTCTCTCCCTGGATATCCCCGTGCTAACAGAGGATGACCGATATCTACCATCTGTATCAAGGCCCTGGGTGACTACAATATCATCCGCACTATGCACGCTATAAGGCACCTCTGTTGCAGTGCAGACCCGCTCACAAACAGTAGCCCCTCCTCCTCCCGGTACTGGACTACACACATTCGAACAGCTTAGTCCGCCCGTGCTCGTCATTCTACCGGTTATATCATTAACCTTAAGCCGCGTAGTCAAAGTTTCAACAGAATCAGCTTTCTTGTAAGTAGTGATTCCTGCGCTATCTTCAGTTTTTCTCTCCTGCCCAACATACGTAGTACCTGCTTCTGTCTCCACATCTACAATCTCACTATCGCCGGGAATCTCCACAGTATCTTCGTTTATCTGATAATAGCTTTTTTCTTCCGGCTCGCCTAGACACCAGGCTACCGACGCCCCTGCGCTTGTGCTACTCCTAGCTCCTTCGCCAAATTTACCAAATAGATTAACCGTGCGGGGATGCTTAACAATATTGTAAGTTACAAAAGCATTGTCACTATAAGACTTTTCCAATGCCTTGCGAAAAGCCTGTTGCTGCAAAATCTGCTGCTCCTGCAGGCTCATTCCGTACGAAATCAGAACGGCAAAGCAGACTAAAATTAACGAGCCGAATATTGCCAGCTCTGTGGTTGCTTGGGCTTTATGGTTAAGTCTCATTTTTATTATTTGGGTAATAAATCCTCCCAACCCTCTCCTGAACTATATTCGGTAGAACGACGAGTGGTTTCTTCAGTACCGGTTGTCGTCCTAGCGCTCTTATCAGTCTGCATTTCCTGGCTAGCCTTGCTCGCTGTAGTAGTATCACTTTTAGTCTGACCAGAAATATATTGCACCGAGGAAATCTGACTATCTGCCAGATCTTTTAACCGCCCCTGTACGCCCCGTCTGTAATAAGTACTCATGGCGATAAAAGCCAGCGACGCCAATACTATTACCATCGCATATTCCCAAGTACTCTGACCTCTTCTCATCTCTGTACTTTCTGATTTGTAGTTTGTTTAGTAGTCTCTTCTGTTTCACTAATGCTTAAGCCAAGCGAACTGCTCTCCGTGGTATTAACAGCAGTTTCCTTCTGCTGTACGGAAGTTGTATGGCCTGGCCGGTATTGCTCGCCGAGAGACTCGCTCTGATTACGCAAGCCTCCCTGTATACCCCGCTTCAAGTATAATTGCATAACTATAAGTCCGGCCGTAATTACGGCAATTATCACCGCGTACTCCAACACACTCTGCGCTCTATTGTTTATATGCATAGTGCCAAGATAAAATAATCCTTGGATAAAATCGGCAATCAGATTTTAACCAAAGATTATTTATTTAAAAACTTTCCTTGTCCAGCTTGTCTACCTTCTCTTCGCTGGTCTGGGTAGTCTTTTCAGGCTCAACGAATTCCGTGCGCGTTACTTTGTCTTGGACCGTCTCCTGCGTAGTGCTCTCTTTAGTAATAGTAGTTTTGGACGTAGTATAATCAGGAGAATACTGGTCGCCGATCTGGTCGGTTGACTCGCGTAATTTACCCTGGTATCCGCGCTTTAGGTACATCTGCATAGCAATCAAGCCTGCGACGATAACCCCAATTAACAGAGCATATTCCAAAGTGCTCTGCGCTCTCTTATCTAACCTGAATCGCATCTTCTCACCCCCTAATTAA
>CAYPRG010000017.1:6102-8434 GCA_964413025.1 uncultured Planctomycetales bacterium
TTCATCACGGTATTGGCAAAGATAATGATTCCGGCGATAATAGCAGTAAAGACGATTACGTATTCCAGCGTGCTTTGTGCTTTCTTAAACCTTGACATCTCTACACCTCCTTTATTTACCTGAAGGGACATTCGGAATATCTACTCCTGGCCCAGGCGTCTGATATACCTCATCCTGCACTTGTTTTAAACGGGCATTCATCGAGCGATAAATATACTGGTGCATAGCGATGAACGCGGCGGCTATTGCCGCGATTAAAACCGTATATTCAATCATTGACTGTGCCCTTATCTTCATTTTAACATATGGCTGACCGCATTCTGAAAATGCCCTTCAAAACCCTGGTGTGTTTTAGCAATAAAAATTGTAACCGCTATGGCAAAAGCGATAAAAATAACGCTATACTCGACGATGCTCTGTGCCCTAGAGTTCATTAAATACTTTTTTAAAGTTTTTCCCATGTTTTTATAGATAAAAAATCCGTAACCCTTTAATCCTGTAGTTACGGTGTCTTGGTTGTAAAAAGCAATGTGCCGTAGCCATTCTTTCCTGACACCTCCTATCAGGATCTGCTTTTTTTCTAACCTGTTATTACGCTTAAACTATAACATTTATATATATTAGTGTCAATCACATTTCCCCCGACGCAAGAAAGCGTTTTCTAATATAAAAATTACGCGGCTGAAACACTCAACCAAAGCCTCCTACCGTCGCCAAAAACGATTTCTTTTTCGTTGATGCGGCGGCAAGCGTATTCCAGGTCCTTTAAGAACGGATAAACCACCGGGGGCTTAAATGTTACCAAGACACAGTCATTTTGGTTTTTAATTATACCCTTTAAGCTGTAAAAACGCTGTTTTATCGTCGAGAAATCCTTATCTTCGTAACCGGAAGGTAAAAAGTGCCATTTGACATATAAATCCAGTGCGCTGATATAATAATTCAGGAGCGCTTTTATATCTTGGGTAGAATCTTTTTGCAAAACCAGATTATCCGTCGAGAAAAACTTCTGGGAGGTAGCGGTATAAGTAAAAAGCTCGATTTTCCGGCTCAAATCCTGGAAAGTCTCCTCCAGGTTTGGCCAATGCCTGAGGTAAATGTCCGCCAAATCTTCGGCTTTAGCTTGTTCGGGCGAGGCATTGCTTAATATTATCACCCGCGTCTTTTCATTCATTCCTTTTTTGACTGCGCATCCTCTTAATGTAACTATTTGCCGCGTATTAGGTTGTAATAAATCAATTTCTGTATCCGCGATATAAAAATCATCGGATACCCCGGTTAAAGTATACGGCCTGAATTCTCCGATTTTCTTTACCTTGCGATAGCTGGAAAATTGCCATGGCCAAAGCCCAAACAAAAACAGATGCTTTCCGTTCATTTCAAAGGAAAAACCCTCAATTTCTTCGAATTTATCATTGTGAATGGATAATCGCATTGTCCGCCTGCTGCTAGACTGGAAAAATGAGAGAAAATCAAAAAAATCCTTACTTGGCCTATCATAGCCCGGAGCCATAAAAAGCATAAAAGGAGAATTCTTCTGAAAGTACCTGTTCATGTAACTCTTTATATTGTATATTGTTGTGGAAAAATCATAAGGGATATGCGGCGACGACCAAAGAGTATAGAAATTCCCGTCCAAATATAAAATGCTCTCTCCTGCATAATTAACCTTTATACAACGCACCTCTTGGAATATCGTAGAAACTACCCGGTGTATATCGGAAGATATTGGCTTATGCGCTTGCAGCTCGTCAAAGAAAGATAACAAATCCTTAGAGCTAAATTTTTGGTTTACCACCGGCCATAGGCCGCATTCCGGCTTTAGTTCTAACCTGTCTAAATCATCAAATAAAGGGGCATATAATAAACATTCTGTTTTTGGCAAAATTTCCGGGGCTTCGGATTTTAGCCTGCTTTTAATCAAATCTGCCATATAGTAACTGCCGCCTACCAATGAGTCCACAGCCTTTAGCATAATTGCCCCTAATCCCTCCGCTTCAGGCACAAGGCGCCGTTTTTTCTTGCGCCTTCTCCCTACCGGCATACTCATGCCCAGATCTTTTATCAGGGTGTTTATGCTAGATTTAGAAACTTTTACTTGGAATTTATCGAAAATTAGAATAGTGAGTTTACGGCAGCTTAAGTGAGGCTCAGCGTTCTTTTTCTGAATTATAAAGTCTCGTATTTTAGGTTTTAATTTATGTATTACACCCATTTCAGCATCCTTTATCCCAGAATGGACATTATCAATCGTAATTAAAGTATACCACGTAACAAATCACCTGTCAATTAAATATAGACTGGACATTTTTAATTGTAATTATATGGAGAG
>CAYPRG010000017.1:8534-14218 GCA_964413025.1 uncultured Planctomycetales bacterium
AAATCAATATGGGTCTCGTCTTTCATCCCGGCTAATTCTGATATCTGGGTGATCTTACGGCTTCCGTCTGTTAACCTGGCGGTATGGACAATCATATCTATGGCTGAACCGACCATTTCACGGATAGCCCTCATGGGAAAATCCACTCCTGACATTAAAATCATCGAATCCAGCCTTGAGAGGACATCCTGTGTTGAATTAGCATGGATTGTAGTCATTGAGCCATCGTGGCCGGTGTTCATTGCCTGAAGCATATCCAATGACTCAATGCCGCGGCATTCTCCGATGATAATCCTATCCGGGCGCATTCTAAGAGTATTCTTGAAGAGGTCTCTTATGGTAATTGCGCCCCTGCCTTCAATATTGGGAGCGCGCGACTCCAGCCTTATCCAGTGCTCCTGGTGCAGCTTTAATTCCGCGGCGTCTTCAATAGTCACGATACGTTCTCCGTCGGGGATAAATTCGGAAAGAATATTGAGTATGGTAGTCTTTCCGCTGCCAGTGCCGCCTGAGACAATAATATTTTTTCTTGATACCACACAGGCCTTTATAAATTCTGCCATCGCCGAATTTATAGTCTTCATGCCAATTAAATCCGGAATCTTAAATCTTTCTTTCCTGAATTTTCTTATGGTAAGAGTAGGCCCGGTTAAAGAAAGAGGCGGGATTATGGCATTGACACGCGAACCGTCAGGAAGGCGGGCATCCACCATTGGCACTGATTCATCAATACGCCTGCCTATAGGCGCGATGATCCGCTCAATGATTGTCTTGACCTGTTCATTGGCCACGAATTTCTTGCTGGTTAGTTCAATCTTGCCGTTTTTCTCAATGTATATCTCGTCCTTATTATTCACCATGATGTCGGTTATGCCTGGGTCGTCTAATAAATCTTCCAGCGGGCCCAGCCCCAAGGCTTCATCAAGGATCTCTTTGACCAATTTCTTGCGCACATCAAGCGAAGAAATGAAACTTCCCGCTTCTTCTGTCAGAAAATTTGAGACCATTGTCTCGGCTTTATCCCTTAATTCCTTGGTTTTTTTAGCGTCGCTGAATACCTTCAAATCCAGCCTCTTCAGGTTTAACTCGTCGATAAGCCGGTTATTAATGCGGCGTTTTAAAACCAGGATTTCATCTGCTTCATCAACTGCCACCGGTTCAATCAAAGATTCGGCCATCCCCTGTTTCTGCCAGAAATCTCCCGGCCTCTCTACTACTAATTCTTTGACTCTTAACTGGTCTATTTCTGTATTTTCCACAAATATTTTTTCTCCGGTAATTAAATCCTGGGCAAATTTTTGTATTGCCATGGCGGTCCTGGATTTAGGGCTATCAATAACTACCGGCACTCCGCGGTTTAATGCCAGACCCACTGCCTTTCCTTCGGAAGGTATCTGAGAGATAATCTCAACCGGCAAGTTTACTCTTACTTCCTGCCAGCTTATGCCGGAGACAGACTCAGCCCTGTTAAGGACAATCCTGATCATGGTTAAAGGAAAATGCAGGAACTGCAGGGTATCCAAAGCCCATTTGGTCTGGTATATCGAAAGGATATCGGGGGTAACTATCAAGAGGATAAGATTTGCCTGGTTTAAAGTAGCGATAAAAGCTTCACTAAAACTTTTACCCGCATCAACAATTATGTAATCATAATCTTTATCAATCAGGCTGAATAAGCCTTTCATCTGAGTAGGATCAAGATGCGGAGCCTGCTGCGGCCTCAAAACTCCCGGTAAAAAATCCACTTCTGATGAACTCTTAAGGAAATACTCGGACTTTTTAATACTTTGGGGTTGTTTTTTCAGGAGATTCATCAGGTCCACCGCTGCCTTTTGAGGATGGACGCCTAACATCCTGGCCATATCTCCTGCTGCCTGGGTGTCTAAATCCACCAAACAGACACGTTTTTGCTGGTCCTTCTGCAAGCTTACAGCCAGATTGGTAGCAACTAAAGTTTTACCCACTCCGCCTTTTGTGCTGAATATGACGATTTTCCTGGACATAATTTTAGTTTAGTTGGTAGACTACGGGTATCTCTACCCATAAGTCCCTAAGATCTATTGAGGAAGGAAATGCGGGATAAGCGGTAATCCCTCTGGCTATCTCTATGGTATTATCGTCGAGGACTTTGTAGCCCGAAGGATCCTTAATCGTTGCCTCTAAAAGGTCACCCTGGTAAGAAAGGTGCAGTTTCAATCTGACCGTCCCTTGGAACCCCCCTTCTTTGGCATCTCTTGGGTAGGTTAAACGTTCCAATATCCGCTTTTTTACCAGGTCAGCATATTGCGCGAATGGTTCAGGAAGCTTTCCTTCGTCATTAGCAAAAGCTGGCCTTGCTACTTCTGCCCCTTCTGTATTTACCTTAGGGGCTTCTTTTTTTGCCAAGATTATCTTTGGTGTAATGGTGATAAATAATTCAGTGTCGCCTTTCGTATTATAGCCGCTGCCGCTGGTGGTAGTCCTTTGCCTGAAGGCAAAGCCGATAATAGGTAGATCCGCAAACCAAGGCAACTTACGCAGCTCTTCTGAGCTTTTCTGTTTTACCAGGCCGCCTATGGCTAAAACCTGTTCATCATTAAGGATCACTTCGGTAGAAGTATTACGCTTGGTTAACGGATATGCCTTGGCGGTAGGCGCGGCGGCAGAACCGATGGTTTCAGGAGTAGTGCTTTCTAATTCACTGACCTCGATATTCAAGGCAGTTTTAATCCGATTGTCGTCGGTCAAGGTAGGTTTTATTTTAAGTTTTATGCCGTATTCCTTGTATTCTACCTCGGTGCCCGCGGCTCCGGTGGTGGCGGCGACAGTAGTAGTAAAAATAGGCTTTTCTCCGCCGACCAATAATTCAGCTTCCTTGCCGCTCTGACAGGCAAGCCTGGGCCGGGAAAGAATTTTCGCCTTTCCTTCCTGGATCAAAGCATCCAGTTTAAATTCAAAAACTGAACGGCTCCATTGTGTCTTAGTAAATAAACTCCCCCATCTGCCAACAGGTATTCCGGTAAAAGCGCCGCCTGCGACCTGGTCTGTGGATAGAGTGAAGGAACTCGGCCAGGTAAACCCTAGGGTATTGGTGGCGCCTTTATCTAATTCTAAAACCTCTACGGCTATTTCAATGATTGCTTCTTCTTCTTTGACCAAAATAAGATCGGTAGTTTTATCTTTTAAAGGGCCTAATGCCAGGGAAATCATCTCTCTATCCTGGGGTAACTCTACTTTACCCAAGAGCAGGACCTTGTTCTCCTGGTCCTCTGCCTTAGTATAAACTCCGGGGAGATTAAGCCTGGACAGCAAATTATCAATCCGGTGCTTGGTCTCGGTCATATCTTCGAGGCATACCATTACTTGAAAAGACTGCTCGCCAAAGCTATCCCAGAGCGTAAAGGTGGTCGAGCCCACTGTCTTAGGCGTAAGAGTTATTTCGTTGCTGGTGACGCTGGTGACATCTGCCACGCTGGGATTGCCGATAATAATACGGGTAGGGCTGCTTACCGGGATAAATTTAACTTGCCCGAGGAATAATTTAAGCTCTTCTCCTAATCCCTCTACCGCATAATCTCTACCGGGGAAGATAACTAAACTAGCGAATATCAGCGTAATTACTAAAAATAATTTTTTCATATTTTTATGCATTTAACCGCCTATTTAAATAAAGGTACTTGCTCTTTGCTCGTGCCGCGGTATATCTCTACATATCCTGTCGGCTTAATTTCTTCTTTCTCGTCTTGCTTAGGAGCGGGATTCTTGGAAGCAAGATACTCCAACAGCGCATTCCAATTTGCCGGTTTCAGTTCTTCTATCTTGGAATCCGCCGGAGAACGCAATACCAGGCGGACCCTGCCTATTTCCTGGACGTAGGTAATCAGGTTTGCTTCTTTCGGCTCAAGGGCAAGCGTAATAAGCGGAGAACTTTCTTTCTTCTCTCCGCCTTCTTTGGCGTAGCGGGACTTTGCTTGAACAGACGTAGTGCCTGTTTCCTGGCCTACCGCTAAAACTAACACATTTTGAAATAAGGAAATCGCGGTTGTCTGGACTACCTGTTTTCCTTCCGGAGTCAACATGGCATCCGGCAGCATGGCTATCACATCTACATAGTCCCCTGCTTTGATCATCCCGGCTAAAGCAGAAATATTATCCACCGAAATGGTAATCGCTCTTTTACCGACGGGAGTAACCTCGGACAATACGCCCGCATTCCTGGCATTACTAAGCTTAGTCAGGCTGATCTGTTCGCCCTTAGAGATAGGGGCAATAGTTAACATTCCAGCGATCCTATCCATAGAGGTTACTGCCTGCGGCTGCACATATTTATTGAGGACAATCTCTGTAGTAAACATTGTTTCGTCTACCGGCGAGCCTTTGGCGATGTCTTTTTTGGCTATTAAAACCGCGGTCTGGTTGGCTTGGAGATTATCCCAATTCTTCTGCAGGCGCGCGCGGTCAACTTTACGCTGCTGGTCAATGTAAATCATAGTCATAAACACCGCGCCAAGAGCCAAAACAACTCCGATTATCAAAACAATACGCTGTCTAGGCATTTATTTTACTTCCCCTTCGTAGATTTCTAATTTCGCTTCTTTAGAAAGATTCCCCATCAAGGCTTCGATCCTCTGCTGTTGTTTCAGGAAAGTAAGTCCGCGCTTGATATCATCCCACAACTCAGAGAGGGATTTCTGTTTACCGCCGCGTTTCCCTTCTATCTTGACAATATAATACCCGTCGGTACCTTTAAAAATACCGCTGATTTTTCCTGTATCTACCGTATCGGAAAAAGCCACGTTATCGAATTGTGCGGATTTAGTGCCCTTCTTAATATATCCCAGGTCTCCGCCGTCTTTAGCGCTGGGGGCCTTAGAACGCTCCTGAGCCAGGGTAGCAAAATCTCCCCCCTGAAGAAGCTGTATGAGAATGTCTTTTGCTTCCTGCTCCGTTGACACCATTATCTCCCTGATCTGCCTCTCTTCCGGATCCTTAAGTTGCTCTTTGTAGGTATTGTAATACTCCTCTATCTCGCTTGAACTTACTTCGATTTTGTCCGCTTCCTGCTTTATCAACTCCATCACCAAAAGGTCCTGCTTGGTCCTTTCCAGAGCCCTGACTACCTCATCTTTCCTGGCATAACCCCTTCCGGAGGCAGCCTGGAAGAGCAGAACCCTTCGAATCATTTCATTCTTCAGATAATTAACCTTCTGCTCGCGGGTAGTAATCTTCATTTCCGGCTTATCCGCAGGCACCGCAGCATTATAAATATCTATTTCCTGGTTTAAGCTTTCCAAAGTTATAGGATAATTGTTAACCTTGGCGACAACAGGGCCGTTAACCGGCAAAGACTGCTCTGCCTCCTTTGGAGACTCTTTAGGCTTCTTGGAGAAATTCAATTTATCGCAACCAACCAGCAGGCAAAATAAGCAACAAAAAATAAATAATGCAGTAATATTGCGTTTCATGATAATTTTATCCTCCCCTTTTATTCCTTTTTAATCTCATTGATTATTTTAATCAATAAATCCGCTATCTTGGCGATAATATAAAGGAAGAAAAAGAAAAATATGGATACCGCCAGGTTTACAAATCCGTCGAGAAAAGTCTTATCGGCTATTTTACCCAGAAAAATGTATATGCTGCCCACTATACCGAAAAACAAAAAAATCCAGGCAGCCACTTTCACCGCGGCGCTGGATGTCTTT
>CAYPRG010000018.1:0-9736 GCA_964413025.1 uncultured Planctomycetales bacterium
ATGACTGGAACTATCTCCTGGGCAAGATGAGGTTGTTGCAATATGATACTGCCATCGCCGCCATGTTAAGATTCGAAGCGGCTATTTCGATGTTGATCTGCCTGGTGGCAGGATTCTGGGTCCTTTGGCAGATGAAGAAGAACAGGATTTCTTAATTGTATTTTCATCGGGATGTGTTATAATTAAAGAATTAAACTCTATGAAGAAAAAAATATTAGTGGTTGATGATGATGAAAGCGTAGCCGGGACGGTAAAGTTGCTCCTGGAAAGTACAAATAATTACCAGGTTAAAATTTTATCGCAGGCTAAAGATATCCTCACTCATGTGCACGCGTTTAAGCCGGACGTTATCTTGCTTGACCTCTTAATGCCGGATATCGGGGGATTTGAAGTGTGCGAGATGCTGGATAGCGATGCTGTAGGAATGGGCACGCCTATTATAGTACTTTCTGGTTTGGATAAGGATGTGGATAAGGTCAAGGCTTATAAGCTGGGGATTGTGGATTATCTGGTGAAACCTATAACCAAGAACGATCTGGTAGCGTCTGTAGAGAAAGCCATAAAATCCAAGGAGCAGAAAGATTAACGTAGCATAGAATATGTTGACTTGTGAAATAAAGTAGCGTATAATAATGAAGAAAGTTAAAGGAGGTGACAAGGATTGGTTTTAGTAAAAGAAAAAAAGACAAAAATTATCGACGATTTCAAAATTCATGCCAAGGATACCGGTTCAGCTGAAGTCCAGATTGCGATATTAACCGAAAGGATCAATAGTTTAGGAGATCACTTCAAGCAGCATAAGAAAGATTTCCATTCTCGCCGCGGCTTGCTTAGTCTTGTTGGCAGGCGCCGCCGGCTCCTCAATTATCTCAAGAAAAAAGACGTCAAGAAATACGAAGAAGTCTTAGAGAAATTAAGCCTGAGAAAATAAACCAGTGTTTATCCTTAAGAAAGACTAATTATGCAAGAAAATATCCTTAAATTAAAGTTTGGCAGGAACGATTTGGTTTTAGAGACGGGCAGGATGGCAAAACAAGCTAACGGCGCGGTTTGCGTGCAGTATGGCGGTACGGTTGTACTGGTAACTGCTTGTATGTCGGGAGAAATCAGGGAAAACCAGGATTTTTTTCCTCTGACCGTGGAATACCAGGAAAAGACCTATGCTGCCGGAAGAATTCCCGGAGGTTTCTTTAAAAGAGAAGGCAGGCCCTCCGAAAGTGAGATTTTAACCGCCCGGCTTATTGACCGGCCTATTCGCCCCCTGTTCCCCGAAGGTTTCTTAAACGAAGTTCAGATTATCGCCGTGGTTTTATCCAGCGATGGAGAAAACGACCCGGATATTTTAGCGGTTACCGGCGCTTCAGCGGCATTATCCATTTCGGATATACCCTTTGAAGGCCCAATAGCCTGTTGCCGGGTAGCCAGGCTTAATAATGAATTTATACTTAATCCTACCTACGCGGAATTAGAAACTGCCGATTTAGATGTAATCATAGTGGCTAATAAAAAAGGCATAGTCATGCTCGAATCTAAGGCAAAAGAAGTCTCCGAAGAGGTATATTTGGAAGCGGTGAGATTCGGGATGGATTTTCTTAAGGATGTAATACTTTTTCAGGAAGATTTCGCAAAAAAATTCGGTAAATCCAAGGCAGTTATTCAATATAAAAAGATTGACCCCGAGCTTAAGAAGAAAGTCGAAGCTATGGCAGGGGAGAAATTAAAGAGTATTTATAAATTGACTAATCAGGAAGCCAGGATTGAGCAGATTCATGCCTTGACCAAGGAATTAGAGGATAACTTTGTCAGCGATACTTGTAGCTCCGCTGATGTAAAAATTGCTTTGGCAGAGGTTGAAAAACAGGAGATAAGGGATAAAACACTGAAAGAGAATACGCGTTTAGACGGCAGGGGTTTTAAGGAGATCCGCCCAATCAGCTGCGAAGTTTCGGTGTTGCCCCGTACCCACGGCTCAAGCCTTTTTACCCGCGGCCAGACTCAGAGCCTGGCAGTTACCACTTTAGGTACCGGGGATGACGAGCAGCTTGTAGAGGCATTAGAGGGGAAAAAATATAAAACTTTTATGCTTCATTACAGTTTTCCGCCTTTTAGCGTAGGTGAAACAGCTCCTATGCGCGGGCCGGGCCGCAGAGAAATCGGGCATGGCGCTTTGGCGGAAAAATCTCTTTTAGCGGTGATGCCGTCTAAAGAAAAATTTCCATATACTATCAGATTAGTTTCCGAGATTCTGGAGTCTAACGGCTCATCAAGCATGGCTACGGTCTGCGCTGCTACCTTATCATTGATGGATGCCGGCGTTCCCATAAAAGATACCGTTGCCGGAGTGGCACTAGGTTTGGTTAAGGAAGGCGAAAAAGCGGTTATTCTGACCGATATCGCGGGCTTAGAAGACCATTTTGGCGATATGGATTTTAAGGTTGCCGGAACCAGGCATGGGATTACCGCCGTGCAGATGGATTTAAAAATTGACGGGATTTCCATGGATTTGTTAATGAAGTGCCTGGAACAGTCAAAAGAGGGAAGGCTGTTTATCCTGGATAAAATGAATGCGGCGCTTGCTTCTCCGCGGGAAGAGTTATCGTCTTATGCCCCGCGAATAGACGTGCTCAAAATAAATACCGAAAAAATCGGTGAACTTATCGGCCCGGGCGGAAAGACTATTAAAGCGATAATCGCCGCCACCGGCGCAAGTATAGATATTAAAGATGACGGTACTGTCTTAGTCGGTTCTACCGAAGCCAATAAATCTGCCGACGCGATCAGGATGATCAAGGCGATTACCGATGATGTTGAGGTAGGCCGGATATATTTAGCAAAAGTAAAACGCATAATGGCTTTCGGCGCTTTCTGCGAGATTGCCCCGCGCAAGGAAGGGTTAGTCCATGTTTCGGAGTTGTCCGATCATTTTGTAAAGAGCGTGGAAGAAGTAGTCAAGATCGGCGATGAAATCAAAGTTAAAGTTATCGGCATAGATGAGCTAGGCAGGATTAATCTAAGCAGGAAGCAGGCTCAGGCGGAACAGAGCACTTAAGGTGAAAGAAAGAAGATTAAATGAAATAAAAGGCGTAATCCTGCTTGCTTTAGGGCTAATGGTCTTAGCAAGCCTAGTTAGATTTGACCGCCTTGATTTATCTTTCTACACCTCTTTCCCAAATATCCCTCCCAAGAATTTTCTCGGTATATTCGGCGCTTATCTGGGCGGAGTAATAATCCTTTTATTCGGCAGGCCCACTAGTTTTGTTATTCCGCTTTTAGTCCTTCTATTAGGCGTAAAATTTTTCCGCCAGCAAACCCCGTATTTCAGTATACCCAGGTTAATAGGAATATTCATTTTATTGCTCTCCTTAAGTTCGTTTATCGGCATGTTTAACCTGGGGAACGAGTATACCAGGTTCTATTCATCAGGATTCTTCGGTTTTGTCCTCTCTAATTTTGCCACTGCCTATTTCAGCCGGCTGGGAGGATTTATTATTTTTACCACCTTTATTATTTTATCGCTGGCATTAGTCACGGAGATCCTGATCTCCTCGTTGTTTATAAATACCGTAAACAAGAGTAAATCCGTCTTAGGTTCTATTTTAAAATTCGGAAGAAACGACAGGCCGGTCACAGTGAGGGTCAAAACCAGCCCCGCAGTTAAGAAGGCAATTCTTAATGAAAAATCAGGATCTTTATTGCCGGCAGAAAAACCTAAGACAGCGGCTTCGGATACCACTTTGGCCGCCAAACCCAAGATCCAGATAAAAACCAAGCCGTCGGTGATGGAGGTTAAAACCAGGCCTCAGGAGTTAAAAATAGGCGATTATCAGCTGCCGGCTCTGGATTTATTGGATATTCCTCTGCCGTTTGAGGCCAGGCAGATTAAAGAAGATCTGGAAGGCAGCGCCCGGATTTTAGAGGATACCCTGGAAGATTTCGGAATATCCGCTAAGGTTACCGATATAGAACGCGGCCCGGTAATCACCCGTTATGAGCTTGAGCCTGCGCCGGGAGTAAAGCTGAACCGTATCGTGGCCTTAAGCGATGACATAGCGCTTAGCATGAAAGCCCAGTCAGTGAGGATAATAGCTCCTATCCCGGGCAAAGGTAAAGTAGGGGTGGAAGTCCCTAATATGGAAGGCAGCTTTGTAATTTTAAAAGAAGTACTTGCTTCGGGGGCGTTCCAGGAAGCAAAATCAAATTTAACTTTGGCATTAGGCAAAGATATAACCGGCCAGCCGGTAGTCGCTGATTTAGATGATATGCCTCATCTTTTAATCGCCGGCACCACCGGTTCCGGTAAAACCGTCTGCGTTAATTCTTTGATATTGTCGCTGCTTTTTAAGAATTCTCCCAATGATTTAAAATTCCTGATGATTGATCCCAAGATGGTGGAGCTGATGCCTTTTAACGG
This sequence comes from uncultured Planctomycetales bacterium, assembly GCA_964413025.1. Lineage (GTDB taxonomy): Bacteria > Omnitrophota > Gorgyraeia > Gygaellales > Profunditerraquicolaceae > CAYPRG01. The sequence continues at coordinate 4,412 of CAYPRG010000018.1, forward strand.
GTTGCCTCATCTTCTGTGCCCGGTGGTAACCGATGCCAAAAAGGCCTCTATGGCTCTTAACTGGGTAGTAAGTGAGATGGAAGAGCGTTATAAGCTTTTGGCAAAAGCCGGGGCAAGGAATATTGAGGCTTATAATGAGAAGCAGGAGAAGTTACCCTATATTATCGTTATTATTGACGAGTTTGCGGATTTGATGACTGTGGCCGCGGACCAGATTGAAAATGCTATTACCCGCCTGGCCCAGCTTTCGCGCGCCGTGGGGATTCATCTTATATTGGCTACCCAGAGGCCGTCGGTGGATGTTATCACCGGAGTGATTAAAGCGAATCTGCCTGCGCGTATTTCATTTAAAGTCGCCTCAAAAGTAGATTCGCGCACTGTGCTGGATATGAACGGCGCGGATAAGCTTTTGGGGAAAGGCGATATGTTATTTTTGCGCCCCGGAGAATCTAAATTAAACCGTATCCAGGGAACCTTGGTCAGCGATAAAGAAATCGAGAAGGTGATGGAGTTTATTAAAACCCAGGCCGAGCCGGTTTATGATGAAGAAATTTTGAAGGAACAGCAAAAATCCACCCTGTCTAACGGAGAGAAAGACGAACTTTACGATCAGGCAGTCAGGGTGATTATGGAGAGTAACCAGGCATCGGTATCAATATTGCAGAGGCGGATGCGTTTAGGCTATACCCGGGCAGCCCGGATTATTGATACTATGGAGCTGGAGGGCCTGGTAGGGCCTTTTGAAGGCAGCAAGCCCCGTAAAATTTTGGTGGATAGGGAATCCTGGCTGGAAAAAGACCTGTTACCGGAGGAAAATAAATAACTATTATGGAACCGATCGGGAAAATTTTAAAAAAAACGCGCTTAGAGAAGGGTTTTGCCCTGGAAGATGTGCAGAAAAAGACCAAAATCAATATAAACATACTCAGCGCTATTGAAGAAGAAAATTTTATTAATTTAAGCCCGATATATGTAAAAGGTTTCCTAAAAATTTATTCTAGCTTCTTAGGGATAAACCTTGAAGATTACTTGTCGGTTTACAAAGAGCAGCCTACGGCAGCGAAACCCGTAATGGATTCGAAAGAAACTCCCGCGCCTTTTCTTGAGCCCAGCTCTAATAAATTTGAGTTTTTAAACCCTGACAGGAAGATGGGGGTAAGTATCATAATCGTCCTGGTGGTTATTTTTCTCGCGTTCGGCTTATTCAGTTTAGGCGAGCTATTTTTATTCAAAGGCAATCCTGCGTTAAAGAAAAATAATCAGGTTACGGTTATACCGGATAAGCAAAAAAAGAAACTTCAAGCGGCCCAGGCAAGAAAAGTTATACCCGCGGCGGTTAAGCCCAGGCAAGCCGCGGCAGCTCCTCAAAAATACGCTGCTTCCGAGATAAGATTAGGTATTCTGGCCAGAGAAAATTGCTGGGTGACCTTAAAGGCGGACGGCAGGCTTATTTTTCACGGCGTACTGCGCAAAGGTAAATCTGAAAGTTGGCAGGCGAAAGAAAAAATAGAGCTTTCTCTGGGCAATGCCGGAGCGGTAGAATTGGTGGTTAACGGAGAGCGTATTTCGTCTTTAGGAAAAAGGGCCCAGGCGCGCAAGAATATTTTGATAAACAGAGAAGGCTTGACGGTTCAATGACGAAAGAGAAGCAGAAGATCGGCATATTGAGCCTTGGCTGCCCAAGGAATTTGGTAGATTCAGAGGCCATTTTAGGAAGGCTTAATTTTAAAGGTTATCCGGTAGTAGATATAGATAAGGCTGATGTGGCGATTGTGAATACCTGCGCTTTTATTGAGGAAGCAAAATCCGAATCTATAGACGCCATATTGAGCCTGGTAGACTTAAAAAGAAAAGGCAGGATAAAGAAGATAATTGTTTGCGGGTGCCTCAGCCAGCGCTATAAAGAAACCTTGATCAAGGAATTGCCTGAAATTGATTGCCTGGTGGGGGCAATGTCTTTGAACCACAGCCAGGAGCGTTTTCCTCTTGTCCCCGGGCACTATGCTTATTTAAAGATTTGCGAGGGGTGCGTAAATAATTGCAGTTATTGCGCCATCCCCAGGATAAAAGGTAAATTTGCCAGCCTGGATATTGATTCTGTGCTTAGAAAAGTAGCACAATTTGACAAAGAGAAGATTTCGGAATTAAATATTATCGGGCAGGATATTACCGGTTACGGGATGGATTTATACGGCAGGAGGGCCTTGCCGGAAATTCTAGCCAGGATAGCTAAAGAAGCGAAAAACATCGGCTGGATAAGGTTGCTTTATCTGTATCCCAACCGTATTACCGAGGATTTATTGGGATTGATCAGAGACCTGCCGCAGGTGTGTAAATATATTGATTTACCCGTCCAGCATATAAATGGCCGTATCTTAAAATTGATGAATAGAGGCACGAAGAAGGAAGATATTATCCGGCTGATTGAGAAAATAAGGAAAACTATCCCTGGAGTGGGTTTGAGGACATCATTAATTACCGGTTTTCCTTCCGAAACGGATAAGGAATTCAGGGAACTATTAAAGTTTATGGAAGAGGTAAAATTTGACAGATTAGGCGCCTTTGTTTATTCAAAGGAAGAAGGCACTCCTGCCGGGGATTTTAAAAAACAGATACCCAGAAAAGTAAAAATAGAGCGCCTTAATATGGTTATGTCTCTTCAGCAGGATATCTCCCGGGAAGTGAACAAAAAATTCCTGGGAAAAACAATAGATGTTTTAATTGAAGAAGAAAAAGAAGGCAGCTATTTAGGCCGCAGCCAATATGATGCTCCGGAGGTAGACGGTCTTGTTTTTGTCAGTTCAGAGAGGAAACTGCGGCCAGGCGATTTTGTGAAAGTAAAAATTAACGATACCCTGGAGTATGATCTAGCGGGAAAAGAGGTATAAAAATGAATATCGCAAATAAAATAACAATGCTCAGGATTGTGCTTACTTTTGTGTTTATGTTCTTTTTGTTTTGCCACGGCCTTTGGGCAAAAGTCTTAAGCCTGATTATTTTCATACTCGCGGCTTTGTCGGATTTATTTGACGGAATGATCGCGCATAAGAGAAATATGGTCACCGATTTTGGCAGGCTGATGGACCCTATTGCGGATAAAATCCTGGTCCTGGCAGCATTCGCCGCGTTTGTGCAGATGCAGATAATCGAGGCCTGGATGTTCGTTATTATCGTATCCCGCGAAATATTAATTACTTCGTTAAGGTTGTTCGCGCTGAATAAAGGTAAAGTATTGTCCGCGGCGCGGGCGGGAAAACATAAGACGGTATCTCAAATGCTAGTCATATTTGCCATATTAGGTTTTATTGTTTCAAAAGAAATAATGCTGAGGTATTTTACCTGGAATCCGGACTGGGAAAAATTCTTCCGCCAAAGCATATATGTCCTTATGTTGTTTACCGTCGGGCTTACCCTTTATTCGGGCTTTTCCTATCTCTGGGAAAACCGTAAAATAATCGCCAGATTCTAATTTTTTTATGGATGCCCTCAAGAAAAAAACCTTATTAATCTTAAGTACTTTTTTTTATATCGGCTACCTGCCGCTTATCCCGGGGACTTTTGGCAGCATGGCCGGTTTATGCCTGTATTTCATTATTAAAGGCAGCACGCTTATTTATGCCTTAGCTACCGCGCTGCTTTTAGCTTTGGGTTTCCTGGTTTCCGGCCCGGCAGAGAGATTGTTGAATAAGAAGGACGCCCGATGCATCGTGATAGATGAGGTCGCCGGTATGCTTCTTAGCCTGGCATTCCTGCCGTATGATTTAAGATTAGCGATTATCGGTTTTTTTCTCTTCCGCATACTTGATTCTCTGAAGCCGTATCCGGCAGGCCCTCTGCAAAATTTAAAAGGAAGTTTTGGTATAATGAGCGATGACATTATTGCCGGAGTATATACCAATATAATTCTTCAGATAGTGGTAAGGTCGGCGGTTTTTAAGGGGTTATAGACAGGGCCGTTGGGCGTTAAGGTGCTTTGAAAAAGAGTAATCCTCTCTACGTTAAATTCAAGATTTCCCGTTTTAAGCATGCCTTCCGCAGCAGTAAATTCCTGGATTAATTTATCCCGGTTTAAGGTTGATTTAACCCTGCCTATGGTGATATGGGAGGAAAATGGGTGGTTTTCTTTAGGAATGCCAAGTTTGGCAAGTTTTTCTTCCAGCCCCTCGGCTATTTCTTTAGTTTCGTTATCGCCTTTATTGATTCCTACCCAGATAATCCTGGGAAATTCCATCTTAGGGAAAGCACCGACAGAAGAAACACGCAGATGAAAAGTTTTTTTATTGCCGGCAATGCTTTGCATGGCCTCGGCGATTTTCTCTAATTTCTGCTGGTCAACTTCGCCAAGGAATTTTAAGGTTAAATGAATATTCCGGGGTTCTACCCATTTAACATCCGCCCCGCTATTCTTTAACCGATCTTCTAGAAGGGCCAATGAATCCTTGATTGCCTTCGGTAATTCAATAGCTATAAAAGTCCTCATTTATAAGCGCCCTTAGAGCATTCTTTCTAATAATTCCAGGCTTTTTAAAGCGGCCTTTTCTCTTATTGCTTCCCGGCTGCCCTTAAAAATATACTTGTTGCAGGTTTTTTCGTTCTTGCTGTCTATGGCGATAAATACAGTGCCTACTGGTTTTCCGGGGGAGTTTCCTGTGGGGCCGGCGATTCCGGTTATTCCTATGCCAAAGTCGGTTTTGGCTAGTTTTCTTATTGATGCGGCCATCCTACCGGCTACATTTTTAGAAACTGCACCATTTTTGGCAATAACCGTGCTGGGAATTTTTAAAATAGCCGTTTTCGCGCTATTACTGTAAGAGGTTACTCCCAGCATAAAATATTGCGAACTACCGGATACCCGAGTGAGTAAAGCCGATAATAATCCGCCGGTGCAAGATTCGGCTACGGCAATGGTTTTTTCTTTTTCTATCAGTAAATCGTGTATTTTAAGTATGATTTTTAGCATTTTTCCTCCGGTTATTACCTATTTTAACTCAGATTAAACCTGTTGACAACACAAGATTTTATGTTATATTGGACTCAATCTTCAGGGTAAGGTGAAATTCCTGACCGGCGGTTAAGCCCGCGAGCCCCGCACAGGCGGGGCACCAGCGCAATACCAATTAAGCGCTGGGTGCCTCCAATAATGTGCAGAGCAGATCTGGTAAAATTCCAGAGCCGATGGTTAGAGTCCAGATGGAAGAAGATTAAAAATCCATGCCCGGAGACCATCTTCGGGTTTTCAATTTAAATAACCTATGTTTAATACAATCTCAGAAATATTGGATGACCTGAAAAAAGGTAAAATGGTCATTGTGGTAGATGACGAGG
>CAYPRG010000018.1:9836-14020 GCA_964413025.1 uncultured Planctomycetales bacterium
GAAATATTGGATGACCTGAAAAAAGGTAAAATGGTCATTGTGGTAGATGACGAGGACCGCGAGAATGAAGGGGACCTGGCGATGTCTGCTTCTTTTGCCAGGCCGGAAGACATAAATTTTATGGCTAAATTCGGCCGCGGGCTTATCTGTACCCCCATGGAAGAAGAGAGATTAAGGCAGCTTGATTTAGAACCGATGTTGAGGCATTCCGGAAAAGAGGACCCTTTTAAAACTGCCTGGATGATTTCTGTGGATGCCAGCCGGGGTATCACCACCGGCATATCCGCGCATGACCGTAGCCGTACGATAGAGATTCTGGTAAACCCGCAGGCTAAGGCCGAAGACCTGATCCGTCCGGGGCACGTTTTCCCGCTTAAGGCCCGCCGGGGCGGAGTTTTAGTCAGGGCAGGGCATACAGAAGCGGCTGTGGATTTCATGAAATTGGCCGGGCTGTATCCTGCCGGAGTAATATGTGAGATTATGAATGACGATGGCTCCATGGCCCGCCTTCCCCAGTTATTGGAATTTTCCAAACGGCATTCCCTGAAGATCTGTTCTATCGCCAGCCTTATTGAATACCGCAGGCGCTCTGAAAAATTAATCGAACGGCTTACCGAGACCGTCCTGCCTACTGAATTCGGCAGCTACAGGTTAATTCTTTACCGGGATTCCACCAATGCCAAGATCCATGTCGCGCTGACTATGGGGGAATTGGGTAAAGAGGCAGTACTGGTGCGCGTCCACTCTGAATGTTTAACCGGGGATGTGTTTGGGTCATTGCGTTGTGATTGCGGGCGGCAGCTGAATAAGGCAATGGAGATTATAGGAAAAGAGAAGCAGGGGATTATTCTTTATATGAACCAGGAAGGCCGCGGAATCGGCCTTGAGGAAAAAATTAAAGCTTACAGCTTGCAGGATAAAGGGATGGATACTGTCGAGGCAAATGAGGCGTTAGGGCATAAGCCTGACTTGCGGGATTACGGGATAGGCGCGCAGATACTGGTTGATTTAGGGATTAAGAATATCAGGTTGCTGACCAATAATCCCCGTAAAATAGTAGGATTGGAGGGTTACGGTTTGCGTGTAGTGGAGCGAATCCCTTTGGAAACCGAACCTAATCCCTCGAATTATAATTACCTTAAGACCAAAAAAGAAAAACTAGGGCATGATTTAAACTTATAGTTTATCCCCCCTTCACAAGAAAGCAGGGGGGATTAATTCGCGCAAATAACTTACCTTGCACTTCGTGCTGCCGTAAGTTATGCGCTCATTAAGGAGGAAAAAATGACAAGGGTAATCGAAGGTAACTTAATCGCAAAAGGCAAAAAGTTCGGCATTGTGGCTTCGCGTTTCAATGATTTTATCACCAAGGATTTGATTTCCGGCTGTGTTGATACCCTGGTGAGGCACGGCGCGGAGGATAAGGACATCGTGATAACCTGGGTCCCCGGGGCATTTGAAATTCCGCTTGCCGCTCAGAAGATCGCTAAGGCAAAGTCATACGACGCCATAATTTGCGTGGGGACTGTGATCCGCGGAGCTACCCCGCATTTTGATTACATTGCTTCAGAAGTAGCCAAGGGAATAGCCAAGGTTTCGCAGGATACCGGCTTGCCGGTTATCTTTGGCGTGATCACTGCCGATACCATAGAGCAGGCGATTGAACGCGCCGGGACAAAAGACGGCAATAAAGGCAGGGATGCCGCTCTTTCTGCCATTGAAATGGCGAACTTATTAACTCAGCTTAATTAGGTTTTTAAAGTATGCGCAAACGCACGCAGGCACGGGAATTTACTTTGCAGATCCTCTATCAGATGGATATTACTCACGACGCTTACGAGGCAGTGCTGAATAATTTTTGGCAGGCGCAAGGCGACGAAATTAATGAAGAGCTGAAAAGTTTTAGCTCCGAGTTGGTCAAAGGCGTAGCGGAAAATTCAAAGGCCATTGACGCCAAGCTCGTCCAATATGCCACTAATTGGCAGCTTGAGCGTATGGCAGTGGTAGACAGGAATATACTAAGAATGAGCTGTTTTGAAATTATCTTTCGCGATGATATCCCGCCGAAGGTTTCTATCAACGAAGCAGTAGATCTTGCCAAAAAATATTCAGGCATTGAGGCAGGTAAGTTCGTTAATGCCATACTGGACAAAATCAAGTTAGAAAAAGATAAATGAAGTTCGCAGATTTGCATTTACATACCGTATTTTCCGACGGTACCTACACGCCGGAAGAGCTTATTTCAGCCAGCCAGCGGGCCGGCCTCTCCGCGATTGCGGTTGTTGACCATGATACAACCGAAGGGATCGCCCCTGCCATGGCGGCAGCCGGACAAAAGGATATTGAAGTCTTGCCGGGGATAGAGCTTTCCGCCGAATACGAAGGTTCGGAGGTGCATATTCTAGGCTATCTAATCGATTATAAAGACAGTTCATTGATTAAGAGATTAGATATCTTGAAGAAAAACCGCGTTGAACGTATCCATAAGATAATTGAAAAATTAAAAGATGTCGGGATAGACCTAAAACCCGAGAGTGTCTTTAGTATCGCCGGGGAAGGTACGGTGGGGAGATTACATGTAGCCAGGGCCCTGGTGAAGGAGAAAAAAGCAGCTTCTATCTTTGAGTCTTTTCAAAAATATATCGGGGATAAGTGCCCTGCTTTTTGCCTGGGATTTAAATTTTCCCCGCTTGAGGCGATAAACTTGATTAAGGAAGCGCAAGGTATCCCTGTTTTAGCCCATCCCTATATTATTCATAACGATGACCTGATGCCGAAGTTTATCGATTGGGGGATTATGGGCCTGGAAGTGTATTATCCCGAACATTCGCAGTCAATGATAAATTTTTATCTTAATATTGCCCGGGAGCATAATCTATTGGTGACCGGCGGATCAGATTGCCACGGGAATGCAAAACCGAATGTTAAAATCGGATGCATGAAGGTACCTTACGAGTTAGTGGAAAAGTTAAAGGCCGCTAAGAGTGGAGCATTATGAAGAAGAATCATGAATATTTTATGAATAAAGCTTTGCGGTTAGCTTTAAAAGGTAGGGCCGAGACTTCGCCTAATCCGATGGTGGGGGCAGTAGTGGTAAAGAACGGTAGGATTATCGGCGAGGGGTATCATAAAAAAGCAGGTTTGGCGCACGCGGAAGTGATCGCCCTTGATGAAGCGGGAAGAGCATCAAAAGGGGCGGTATTATATGTGACCCTGGAGCCTTGCGCTCATTTCGGCAGGACGCCGCCTTGCGTGGATAGGATAATCAAGAGCGGCATAAGAGAAGTTATCATCGGGATGATCGACCCTAATCCTTTGAATAACGGCCGTGGCGTCAATTTGCTTAAGCAGAATAAAATAAAGGTAGAGGTAGGGATTCTGGAAGGTAAGTTAAGAAAAATAAATGAATCTTTCATAAAATATATCAGCAAAAGGATGCCGTTTGTCACGGTCAAGGTGGCCCAGTCTTTAGACGGGAGAATTGCTACCAGGACCGGCGATTCTAAATGGATAACTTCTGATAAGTCCAGGGGCTACGCGCACAGGCTGCGCCAGGATTATGACGCGATTATGGTAGGAGTCAACACGGTTTTAAGGGATAATCCCAGGCTGGATGCCTGGTTTTCAAAAAAACACCCGGTAAAAATTGTCGTGGATAGCCGGTTGAGTACCAAGCAAGACTCGAATATATTCTCAAAAAATAGCAAGGTTATTATCGTTACCCTGCCGAATGCCCCGGGGCAGGAGACAGAAAATAAAAAAGCCCTCTCCCAGAAAGCAAAAATTTTGGAAGTAAAAGAAAAATCAGGCCAGATCAACCTTAAAGATATGATGAAAAAATTAGCCTTGATGGAGATAACAAATATCCTGGTTGAGGGCGGCGGGACACTAAACGGCGCCTTGTTTGACGAAGGGCTTGTGGATAAGGTGTTATTTTTTATCAGCCCGAAGATTGTCGGTGGTAAAGAGGCGATTAGCGCGGTCATGGGCCAGGGCATATCGCGCATAGATAACGCGATTAAGGTCAGTGGTATTCTGCTGAAGCGTTTTGGCGAGGATTTTTTGATAGAAGGGTATATAAAATAGGTGTTTACCGGCATAATCGAAGAATTAGGGGAAGTTAAGGCGGTATCCAGGAGAGGTAATTTTACCCTTTTTGAGGTAAAGGCGGATAAAGTCCTGGA
>CAYPRG010000019.1:0-1540 GCA_964413025.1 uncultured Planctomycetales bacterium
GCCGGAAAAATAATGCTTATAAATGACCCTGATTTCGGCGTTTCCGCCGTAGTCCAACGCAGCCGCCAGGAAGGACTGGTGTCGGGAACCCTGGGAAACAATTTAATAATGAGGTATCTGCCTAAAGACGCCGACATCAAAGTCTCCGATATAATTGTCACTTCGGGCCTGACCGGGAAATATATAAAAGGGCTGCTTATCGGGAGAGTAGTTGAGATTGGCGATGAATTTTCGGGCTTAAGCCGTTATTGCCTGATAAAGCCCGCGGTCAGCTTATCTAATATTGAAGAAGTACTGATAATCATCCCATAAGCCCCGCCTTTCTTAGCGCGGGGATATAAATCAGAAAGGAATGGCGGGGTGAAAAAATGGTTTTTTTTGCTGCTTATCCTTATCGCGGTTTTTCTTGAAGTATCCATTTTGAATTCTTTCAGGATATTTAACGCAAAGCCCAGCCTGCTTCTCGTCCTGGTGGTAATCGCCAGCATTTCTTTTGAGTTAAGGTGGGCTCTTTTCTTTTGTATCCTCGCCGGAGCGTTGAAAGATATATTCTGCGCCGATATCTTCTGCTGGAATGCTCTTATGTTTGCCTTGTTGTGTTTCTTGATCGCAAGATTATCCCGCGAGATAACTATCGACAGTTATTTAGTCTCTAGCATCCTGGTTTTTTTTGTGGTATTTTTAAGCGATATAGTTATCAGATTGGCCTTTGCTTATTCGGGGAGGAATGTCCCTATAGGTATTTTTCTGCGTATCGCTTTCTTTGAGTCTTTGTATACCATGGCGGTAACTCCTTTAGTCTTTAAGATTGTCAAACCGCAATTCTATGCTTAAAACATGGACAGAGTAAAAATCGTCGGCTTAACGGTAATTTTTATGTTTTTATTATTGGGCCTGGTCGTCTTGAACCTGGAGGTTGTGCAAAGCAGGCAATTCAGGGCGCTAAGCGATAAGAACTGCCTTAGGTTGATACCTCAAGTCGGCGCGCGCGGGATAATCTTTGATTCCGGAGGGGATATTATTGTTGATAACAAGCTTTCCTATGATGTGATGCTGCTGCCTCAAAACGCTAAGCTGCCAACGCGGGTATTAAACAGCGTATCCGGTATTTTGGGGGTCAACCCGGATAATTTAAAAAAAGCCTTTAACGAAGGATACATAGCGCCATCCATACCCATTGCCATCGCCAAGAGTATTGATATAAGAAAAGCCATCGCCTTGGAAGAACTTAAACTCGACCTCCCGGGAATAATCATCCAGCCCCGCCCCCAAAGAAGATACCCCCAGGGAAAGCTTGCCAGCCACGTCCTGGGATATGTCAATGAAATTGACCGCTGGCGCCTGACAAAATTAGAAGACTATGGTTATAAGACAAAAGACATAGTGGGTTTTGGCGGCGTGGAAGAGAAGTATGACTATTATCTGCGCCAGGAAGAAGGAGGGTTATCGGTTGAGGTAGACCACCAGGGAAGGTTTATGCGCGTGTTAGGTTTTAAGCCGCCGCGTAACGGCAAGGATATGCAGCTGACATTAAATATAA
>CAYPRG010000019.1:1640-5251 GCA_964413025.1 uncultured Planctomycetales bacterium
AAGGTGATAGTGGCGGCCGCGGCATTAGAGGCCGGGAAGATCAACCTGCATACTACTTTTCTCTGTCAGGGCGGCACGCTTGTGGGAAATAAAGAATTTGCCTGTTGGAACAAGCACGGCGAGCAGGATTTAACCGCGTCGCTTACCCATTCCTGCAACGTTTTTTTCTATAAAATCGGATTGATGGTCGGCCCCCAATCCTTGCATGATTATGCCGTAAAATTTGGTTTATCAAAACCTACTTCAATCGACCTGCCTTATGAGGCCGCAGGGTTAATCTCTTCTCCCCTATGGCAGAAGATCCATAAATTCAGGAATTGGTTTCCCGGCGATACCGCGAATTTTTCCATCGGGCAGGGGGATGTGTTGGTCAGCCCTTTGCAGATGGCGCGCGTGTACGCGGTATTTGCCAATAAAGGTTACCTGGTAAAGCCTTATGTTGTCAAGGCTATAGAGTCAAAAGATGTTTCTGCTGACCAGAGGCAGATAGAAAAAGTCCCTATAAAAAACAGCACCATTGATTATATAAGGCAGGGATTAAGAAGCGTGGTTTCTAATTCCGGCGGCACGGGAAATGTTTTATCTACCCTGCCGGTTTCGGTTGCTGGCAAGACCGGCACTGCCCAGGCTCCCAACGGCCAGCCGCATGCCTGGTTCGCCGGTTTCTTCCCTTATAAGAATCCCAGGTTTGTTATCTGCGTTTTTCTGGAAAGAGGAGGCCCCGGTTATCTCTCCTGCGTATTGGCAAAAGAGATAATCCAGGAGATGAGCATACAGGGTTTGATTTAAAACAATGAGAAATTCTTTTTTTATAATATTAATAATCGTTATTTTAATCTGCCTGATGGGCGTATTGTGCATCTATAGCAGCACTTATCAGAAAGAAGGCAGGTTTTGGCAGACAATCTACGGCCGTCAGCTACTTTGGATGGCGATAGGGCTGGTTTTTTTTCTGATTATGTCCAAGCTGGATTACCGCCGGCTTTGGGATTGGACGTATATATTTTATGGGTTGGCGTTATTTATGCTGCTTTTGGTTATTGTCCTGGGGGTGTCCCGTTTGGGCGCCCAGCGCTGGCTTAAGATCGCCTGGTTTAATTTTCAACCTTCTGAATTTTCAAAATTAATCATCGTGATATTCCTGGCCAGATACTTCAGCGGTAAGTCCTTGGATAATGTTTCTTTATCCACATATAAATTCGGAATATTCCGCGGCCTTATCCTGCCTTTTATGCTGGTGGCCATTCCCATGGGATTGATTATTGAGCAGCCGGATTTAGGCAGCGGCGTAATGATACTGTTTTTATTCATAGCCGTACTTTTCGTGACAGGGGTAAAGCTAAGGTATATTTTTATATTTTTATTGCTGATTACTTTGTCGCTTCCTCTTTTTTGGCATCTCCTGCGTGATTATCAGAAGGATAGGCTGATGGTATTTCTAAACCCCAATATAGACCCGTTGGGCGCAGGTTATACCATAATCCAGTCCAAGATTGCCATTGGTTCTGGCGGTTTCTTCGGGAAGGGCTGGCTCTCCGGAACGCAAAGCCAGCTGCATTTTCTGCCGGAGTCCCACACTGATTTTATTTTTGCCACCTTCGCGGAAGAATGGGGTTTCCTGGGGAGCGCACTATTAATACTTTTATATTATTTTTTAATCAGGGAGGGGATGTTGATTGCCCAGAGGACTTCCGATTATTTCGGAAAATTGCTGGCCTTCGGGATATCTTTGATGTTAGCCATACAAGTTTTTACGAATATCGCCATGAATATGGGGCTGGCCCCGGTGGTGGGGCTGCCTTTGCCTTTGATGAGTTACGGCGGCTCTTCTGTGCTGGTTACTCTTATTTCACTGGGGATACTGGCAAATATCAATAAAACCAGGACGGTATTTTGATGTTAGAAGATATTTTATTGCAGGTAAATAAACCCGGCCGTTATATCGGGAATGAATGGAATTCCCCGAAGAAAGACTTTGACCGCGCCGGCCTGAAGTTTGCCTTATGCTTTCCTGATTTGTACGAAATCGGGATGAGTAACCTGGGCTTGAGGATTATTTACGGGATGATCAATAGCCTCCCCGGCGTTGCCTGTGAAAGGTTTTTCTCTCCGGCAAGCGACATGGAAAAAGTTTTACAGGATAACAATATGGAAATTTTTTCCCTTGAGTCTAAGAGGCCGCTCAAGGAATTTGATATTATCGGTTTCTCCTTAAGTTATGAATTATGCTATACCAATGTCTTGAGCATGCTGGCGCAGGGGAAAATCCCTTTGCAGGCATCTCTGCGGGACTCTTCGCATCCTTTGGTCATCGGCGGAGGGCCTTGCGTGATGAACCCGGAACCGATGCACGAATTTTTTGACTTGTTTGTCATCGGGGAAGCCGAAGATGTGCTCCTGGAAGTATTAGATGTTTACACAAAGCTCAAGGATAAATTTAAAAATTCCCAGATAACTAAACACGATTTATTAGTAATTCTATCCGGGATCGAAGGGGTGTATGCCCCTTCTTTGTATGAAGTGGCTTATGAGCCTTCAGGGAGAATAAAGGAGTTTAAGCCCAGCCAGGATGGAGTGCCTGCTAAAATCAGGAAGCGTTTTGTCAAAGATTTGGACAAGGCATATTTTCCCCTGGATTGGCTGATGCCATATATTGAAATAGTACATGACCGGATTACTCTGGAGATAATGCGCGGCTGCCCGAACAGGTGCAGTTTTTGCCAGGCGAGGAGCCAGTATTTCCCCTTCAGGCAGCGTAATGTTGATAACGTGTTAAACCTGGCTTTTAGCGCCTATAAAAATACCGGCTATGAAGATATATCTTTATGCGGATTGTCCGTAAGCGATCACTCCGGCATGGAGGGATTGTTAAAAACCCTGGTGGATTATTTTAAGGAAAAGGCGGTCAGCGTATCTTTGCCTTCCATAAAGCCCAAGGTTATGGTGGGAGAACTTTCTTCGCTGATTGCTACTATTAAAAAGACCGGCCTGACATTCGCCCCAGAAGCGGCTACGGAAAAATTACGTAAAGCCCTGAACAAGGATTTTGATACCGGAGAATTTTTTCAAGCCATAGAGCGGGCTTATCTTTCAGGCTACCAGCATATAAAACTTTATTTTATGATCGGGCTTCCCTTTGAAGAGGACGCGGATTTAGACGGTATCATAGATTTTGCCAATGATGTTTCCCGCGCCAGGGTTAAAACCGGCAAACCTCCGGCGCAGGTAAACTTAAGCGTCAATACCTTGATCCCTAAGCCGCATACTTCTTTTCAGTGGCTCAAGATGCAGGATTTTGAAGGCGTTAAATATAAGCAGGATTACCTTAAGAAGAAAATAAATAACAAAAGGTTAAAGATAAGTTTCCATAACCGCTCCACAAGTATCCTGGAAGGGGTGCTCTCCCGCGGGGACAGGAGGTTGAGCCGGGTAATTCTCGCCGCTTTTAATAAGGGGGCGAGATTTGACGCCTGGGACAGCCATTTTGTTTTTGAAAGGTGGCAGGAGGCGTTTAGCGAATGCGGGATAGATTACAACTATTATCTGGGGGAAAAATCAAAAGACGAGATCCTTCCCTGGGATTTTTTGGATGTCGGAATAAGCAAAGATTC
>CAYPRG010000019.1:5351-9035 GCA_964413025.1 uncultured Planctomycetales bacterium
GATAAGGGGTATAATTACTCAAGGTTTTTTATAACTTATATCCAGGGAGGTTAAAATGGCAAAACATAACGATAGTTCTCTTGTTTCAAAAGGTATCAGGTATAAATTAAAGATAGCTTTTTCTCTGATGTCTATATTGCCCCTCCTCGTCTGTATGTACCTGGTTTCAAATTACATTTTGCCCAGCGCCGGACTGAGAATAGACATAGCCTTGGCTATAGCGATAAGTATTTTTATCGCTGTCATCGGGTTTTTCGTAATTAAAGAAGTGTTTGACCGTATCTTATCGGTTACCACCGAAGCAAAATTAATCGCCGCGGGTGATATCAGCCGTAAGGTGGACCATATTGCCGGAGACGAGGTCGGAGACCTGGGTGATTCGCTGAACCAGCTTACCCGGCGCATACGCGGTAATATGGATGAGTTGAAGAACTACAGCGAAAAGACTACCGAGATAAACTTAGCGATACAGAAGCGCGTGCTTGTGCTTTCAAGTTTGCTGCAGGTAAGTTCCCTGATTTCTCAAGGGTCAAAATTAGAAGATATACTCAGGATTGCCATAGAAAAATCGCGGCTCCTGGCTAATTCTGAAGCAGCGTATATGCTTTTTAAAGAAGAGGATTCGGAGAGTTTCTATATGAAGGTAGCGGACGGGGTAAGGACCCAGGACCTTTTGAAGATCAAGGTCGAAGCCGGGGAGGCTTTTGACCGGGTAATCAAAACAAACAGGCATTTTATCCTGGATTCAGAGAATAAGCTGCCGGAAGATTCAACCGCGTCCTTTTATGAAAAATTTAAACTGAAGAATACCCTGGCATTGCCAATATTTTTGAAAGGAAAACTGGTAGGGGTATTGGGTATCGGTAATACTAAAGAATCTTTTACATATAAAAAAGAGGATGTAGAATTACTGGATATTTTCGCGAAACAGGTATCTATCGCCGTAGAAAACGATATATTGATGCACCGGGTTGAAAAATTAGAGATAAAGGACGCGCTTACCGGCCTGTATAACGAAGTATTTATCCGCGCCCGCCTGCAGGAAGAGATAAAAAGGGCAATCAGCTGCCAGCGGCCCTGCGGGTTCGTGCTTCTGAATATCGATAATTTCAAAAAATTCCATCAGAATTTCGGCTCATTGCAGGCCGAAGCTATATTAAAGAAAGTCTCTACCCTGCTAAAGTCTTCGGTCAGCGACATTGACCGGGTAGGCAGGTTCGGCGATAACGAATTCGCTATCGTCTTGCCTGAAAAAAATAAACGGCAGGCCCAGGAAACAGCCGATGATATCAGGAAGAAAGTAGAGTTTGCTTTCAGCGAAGATCAGGACGTCAATAAACATGTCACCATAAGCGGAGGCGTGGCTGAGAACCCTCTTGACGGCATAGATGCCGCGGAATTGATCACCAAGGCCGGGGAATCAGTCAAGCTTGCCAAAGCCCAGGGCAGGAACCGTATTGTGGGAGTCATGTAATCCGTTAATATGACAATAAGAAGGATAATAAATAAAAGATTAGGCGAACTGCTTATTGAGCGCGGCATTATCAATACCCGCCAACTAGAGAAAGCCCTGGCTGTCCAGTCGGAAAAAGGCGGCCTTGTCGGCGAGATATTGGTAGAACTGGGGTTTGTCAAAGAAGAGGATATCGCCCAGGCCCTCACCGCCCAATACGGTTTTCCATATCTACCTTTAAGCAATTACGAAATTAACCCTGACGTAGTAAATATCGTCCCCGGCAGGGTCGCCAGGCAATATATGCTCGTGCCTATAGATAAGATCGGGAGTAATTTAACCCTGGCAATGTCTAACCCTTTGAACGTCCAGGCAATCGAAGACGTGGAACTGCTTTCCGGATGCAGCGTTCAGACATTCGTTTCTACTTCGACCGACATTAAAAAAGCGATTGAAAAATATTACAGAGAGAACGAATAAGATAAACCTCTGCCTACCCAAAGACAACGAAAATAAATGCTTTCATTAAAAGAGCGCCTGACAGAGATATTAATCAATAACAAGATCATCACTCAGGAGCAGCTTGACCAGGCATTATCCGTCCAGAAGCAAAAAGGCGGCAAACTCAGTGATATTATTGTAGATTTAAAATTCATTAAGGAAAACGAACTCGTTTCTTTGTTAAGCGAAGGAATCGGCCTGCCTTTAATCGATTTAAAGCGTTTTAAAATAGATTATGAAATCGTAAAGAGCGTTCCCGTAGAAATCGCCCGCCATTACCAATTGGTCCCGATATCTAAAATGGGGGATACCATAACCCTGGCTATGGCCGATCCTTTAAATATTTTTGCCATTGACCACGTGGAAGCCCTCACGGGTTTTAAAATAAACCCGATTATCTCGTCGAGCCGCGATATAATGCAGACTATAGAAGTTTCTTATCCTGACGCCACCAAGGGGGTCATTGATGACCTGGTCAAGGAAATGAGTTTTTCTCCCCTTGAGGTCATAAAAGAAGAAAGAGAGATCCTGCCCAGTGACCAGGAATTGGACCGTATCAGCCGGGAGACCCCGGTAATCAAGATTACCAATATGGTGCTTGAGGAAGCGGTCAAGAAAAAGGCTTCGGATATACTCATTGAGCCGTTAGATAAACAGCTCAGGATTCGTTTCCGCATTGACGGTATATTGCAGGAGGCCCAGTCGCCTCCCAAGGCCATGCATCCTTCCATCGTCTCCCGCTTAAAGGTTATGTCGGATTTGAATATCGCCGAGCACAGGCTTCCCCAGGACGGCCGTTTCAAGGTAAAAATTTTCGCCAGGGAAGTAGATTTCCGGGTATCCATACTACCTTCCAGTTTCGGGGAAAAAGTGGCTATCCGCATACTGGATAAATACCAGGCCACGCTGGATATAGAAAAATTAGGTTTCAGCGAAGGCACGGTCTCTAAGCTAAAAAAAATCTCGCACCTTCCGCACGGGATGTTGCTTGTCTGCGGCCCGACCGGAAGCGGCAAGACCACTACTTTATATTCAATATTGAAATTTGTGGATAGCCCGGATAAGAATATCGTGACCGTTGAGGACCCGGTAGAATACCAGTTGGAAGGTATAAACCAGGTTACCGCCAGGCCGGATATAGGGTTGACTTTTGCCGGGGCGCTGCGTTCCATTTTAAGGCAGGACCCTAACGTTATCATGGTCGGCGAAATTCGCGATTTTGAGACAGTAGATATAGCCATTAAGAGCGCCCTGACCGGCCACTTGGTCCTTTCTACCCTGCATACTACTACTTCAAGCGGCGCGATTGTGCGCTTGATCAACATGGGGGTAGAGCCGTACCTGATCAATTCTTCGTTAGTTTGCGTGATGACCCAAAGGCTGGTGCGTAAAATCTGCTCTTACTGTAAAGAGAAGTATATAATCAAAGATGAAGTCATCGAGAGTTTGAAATTAAGGTTTGATTCTCCGGGGCTGCTTGATGGCGGCGACGAAGCCTACCTGGCTGCCGCGAAAAAACCGGAATTTTTCCGCGGTAAGGGCTGTCCGCATTGTCTTAACAAAGGCTACAGCGGAAGAATAGGCATCGCCGAGGTCCTGATATTGACCCCGCAGGTACGGGAATTGATCCTTAAGCGGGAGCAGGAGCATTTGATAAAGAAGCAGGCCCGTAAAGAAGGCATGGAGACATTGAGAGAGAGCGGGCTGCGCGCGGTATTAAAAGGCATCAC
>CAYPRG010000019.1:9135-13353 GCA_964413025.1 uncultured Planctomycetales bacterium
ACATTAAAAGAAAATATAATCGAGATACTGCTCAAGAGCGCGAAGCTGAATAAAGAACAGCTGGAGAAGGCGATCGAGATACAGAAACAAAAACAGATCCCCTTGAGGAAAATATTGTTTGAGCAGAAGATCATTTCGGAAGAAGACCTGCTTTCGCTTTTGTCCGCGCAGCTTTATATCCCTACTCTGCATCTTACAAAATATAAATTTGACCCGGAGATCATCCAGCTCATCCCGGAACGCATGGCCAGGCAATATAATATAATCCCTTTGTCGCGGATGGGTAATACTCTTACCGTGGCCATGTCAGACCCTTTAAATATTTTCGCTTTGGATGATTTGAATACTGTTACCGGCTGCAGCATTGATACTGTTTTAAGCCCGCAGGATGAAATAACCCGGGTAATAGATACCCAATACCATCTGGAAACCAAGGATATGCAGGAAATTCTGGAAGAAAGTTCTTTCGGCCAGGCTGGCCAGGAGAGGAAAGATTTAGAGCTGCTTAGGCAGGAAGAAATCGAACTTAGCTCGGCGATAAAAGAAAGCGAAAAGGCCCCTATCGTAAAATTGGTGGATTTGATGCTGGGCCAGGCCCTGAAGAAGAGGGCTTCCGATATACATATCGAACCTGAGTGGGATTGCCTGCGCATAAGATTTCGCATTGACGGTTCGCTGCACGATGTATTCAGGATCCCCAAAATAAATCAGAACGCGATTATCGCCCGCATAAAGATTATTTCTAACTTGGATATTACCGAGAGCCGTATTCCCCAGGACGGAAGGTTCAAGGTAAAATTCGAAGGTAAGGAAGTAGACTTCCGGGTTTCGGGCCTGCCGACCACGTTCGGACAGAAATTTGTTTTGCGTTTGCTGGATAAGGCCAGCTTGTCTGTCGGGCTGGATAAATTAGGTTTTTCTCCGCAGCCGCTGGCCACATTTAAAGAAGCCATAGCCAAGCCTTTCGGGATGATTTTAGTCACCGGGCCGACCGGCTCAGGTAAATCTACGACTTTGTATTCGATCCTGAGCCAGCTAAATACTCCTGAACGCAATATCGTTACCATCGAGGACCCTGTCGAGTACCAGGTTGAAGGTATCACCCAGATACAGGTGAAACCGGAGATTAAACTTGATTTTGCGACCGGCCTGCGTTCCATTTTAAGGCAGAGCCCGGATGTAATTATGATCGGAGAAATCAGGGACTCGGAAACCGCGGATATCGCCATAAAAGCATCTCTTACCGGGCAACTGGTGTTTTCTACTTTGCATACCAATGACGCGATTTCTAGTATCACCCGGCTTATAGATATGGATATCGAGCCGTTCTTAGTGGCCTCAAGCCTGATAATGCTCTGCGCCCAGAGGCTGGCACGCAAGATTTGCCTGCAGTGCAGGAAGCCTGTGGATGTCCCCAAGGATTTTCTGGAAAGCATAGGCTACAAAGAGAAAACCACATTCTACGCGGCAGCAGGTTGTAAGTATTGCAATAATACCGGTTTCTATGGTAGAATAGCTATTCTAGAGACAATCCTGGTTGATGATATTATGCGCGAGATGATTATCAAGAAAACCTCGCTTGATGAAATTAAGCAGTACGCAATGGAGAAACGCCAGATGAAGACTTTAAGAGATGACGCGTTTCTGAAAGTAAAAGATGAAATGACTACATTGGATGAGGCGCTGAGGATCACTACGGAGGAATAGAGTTATGGAGTCCCCCAAGCTTTTATTAGTTTACGACGAAGAAACAATGGCCAGGTACATCAAGGAGAAAGTGACCGCGAATCTGGGCCATGCTGTTTCGATGGAACATACCACAGGCGCCGCTTTAGAGATGTTTAAAGTGAGTAACTTTGATATCGTGATGTTGCGTTACGGTATGCCTGATATAGATAGCGTAGAGTTTATCAAGAGCGTTAAGAAGATAGACCAGGACTGCGTGATTATCGTATTCGTGGAGGAATCCGATGCCGAGATACCGGATGAGACTTATCAATTAAGCGTTTACGGTTTTATCGGTAAACCGGTAAACCTGGAAAAATTATTTTTCCTGGTCCGCAAAGGCATTGAATTGCGTTTATTACTGGTGGCCAACCACAGGTTGACCCGGAGCCTGCAGGAACAGAATATTTCTTTGCAGAGGCAGAATGCCCTCTTAGCCAGGAGGATGGAAGAGTCGACTAAGAGCCTGGCCCGGCTTTACGAGGATTTACGCAACACTTATATGCGTACCATCAAGGTTCTAGCCCAGGCCATAGACGCCCGCGACCACTACACTCACAGCCATTCCGAAAATGTAGCCAAGTACGCTGTAGTCATAGCCGAAGAGATGGGCCTTTCGGTCAAGGATACCGAGCTGCTCAGGGATGCCTGCGAATTGCACGATTTAGGTAAAATCGGAGTTGAGGATAGAATCTTATCCAAGCCTTCCAGCCTTACTCCGGAGGAATTTGAGGAAATAAAACGCCACCCTACCACCGGCGCGCAGATATTGGAGCCATTGGCTTTCCTGGGCGGTGTTGTAGACCTGGTCAGGCAGCACCATGAGCATTTTAACGGTACAGGTTATCCTCAGGGCTTGAAAGGCGATGATATACTTTTGGGGGCGAGGATAATCCATGTTGCCGATGCCTATGAAGCGATGACCTCGGCGCGTTCTTACAGAAAGATCCCTCTTTCCAGGGAAGCCGCGGTGGCGGAAATAAAGAAGAATAACGGCACGCAGTTTGACCCTGAAGTCGTAGAAGCCTTCTTGAAGATTGTAAATACCCTATGAGTGTTTTTCAATATATTGCCAAAGATAGAAACGGCCAGACGGTAAACGGGATGCTGGAGGGTGACTCGGAAGGCGAAGTCGCGGAGACCCTGCATAAGAAAGAATTAATAGTCGTTTCAATCGAGTCGACAAAAGAACGGGCCGCGAATAAAGGCAGAGACGGCAAAGTCAAGCTTGATGACCTGGTAATTTTTTCCCGCCAGCTGGCCACGATGATAGATGCCGGCATACCCCTGGTCCAGTCATTGTCCATATTAGGCGACCAGATTGAAAATAAGAATTTAAAAAATGTAGTGCAGACGGTGCGCCGGGATATTGAAGCCGGGACGAATTTTTGCGATGCCCTGGCAAAGCACCCTGATGTATTTTCCGAACTTTTTATAAATATGGCCCGGGCAGGAGAGGCCTCGGGTATGCTTGACGAAGTACTGGACAGGCTGGCCTCATACCTGGAGAAATCAGCGGCGCTGGCAAGAAAAATAAGTTCCAGCCTGGTTTATCCGGCGGTTGTAGTGACCATGGCGATATTGATCACCGCGGTCCTGCTGCTGAAGGTAGTACCGACTTTTAAAGGGATCTTTGATATGCTGGGAGGTACCCTGCCGTTACCTACCCGCATACTTATCGGGGCGAGCGATATATTAAAAAGATTTTTCCTGCCTTTGGTGGGGTTATTGATATTCGGCGGTTTTCTTTTTAAAAATTTCGTCAACACGAAAAGGGGCCGTTATATTTATGACGCCCAAAAATTAAAGTTACCGGTTTTAGGCCCGCTTTTCTGCAAGGTGGCTTTGGCAAAGTTTGCCCGCACTTTTTCCACCCTGGTAAAAAGCGGCGTGCCGATATTAAATGTCCTGGATATAGTCGCCACTACTTCCGGAAACAAGGTAGTTGAAGAAACCATTATAAATTGCCGCACCGCCGTGCGCGACGGCGAGCCTCTTTCTCAGCCTCTGGCAAAAAGCGGGATTTTTCCTCCTATGGTTTCCCGGATGATCGGGGTGGGAGAAAAAACCGGCCAGCTGGAGAAAATGCTTTCTAAGATAGCCGATTTTTACGACGAGCAGGTGGACGCCGCGGTTGCCGGGTTGACCAGCCTGATAGAGCCGCTGGTTATCGCCTTTTTAGGCATAGTGATAGGCGGTATCGTGGTATCTTTATTCCTGCCGATATTCAAGATAACCGAGTTGGTTGCTAAATAAGTCAGAAGCCAAACATATAGATATTCCGCGGGTTACGAATTTAACAAAAAAAATACTTGACAAAAATCAATTTTATAATAGAATAAGGGTTCCCTTGACAAATTGAATATCTAGGGTATACTTAATCTTTGTGGATAGAAAAAAGAGCGAGTTTGATAAATTTGGATAGTTGATTTTTCCGACACTAAGGCGCTGTAAAAAATAAATTTCTAAAGCGTCCCGGAAGTGTGAGGGACG
>CAYPRG010000020.1:0-1738 GCA_964413025.1 uncultured Planctomycetales bacterium
GTGGCTAACTGGCTGGCCATCAGCTGGCTTTTGGCGACTACAGAAATTATTATCCCTTGTGAGAGGGCCCCGGTTAAGAAAAGAGTGCTTAAAACAACCAGCAGAAGATAATTCCCCCTGAAAGGAACACCGAATAAAAACCTGGCCATAAGCACTCCTACGACAAGATCGAAGAATCCGATGGCAAAATAAGGTATGAATTTACCGATAATTAGTTCCGGGGCTTTCACAGGAGTAGATATCAACTGCTCCATAGTACCCCTCTCCCATTCCCTGGCAACACAGATAGAGGTAAGCAAAGCCGCGATAATCATGATGATCATAGCGATGACTCCGGGGGCGATAAACCAAGTACTGGTCAACCCCATATTAAACCAGATCCTTGAGCGGGCATCTATAGACTGAGATGCTTCCAAGCCGTGACGGGCAAATGCTTCGGATAACAGATTTACATTGTATTTGGCAACTACTGTCTGCACATAACCTCTGGCTATAGTCGCGGTATTGGCATCGCTTCCGTCCATTATCAACTGCAGTGGCGCGGCCTTACCGGAATCCAAATAATGCGAGAAATCTTTAGGTATGATCAAGGCCATCATCACCTCGCCTCCGTTAATCATCCGTTCGATATCCCTGTAGTTATCGGCATAGCCGACTATTTTAAAATATTTTGAGTTCTTAAAATTAAGCAGGAAATCACGGGTAAGCTCGGACGAAGCATCCTGATTCCATATCACAGTGCGCACATGGTCAATATCCAAAGAAAGCCCGTAACCAAAGATAATCAGTAAAAACATAGGGATTACCAGGGCCAGGCCCAGCGAACGGGGGTCGCGCCTGATCTGAATAAATTCCTTCCAAGCAACAGCATTAACTCTTCTTAAATTCATCCTTTATGTTCCCTATCGTAGTCTTCTATAGAAGAAACAAACACGTCTTCCAGGGAAGGAAGAATTTTATTCACGCTAAAGTCCCCTGCTTTCTCTTTTTGCAGGAACCCTTTTATCGCCGGCAATGCCTTAGAACTATCATAGACAACAGCGTGTATATTCACCCCGAATAATGCGGCGTCTTTCACTCCTTCTATTTTATTGATCCTTTCCAGCCAATCTTGGGAATCAGCCAATGTAATCTCAAGCACTTCATTTTTCATACACTTAGTCTTCATCTCATGGGGTGTGCCCATGGCGATAATCGTGCCGTGATAAATCAAAACCATACGGTTACAATTTTCCGCCTCATCCATATAATGGGTAGTAACAAAAACAGTCACCCCCCGGCTTGCCAGTTCCTTGATAACATTCCAGAAGTTTGCCCGGGTCAGGGGGTCTGCGCCCGATGTCGGCTCATCAAGGAACAGCATCTTTGGCTTATGCAGAAGCGCGCACCCTAATGCCAGGCGCTGCTTCCATCCGCCGGCAAGCGTGACTGTAAGATTTGATTCCATCCCTTCTAAGCCCGCGGTGCGGATAGTCTCTTCAAAACGCTCTTTTTTTTCAGCCTTAGGGATTTTATACACCCCGCTGTAAAAATTTATATTTTCTGCAACAGTCAAATCATCATAGAGGGAGAATTTCTGTGACATATAACCGATATGCTCTTTGATTTTATACTGCTCCTTGATAATATCGTACCCGCCCACCTGCCCGCTGCCTGAAGTAGGCGGAATAATTCCGCAGAGCATCCTGATAGTAGTTGATTTCCCCGCGCCGTTAGGCCCTAAGAATCCGAAAATCTC
>CAYPRG010000020.1:1838-12980 GCA_964413025.1 uncultured Planctomycetales bacterium
CCCAGCTTTTGTTTCATCCCTCCGGAAAGCTTGCCGGCAAAACGCTGTTTAAAAGGCAGCAGCCCGGAAAAACCGAGCAGGCGGTCAATCGCCTCCTGGCGCTTCTCTTTGGCAACTCCATATACATCGGCGTAAAAATTAATATTTTCTAAAACGCTTAATTCCTCATAAAGCCCGAAGCGCTGGGACATATAAGCGGTATATTCTTTCAAGGGTTCAGCTTCTTTTACGGTATGCTTATTGTAAACCCAGGCCTGCCCCTCTGTAGGGTCCAGAATCCCGGTTAAGAGTCGCATGGTAGTAGATTTTCCCGCGCCATCCGGGCCGACTAAACCAAAAATCTCCCCTTCTTCGACCTCCAAATTAAGATGGTCAAGAGCAATCAATGTCCCGAATTTACGGGTAAGATTCTCGGTTTTTATTGTAACCATTAATGACTTTATTCGGCCACTATATAAGCATCCGCGGGCATCCCGGGCTTTAAATCCAGGCTGGAATTATTGACCCTGACCTTTATCCTGTAAACATACTTTACTCTTTCCTCGCTGGTTTGGATGTATTTAGGAGTGAACTCTGTCTGGCTTGATATGAATGAAACCTTAGCGTCATATTTTTTCCCGCGGTAAGTATCTGTTTCCACGTAGGCCTTCTGCCCTAATTTGACCCTGCCTAAATCAGTCTCATTTATATAAGCAGTAACCCAAAGGTTGTCCAGGTTTACCGCGGTAAAAACCGGGGACCCCGTCTGCACTACTTCCCCTGGCAAGGCGCTCTTTACCAGCACATAGCCGTCAAGAGGGCTAGCTAAATCCGCCCAGCCCAATTTTGTATTGGCCAATTCCAAAGAAGCCTGCAGCTGCTTGACATTAGCCGAATCGGTATCCATCTTAGTCTTTGCCGCGTCGCGTTTTTGGGCTGAAATTGCCCCGGCCTTTAACAGGTTTTCCGCCCTGACATAATCGTCAGCGTCAAGCTTATATTGGTATTCTGCCAGTTTCAAAGATGCCTCTGCCTCGGCCTTAACCTTGCTCAGCTCATCCTTGTTCAGCCTGGCGACAATATCGTCTTTCTTTATGACCTCTCCTTCATCAGTGAGAAGCTCTGTAATCTGCCCTTCCACCCTGAAAGATATACGCACATCATCGCCTTCAATGGTACCGGAAACCTTGATCACCTTGCCGTTTTTGTTTTCTGCTTTTAATATAAAACTGACCGCTACGTAGGCAGCAATAGCCAATATCGCCAATATAAGTATAAGCCTTATTTTCTTTTTCATTTCTCCTCCTTCATGATACTCTTGCCCATAAGCCTATCAAGCCTTGCCCTTCCCATTATATAATCATAAATACCTTCGGCGAGATTCTTCTGCACATTAGCCAGAGAAACCTGCGCGTCCATAACATCCAGATTTATTCCCACCCCGTTATTGTAACGGACATAAGAAATCTCCAGGGCTTCTTTGGCGTCTTGTAAATTATCCTCCTGGGATTTTATGATCGAGGCCGCTTCAGTCAAATCAAGGCAAGCCTCTCTGACATCAACCGCTACCTGGTCGGATAAATTATCTTTGCCGATAACCGATTGCATATATTTTGCCCGGGCAGCATCCACCTTTGCTTTTGTGGAGAACCCGTCGAATATAGGTATGCGCACGGAAAAACCAATATCCCAATTATTATGCTTGCTATTGAACATATTTGCCATATTACCGGACCTGTAGAGATATTCAGCGCTCGCATCTATCTGGGGAAGCCACCCTGCCTTTGCGTATTTGATCGCCCACTTGCTGATATCTATGCCCAGTGACTTTAAAATCATTTCCGGCTCGTTCAAATAAGCCTCTTTCAAAAACTCTCCTTCTTTTATTTCTAGCGATTCATAAATTAATTTATCGCTGATAATAATCCCACTGCCCACTTTCAAACCAAGAAGCTTATCCATCTCCGCGATAATCAAATCCACGGAATTCTGAGCGCTTATTAACTGCGGCATGAGCAATGACACTTGAACCTTTGATTGCAGGACGTCAAACTTTGAGGAAGTGCCCTGCTGGAAATTGTTTTTTACCTCTTCATAATGGCTCTCTGCCTGCTGCACCAAGTCTCCAGCTATGCGTTTTGTTTCATAGGCAAGCAAAAGCCCGTAATAAAGCCTTTTTGCATCAAGTTCCACATTGAGTCTTGTAGCCCGCAAGGTCTCTATCTGCTCCTTTAAACCAAGCTGCGCCTCCCTTAACCCGGCAAGATTAGCCCCGCCGTTATAAATAGTCTCATTTACGCTTACCCCCATCTGATTATCGTTTTTGTAACCGGTAAATATACCGTTGTCCTTTTTGGAGCCGGCGCTTGAAGATTTTAACACCGCCCCGTTATGGGTATAGCCGGTATTAAAATCAACTTTCGGCAGGAACTCGCTCCTGGCGTTTAATATGTCGGCGCTGGATATCTTAAGCGCGTATTCCTGTATCTGAATATCCTTATTGTTTTTAAAAGCAATCTTGACCGCTTCTTTTAATGAAGAAAGCGATAAAGCCTCCATCTTCTTTTCTTCGCAATAACCAGGGCTAAAGCTTAACAACAGAACCACCAAACAAGCCATCTTCTGGACTATTGTTTTAAATTCATTGTAGAGGGGATGATTTTTGTTGATGCTAAAGAAACGGGCGTTTGCTTTATAACAACTCTGCAGCAGCCCCTGCTTCTCAAGGCCATAAAGGGCCCTCTGAAAAACTCCCGGCTTCTTCTTCATCACCCTTCCCAGCTCCTGGATATAGAACTGCTGCTCAGGGTGGGCAAAAAAAACCTTTAAGAGTTTAAGGGTATTTTTTGAAAACAGCATTATTCCTCCGAAAATATGTATGTAAATAGCATACAATCATATACTTTTGTATATAAATGTATAATTCTGAATATAATTATATGTTTATTGCATATAGATGTCAAGCAATTTTTAAGAATTTATTCATTAAATAAAAGATTGCATGCTACCCTTAAAAAAGGTATATTAGAAAAAAGAAAATCAGGAGGAATATATGATTAAAATTATGAATTTTTGCGCATTTGTTTTAATATTTCTTTTTACTGCTTGCGGCCTCTCCTATTCCGAAGCAATAGATATAGGTAAATTAGTGGATAGTTTTCAGGGGGCAACCGATTTGCAGAAAAACCAGATATTGCAGGATAATTTGGGTAAGGAGATTTCTACCGGCGGCATAGTGGATAACGCCGGAGAATATGATTTTTTTGACACGGTAAACGACGTAAAAGGCACCTACTACCAGGTCAGCACAGAACAGCAGAAAACCAAAAACAGAAATACTCCCTATGAGGTAGTATTTCTGTTTAGAGACAAGGATAAAGCCAAAGACATCAATAAAGGGCAAAGTATCCAGAAAGACGGCAAGATAATCAAGATAAACGACGAGCGCCTGCAAATTGCGGTATGGATTTTTTGCGGGGACTTAATCGAAGCCGATAAAGCCCTGTTCAAACAAAACTAAAACTCCCTCCTCTATCACCTTAAGACTTCCCCCAGAGAAGTACTTTCTTAAACCACAGCGCGACATTAACCAGGATAATAAGAGCCGGAACTTCTACTAACGGGCCGATAACTGCAGCAAAAGCCGCTCCTGAATTAATCCCAAACACAGCCACAGAGACAGCGATAGCCAACTCAAAATTATTGCTTGCTGCCGTAAATGAAAGTGTAGTTGTTTTTGAATAATCCGCTCCTGCTTTCCTACCCATATAGAAAGACACCAAAAACATTACTACGAAATAGATGACAAGCGGAATCGCTATGCGCACTACATCAAGCGGGATTTTTACAATACATTCTCCTTTAAGAGAAAACATCACCAATATGGTAAAAAGAAGCGCGATAAGCGTCAAGGGGCTGATCCGAGGAATAAACTTCTTCTCATACCACTCTTTTCCTTTAAGCTTAATCAAACTAAACCGGCTGATGATACCGGCAAGAAACGGTATCCCCAGATAAATAAAAACACTCCAGGCAATCTGCCCAATTGTAATACGCACTATCGACCCCTTAAGCCCGAGCCATGTCGGCAATATTGTAATAAAAAACCAGGCATAGACAGAATAAAACAACACCTGAAAAACGGAATTAAACGCCACGAGCCCCGCGCAATATTCGGTATCGCCTTTTGCCAACTCATTCCAAACAATCACCATGGCAATACAACGCGCAAGCCCGATCATAATAAGCCCCGCCATATATTCGGGATACCCCCGCAAGAACACAACCGCAAGAATAAACATAAGGACAGGCCCGATTACCCAGTTCTGAATTAGCGAAAGCCAAAGCACTTTTGTATTACGAAACACATCCCCCATCTCTTCATATTTAACCTTTGCTAAGGGAGGATACATCATCAGAATCAAACCGATAGCAATCGGAATATTGGTCGTCCCCACCTGAAATTTATTCCAAAACCCGACAATTTGCGGATAGGCATAGCCGGATAAAACTCCTACCCCCATGGCTAAGAATATCCACAGCGTCAGAAACCTGTCTAAGAATGATAATTTCCTAATAATGTTTTCACCCATGACCCTCCCCCTCCCACTGCCATCTCCAATTATTCAGATTAGAATAATCTTAGAATATATATCCCTGCATAGTACAACCCAACCATGATAAATATGGCTCCGGTGATCTTGCGGGTGTAATATTCAAACCGTGTGATTCTATGAAACCAGCGGCTCAATGATGTCAGGCCTAAAGCAATGGCAACAGCAAATACAAGAACCGGTAATCCTGTGCCTATCCCGTAGATAAACGGCAGTAGGACGCCGATTTTATGGTTAAGCGCTAAAGGAATAAGGCTGCCAAAGAATAATGCCGCCGAAATTGGGCAAAACGCCAAAGCAAAAATAAAACCAAGTAAAAAAGCGCCCCCAGCTCCGGCTTCCGCAAGTTTATTGTGATGCTTTTGTGAAAGCGCCACTCCCGGCAAACGAATAGTAATTACTTCCAACAAAATAAGCCCGGTAATAATTAATAACGGACCTAAAGCTTTACCCATGTATTTCTGTAAGAACTGAGCGACTTGAGGAACGCTTAAAAGGGAATTGATTATAATCCATCCCAGGATGGCATACGAAACCATTCTGCCAAGCGTATAAGCCAACCCGGAAATGAACACAAGCGCAGGATGAGCTATCTTCTTAGAGAGAAACGAAATAGCAGCCACGTTACTGGCCAAAGGACACGGACTAATAGATGTCAGAATCCCCAGCCACAAGGCTGAGGCAAAACCTATAAATATCTCTGTCATTTGGTTTCTTTCAGGAAATCAACGACCCCTGCTTTAACGTAATCAATAAATTTCTGCTTATCTCCGACATAATCCCAAATCTTAGCCAGATTATTTGATTTTATCTCCCTGCTATCCTTAACCAGAGATAAAACAAGCGACTTTGTATAAAGCTGGTAATCGTTCACAAAATGCTGGTTTTCTTTTTCATCGATATTAATTACAAGAAACAACAGCTTCCCAGAGCTGAGTTCATCCTTAAAATTGGCCTCTATTGCCTCCCTTGAATACTGCTCCAGTTTATGGCAAGTCGGACAGCGAAATGTCCCATGAAAATAATATGCAACAACATGCACGCCTTTTGCATCCTCTGCTGCTTGAGCTAGCGGCGAAAGAACTATGCCGCTGCTACTTAGCGCAACAGCCGCCAGAAGAATCAGAAATAGTCTCTTCAATTCTTAATCCTTTCTTATTTTGATAAGATTTTCTTAATCTCGTCCTTACTCAATACCTTACCGGCTGATACAACAGCGCCGTCAACAGCTAATGCCGGAGTCATCATCACGCCGTATTCGGTAATTTTATCGATATCCGTCACCTTGGAAATTTCAGCGGTGATATCCAGTTCTTTTAAAGCCGCCTCCGCGTTTTCGGCTAATTGTTTACACTTCGAACAACCCACTCCTAAAATCTCGACTTTCATTTTATGCCTCCGTTTATATTTTCACCGCTGAAACTTTTATGCTTAGTACCGCATCTTGAGCGCCCTCGAGGTTATCAAACATGGCATCCACCGGATAGCTCGATGCGCTAATCACCTTAACATCTTTAAAACCAGCCATTGTAATAAGTCTTAGATATTCGTCTTTCTTAATCGCTCCGGCAAAACAACCTACATAGGCCTCAACCGATTCCTTTATGGCATCTGGCAAATCTTTTATGAGGACAAGATCCGATACCATAAGCCTACCGCCTGGCTTTAATACTCTAAACGCCTCTTTAAACACGCTTTGCTTATCCGGCGAAAGATTGATTACGCAGTTTGAGATAATCACATCGACTGAATTATCCTCAATCGGTAATTTCTCAATCTCCCCAAGCCTAAATTCTACGTTATCGTAATTACCTTTCTTGGCATTTGTTCGCGCCTTTTCAATCATTTCCGGAGTCATATCAACACCGGTAACACGTCCGGACTTTCCGACGCGTCGCGAAGCAAGAAAAACATCAAACCCTGCGCCCGAACCCAAGTCCAGAACTACCTCGCCCTCTTTTAATGATACAATCGCAACCGGATTGCCGCAGCCAAGGCCGAGATTCGCGCCATCCGGAACAACACTCATCTCTTCATCGCTATACCCGACACTCTTACTTATATCCTTAGCCTGGGTAGCGCTGCCACAACAAGAATTCGAAGAACAACAAGAAGTCTTTTGTGCCGCAACTTTAGCATAACCGTCTCTCACCAGTTTTTTGATTTCACTTGACGTGTTTTTCATTGGCCTCCTCAATATTATTTAACTATCACCCCAAAAATCATCCCGCATATGGTTGCCATAACCACAACCAAAGCCACATATACAGCAGTTTTCTTAGTACCAATAATTCCCCGTATAACCAACATACTAGGTAGACTTAAAGCAGGCCCGGCCAAAAGAAGCGCCAAAGCGGGCCCCTTCCCCATACCCGATCCGATTAACCCCTGCAATATAGGCACCTCAGTAAGTGTGGCAAAATACATAAACGCCGCTACAATTGACGCAAAGAAATTCGCCCACAGCGAATTACCGCCTACAAGCATTGCAACAAATTTTGAAGGAATAACGCCCTCGTGCCCGACTCTACCGAGTAAGAATCCTGAAACAAGTACCCCACCTAGTAATAATGGCAAGATTTGTAAAGCAAAACCCCATGTAGCGCCAGTCCATTCTTTTAGTTCATCCTTTTTGAACCATTTGAAGAGCATAATAACTAAACCAACAAGAGAAAATCCTGCAATCCACCATTTATACTGATAAATCAAAAACCATGCCCCATGATCTCCCTCTAAAGGTTTACCCCAATTCGCAAAGACAAGAAAGGCAACCATTGATGCAAAATAAAGTATCGTCTGCGGTAAAGTCCGCGTTTCCTTGATCTCACTGATGTTGAAATCCCCGTTTGCGTGGCGGGCTCTTTCTTCTTTCAAAAATATCAAATGCATTAATAAGCCGATAACCACGCTAAATATTACCGCGCCTATTGCTCTTGCCAAACCCAGCTGCCATCCGAGAATACGCGCGGTAAGAATAATGGCAAGAACATTAATAGCGGGCCCCGAATAAAGAAAGGCTATCGCCGGGCCTAACCCTGCCCCTCTTTTGTAGATACCAGAGAACAAAGGTAAAACGGTACAAGAACAAACGGCAAGAATCGTCCCCGATACTGAAGCAACGCTGTAGGAAAGGAATTTATTCGCCTTGGCTCCGAAATATTTCATCACCGACGCCTGGCTGACAAATACCGAGATAGCACCTGCAATAAAAAAAGCTGGCACAAGGCATAGAAGCACATGCTCGCGGGCATACCATTTAACCAGCGCCAATGCCTCAAATATTGCGTTATTAAAACGCAGATTTTCTATCGGCAGATAGAAACATGCCAAAAACGCCGCTACAATATACAAAAATTTCTTCCACTCTTTCATTCCTTGATCCTTCCTTTGATCTTACAACAACCCCCCTCTATGCGAATGGCCTTGATGTTCACTAAACCATCGGCAATCTTTCTCTGGGCTGAAGTTAAAATCCGCGAGAAAGTCGGCCGTGAGATTTTCATTAACTTCGCGGCATCGACCTGCTTTAGTTCTTCAAGGCAGGCAAGCCGTACCGCTTCAAATTCATCAAGAGTTAAATAAACCCCCTCTAATTTACTTAAGGGTTTACAAAGTGGTTTAAAACACCTCTCGCCCGGGACACACTTTACCCAACGTATCATTTTAGGCCGCATAATCGGCTCCTTTAGTTATGAACATATGTTCATAACAAGTTTACCATATCAAGCAGCCCTGTCAAGGAAAAAATGGCGGAATAGCGAGGTTCCTTTATTCCTCGTCTATCCCTCCTTCGGATGCCACTTGATCCATGCGTTTTTTGGGAGAAATAGCCGGAAGAAGATGCTTTGGCAGAAATGCAAAACTAGCAATTACGGTCGGAATGACCGCGCTTGCGATAACTGCTGCCACCAGAAAGGAATATTGTTCTTGCGTGACTATGCCGCGGGAAAGCCCGTAAAGAGCCGATATTGTACCAAAGGTAAGCCCGGTAGACATCATAAGAGTATAATACCATCTTTCTGAACGTTCCTTCCGGAAGTTAGCGATAACAGGGTATAACCCGAAGATTTTTGAGATAACCTTAGCGGTAAATAAAACCAAAAATATAAGCGGAGCGGCTAAAAGAGCCGGCAGCGAAACAAGTGTCCCGGCGCGCAGAAAATAAAACGGCGTAAGAAAACCTATTGTTAGTGTGCGCATGCGCCTGACCCAATGATGTTCTTTCGCCGCAAACTCAGCCAAAAGTATTCCGGCTACATAAGCAGGCAGCACTGCTTCGCTTCCTGACCAGTAGGCAAGCGCGCCAAGGCTGAATAACACTAAAACCACCCACTTAGCCCGGATAGCAGCGGTTCTATTGCCATATACTCTGGTCAAAAATGACGTCACAAATGGAAACAATCCTAATACAATGACGCTTGCAACGATAAAAATAACTGTCTTATGGGTAAATGGTGCGAATATAAGCCCAAGGGCTATTACCGTGCCTAAGTCATTAATGAAACAGGCACCCAAAATTCCCTTGCCAAATTCCGTCTTGTTAAAACCAGTCTCAAGCATAACAGCGTAAACAACAGCCATAGAGGTTGTGGAAAGCGCCACCCCGGCTAACCAGCTTGCCTGAAGGTTCCAATGCAGGATAAATCTTGCTATAGCCGCGCAACCTAGAAACGGCGCTAAAAATCCCACCAGCCCCACTATAAACACTTCTTTCTTCTTGGAAGATATGACTTTGGGGTCAAGTTCCGCGCCTGCCAAAAACGTAAGCAAAACAGCGCCTGTTGCAGCCAGAAAACGCAGCCATTCCAGATTGCTTCCTAATGCATTCTGGCCAAAGAAATAATTGGCAACAGCAGCTGCCGCCACACCGATACAAATCTCAATAAGAGCTATTGATATCTTAAGGTGATACGCAATAACAGTAGATAAGACTGCCAACCCTAGCCAAATTGCCGCAATAGTAAAAATTCCTTCCATGGAATCCTCCTTATTCTGCAAGAGAAAAAATAAAACCTCTGCCGATTTCCGGTAGAGGCTTATATAAAAATACCTCTACCATTTCTAGTAGAGGTTATCAACCTTCACCTTTGAGGTGGTTTCTTAAAGAGGCGAACCTCATCGCCTTTACTTTTTTTAGTATACTACCTGAATCTTAATAAATCAAGTAGTAACAAAAACAATTACCTACCTATCAATAATAAACGGCGGTGCTGCAAAACAATATAAGCTATTCAACATTAACCAGGCTCTTTTGTTTTTTCGCATCTACAATCCTGCCCACGATAGAAGCATGGGCTATTTTATTCTTATGAAGCTTGCTTAAAAGCGTGACGGCTTTTTTCTCCGGCAGAGAAATAAGCAACCCCCCGGAAGTATGAGCGTCAAATAAAAGCTCCCTTAAGGGAGCAGGGACAGCCGAAGAAAACTGCGCGCTATCTTCAAAGTCCTTCTTATTTGCCTCTATGGAACAGGCATGGTAACTCATTTGAACAAAATTTAAAGATTCTTTAATGACAGGGACTTTGGCAGAATAAACCACTGCCTTTTTCTTGCTTGCCTCCAGCATCTGGGATAAATGCCCTATAAATCCATAACCGCTGATATCTGTGCAGGCGTTGGCGCCGACTTCTTTCATTAAAATACTCGGCACCTTATTCAATTCGCAGGCCAGATCAAGGCAATTCTTGATGATAACCGGTTTAATTTCAGCACCCATCCGGTTTGCCAAAGTAAACACCACATTTGTACCCAGGGGCTTGGTGAGTATCAAGACATCGTTATCGCGGGCCCCGGAATTAAAGATTATCTCATTATTTTTAACAATTCCGAACGCGGCCAACCCATAAAAAATCTCGGACAGGTTAATCGTATGGCCACCAATAATAGAAATCCCCGCCTCTTCGGCCTTATCATGCCCTGCCTTGAGTATTTTTTCGATTATTGCCAGGTCGATTTTTTCCTGGGGAAAACCAAGTATATTCAATCCCAGCGAAGGCACTGCGCCCTTGGCGTAAATATCGCTTAGCGAATTAGCCACTGCAATCTGGCCGAATCTCCCAGGGTCATTGGTAACCGGGGTAATAAAATCAACTGTGCAGACCAGGGAATTTTCTTTATCCAGCCTGTAAACAGCCGCATCATCAAAGGAGCCGTAATCGCAAACTATCCCCTTCTTATATTTATTTGTTAATTCCGGAAGAGAATTAATTATCCTCTTTAAGAAGGCCTTACGTGTTTTTGCCGCGCAACCCTGGTTACGTGTAAAACTACAAAGATTTTGAATTTTTGTCTCTGCCATTTATGTCCTAACCTTCTATCTGCTGAAAAAGCTCCTTACAAGCTCGCATATGTTCCTCTGTTTCAGAAGATATTTTCTTCATTATCGATATAAATACCTGATCGCCAGTAATAAAAAGCTCAAAAGCTTTCTTCTCTATCAAAGCCTTCTCTACGTCTGAAGCGATTGCCGCTGCCCCCTTAACAGTGACGATCCCGCTATCTGCTTCCGTTATCAACCTGGAAAGATATCCTGAAAATGCTGTCATCGCCA
>CAYPRG010000021.1:0-2805 GCA_964413025.1 uncultured Planctomycetales bacterium
CCCCAACCGGATTTGAACCGGTGTCGAGAGCTTGAAAAGCTCTTGTCCTAGACCAGGCTAGACGATGGGGACAAAATTTATTCTTCCTCTTCCGCAATCACGGGAGCAACGCAAGAAACGCGGTCTTTATCCTGAAGCTTGATCAAGCGCACGCCCTGGGCAGAGCGGCCCGTGCTGCGTATATCTTTTATAGCACAACGTAAAAACATTCCATTCTGAGTAATTACCATTAGTTCATCATCATCGTTTACGGTCTTAAGGCTCACCGCTTCGCCGTTCTTAGAGGTAACCTTCATATTGATGACGCCTTTTCCGCCGCGGCTGGTGAGGCGATATTCCGTAACAGGGCTGCGCTTAGCAAAGCCTAATTCTGTAACCGTTAACACGGTAGAATCTTTCTGGGTCAGAACCATATCAATTACATTATCTTTTTTAGCTAAGGAAATGGCCCGCACGCCGTGCGCCTGCCGTCCCATATCCCTGACTTTACTTTCAGAAAATCTTATAGCTTTACCCTGGCGAGTGCCGATAAGCAATTCGTGATTTCCGTCGGTTAATTCTACGCTGATTAACTCGTCGTCCTTATCCAGAGTGATCCCGATAATACCGCCTTTGCGCGGATTACCGTAGGCATCAAGCCTGGTTTTCTTTATCTGCCCCCGCCTGGTAACCATCACCAGGTATTTGTCGGAGGAGAATTCCTTGACCGGTATGGTAGAGCTTATCTTGGAACCCGCTTCCATTTCTAACAAATTAATTATGGCTTTGCCTTTAGAGGTACGGCTGGCCTGTGGAATCTCGTAAACCTTGAGCCAGTGTACCTGGCCCTTATCACTAAAAATTAAAAGATAATCCTTCGTAGAAGCAACAAAGAGATGCTCAACAAAATCCTCTTCCTTAACTTCAGCACCGCTGGCGCCTGTGCCGCCGCGTTTTTGTTTACGATAAGAGCTCACCGGAAGGCGCTTGATATAGCCGCCGTGGCTGATGGTAACCACTACGTCCTCATCGGCAATCAAATCTTCTACCTCTAATTCTTCAACTTCTCCCACGATATCGGTCCTGCGCTCGTCGCCATATTTTTTCTTCAGGGCTTCTAATTCTTCCTTGATGATTCCCTCGATTTTTTTCTCTGATGCGAGTATGGCCCGGCACAGCTCAATCTTTTTTAACAACTCCAGGTATTCCGCATCTATCTTATCGCGTTCCAGCGCGGTCAGGCGCTGCAGCTGCATCTCTAATATCGCCTGTGACTGGATATCGGATAGCCCGAATTCCTTCATCAAGCGTTCTTTGGCGTTCTCTGTATTCTTAGAGGTCTTGATTACCTTGATAATGCGGTCGATATATTTAAGGGCTATTTTTAAACCTTCTAATATATGCGCCCGCTTCAGGGCCTTATCTAATTCAAACTGCGTCCTGCGCCTGACAATTACTTTGCGATGTTCAATGTAAGCGTCCAAGACCTGGCGTAAATTTAAGACCTTCGGCCGGTTTTCTACCAACGCCAGCATAATGATACCAAAGGTATTCTCTAATTGGGTATGTTTAAAAAGCTGGTTTAATATAATCTGGGGTTCGACGTCGCGTTTTAACTCAACCACGATGCGCATACCGTCTTTGTCGGACTCATCGCGCACATCGGAAATGCCCTCTATTTTTTTATCGTCCACTAAGGCGGCAATGGCTTCAATGATGCCGGATTTTTGTACTTGGTAGGGAATTTCAGTTATGGCAATTAAATCTTTGCCGTTTTTCTGGTGTTCCACCGTCGCCCGCGCCCGGACAATAAGTTTACCTCTGCCTGTGGTATAGGCGTCTTTAATCCCTCCCTTGCCGCAGATTACCCCGCCGGTAGGAAAATCCGGGCCCTTGATATAACGCATCAGGTCTTTTATCTCTGCCTCGGGGTGGTCCAAAAGATAAATGATCGCTTCGGCAACTTCGGTTAAATTATGCGGAGGGATATTTGTAGCCATGCCTACCGCGATACCGCTTGAGCCATTCACTAAAAGATTAGGCAACGCTGCGGGCAATAAAAGCGGTTCTTTCAGGGAAGAATCAAAATTAGGCCCGAAATTAACCGTATCTTTATCTATATCGGCGAGCATCTCTTCGGAGATCGCGGCAAGCCTGGCTTCTGTGTAACGCATGGCCGCGGCAGCATCACCGTCAACAGAGCCAAAATTACCCTGGCCATCAACTAATGGATAGCGCAGAGAAAAATCCTGGGCCATCCTTACCAGGGTATCATAAATCGCCACGTCCCCATGCGGATGGTACTTACCCATGGTTTCACCTACAATACGCGCGCATTTCTTATAGGGCTTAGAATGTTCCAGGCTAAGTTCCTGCATGGCATAAAGAACGCGCCGATGCACCGGCTTTAAGCCGTCGCGCACATCGGGCAGGGCGCGGCCGACAATTACACTCATCGCGTAATTTAAATAAGAATCCTTAACTTCAGACTCGATGGAAACCGAAATTATCTTTTCGTTTCTCGTATACATGTTATATATCCAGATTTTTTACCTGATGGGCATAGTTTTCAATGAATTCGCGGCGCGGCTCTACCTGATCACCCATAAGCGTAGTAAATATTTCTTCGGCCCCGGCCGCATCATCCAGGGTCACTTTTAAAAGCGTGCGTTTCTCCGGGTCCATGGTAGTTTCCCAAAGTTGATGGGGATTCATCTCTCCCAAACCCTTATATCTTTGTATGTGCATCCCTTTTGTAGCAGCATCCTTTATATATGTCAAAACTTCTCTTAAAGCGAAGCAGTCTTTTTGTTCCTTTTCATTTAT
>CAYPRG010000021.1:2905-6441 GCA_964413025.1 uncultured Planctomycetales bacterium
TGAGATATTTTATGAATCCTACTCCCTTTTTGTCTAAATTTTTACCTACTTTTTCCAATTCTACCAATAAGTGTAATAGCTCTTTAAACTGATTGTCGGTAAAAGCCTGCTTGTCTTTTAAACGTAGAAAGCTGTGGCCTTCTCTGCCTAATTCTAAAATCAGTTCGTTCATCTGTTCTTCGGTCTGGATATATTCTTCGCGCTGGCCTCTTTTAATTTTGTACAACGGAGGCTGAGCGATATAAACATGCCCTGCTTCTACCAATTTAAACATCTGGCGATACAAGAGGGTCAGCAAAAGGGTCCTGATATGCGAACCGTCTATATCAGCATCGGCCATAAGTATTAATTTATGGTAGCGTAATTTGCCAAGATCAAACTCCTCGCCGACTCCCGTGCCTAACGCGGTAATGATGGTGCGGATCTCTTCATTGGATAAGATTTTATCTAAGCGGGCTTTTTCAACATTCAAGATTTTACCTTTTATGGGGAGTATGGCCTGGAATCTCCTGTCGCGGCCCTGTTTTGCCGAACCGCCGGCAGAATCGCCTTCTACAATATACAGTTCACATAAAGCTGCATCCTTTTCAGAACAATCGGCCAACTTACCAGGAAGGCCGGCTCCCTCAAGCGCTCCCTTTCTCCGGGTTAGCTCGCGGGCCTTACGCGCTGCTTCCCTGGCACGCGAAGCAACAATTACTTTATCTACAATCTTGTTGGCAATAGAAGGGTTTTCTTCAAAATAAGAAGCCAGGGCGTCAAGGCTGGCTGATGCCACTAACCCTTCAACTTCAGAATTACCTAATTTAGTTTTAGTCTGGCCTTCGAATTGGGGATTAGGAACTTTAACGCTAATCACTGCCGTCAGGCCTTCGCGCACATCTTCTCCGCTTATGCCTATCTCGTCTTTGATTAAATTTTTTGCCTTTGCGTATTGGTTTATTGCCCGGGTCAGAGCGGACTTAAATCCCGACAGGTGCGTGCCGCCTTCGACGGTATTTATATTATTGGCGAAAGAAAACAGGGTTTCCGAGTAGCTATCGTTATACTGCAGCGCGCCCTCCAGAATAACGTTGTCTTCGGTCTTCTGAAAATAAATCACCTTGTTGTGCAGGGGATTTTTATTCTTATTAAGGTACTCGACAAAAGAAACAATCCCGCCGGAAAATTCAAACTCCGCTTCTTTATCGGTGCGCTCATCGGCCAGTTTTATCTTCAGGCCTTTATTTAAAAATGCCAGCTCTCTCAGGCGCTGGGATAATATGTCATAGGAAAAATCTATCTTGTTAAAAATGGTGCGGTCTGGCTTAAAAGTCACCTTGGTGCCGGTTGAGTTGCTTTTGCCGATGACCGTTAATTTGGAAACTGTCCTGCCATGTTCGTAGCGCTGATGGTAAATCTTACCGTCTCTTTTAACCTCTACTTCCAGCCAGTCAGAAAGCGCATTGACTACACTTACCCCCACGCCATGCAGCCCTCCGGAAACTTTATAAACCCGGTGGTCAAACTTGCCTCCGGCATGCAGGGTTGTCAAAGCTACTTCTACCGCCGGTTTCTTTTCGGTCTTATGCATATCTACGGGTATGCCCCGGCCGTTATCCACAACGCTTACGCTATTATCCGGACGAATAGTCACACCTATGATGTCGCAATGGCCGGCCAGCGATTCATCAACGCTATTATCTACCACCTCGTACACTAAGTGGTGCAACCCGCGTACTGCGGTATCGCCGATATACATTGCCGGCCTGCGCCTTACCGCTTCGATCCCTTCTAATACCTGTATGGTAGTAGCGTCATAAGGCCGATTGTCTTTC
This sequence comes from uncultured Planctomycetales bacterium, assembly GCA_964413025.1. Taxonomy (GTDB): domain Bacteria; phylum Omnitrophota; class Gorgyraeia; order Gygaellales; family Profunditerraquicolaceae; genus CAYPRG01. The sequence continues at coordinate 4,723 of CAYPRG010000021.1, forward strand.
GGAAGCCCCGGCGCCTGTTGTTGATTATCCTGCTTTACTTTCTTCACTCTATATCTCCTATGCGGAAACGAATATCCTTAATAGAACCTGATTCTTTTATAAGCTTGTCTAATAAAACTTTTTTTTGTAAATTCAGGTGGTAAAGCCAGGTGGACGAATCCACGCTCACATTCACCACCCCTTTGCGGAAATAATTAAACTTTATATGCCCCAACTCTTTTTTTGTCAAGACTTTTTTTAACAAAACGTTTGGGTCATCCCGGGATAATGCCGTTTTTTTTGTTTCCAGCTCCTGCATTACATTCTTGACTATATCCCTTACTGCATCCATGGCGCAAATTTAAGCAAGGCGCATCGGCAAAACAATATAAATATATCCGTCTACGCGCATAACTCCTGGCCTTTCGCTATCGGACACCTCCAGCTCTATTGTTTCGTCCTGAAGATTTTTCAATACATCTATTAAATAATTCGGGTTAAAACCAATGGCCATCTCTTTGCCCTGGTATTTAATAGGCATCTCTTCGCGGGATTCTCCGATATCCGGGGTGGTTTTAGAAACTACCAACTTGTTCTTAAATACCTCCAGCTTCACCGCCTGATAATCCGGGGTGGACAGCAAGGCCGCCCTTCTCACGGCCGATAAAAATTGCTCCCTCTCGACTAAAACTTTATTCTCAGAAACTTCCGGTATTACCTGCCGGTAATCAGGAAACTCTCCTTCGATTAAGCGGGAGATAATAACCACGCCGCCTAAATCAAACAAAACCTGGCTGCCGCTTAAAGTTAAAGATAGCTCGCCCTCATCTTTTAAGTTACGGCTCAACTCCTGGATTGTTTTGATCGGAACTATAATGCGTATATCCTTATCTATGTCCTGTTTTAATTTACGCTCCATAATTGCCAGGCGTTTTCCATCCGTTGCCACCAATGTTAAACTGTTTTTGCAGACCCTAAAAAGTATCCCGCTTAAAATATACCTGGTTTCGTCAAAAGAAACCGCGAAAGAGGTCAAATTAAGCATCTGTTTTAAGTTTACCTGTTCCAGTTTTATTACTTCCATATCTTTGAACTCGGGCAGCGTAGGAAATTCTTCATGGGCTAACCCCATTATTTTAAATTGGCATAATTCCGTTTCAATATTAACCAGGTTATTTTTTTTCGTGTTTATATTAATATTTTCGCTGGTTAACCCCTTAACAATATCGCTAAACCTTTTCGCCGGTATGGTTATCGCTCCCGGTTCCTGAATATCCACAGGTATAACACAACTTATACCTACATCTAAATCGGTTGCGGTTAAGCGGATTTTATCCTTTTGTGTTTCAATTAAAATGTTGGATAATATAGGTAATGTTGCCTTTGCGGTAATTATGTTTTGTACGGTTTGTATTCCATTTAAAAGGATTTCCTTTTTTGCCGTAAATTTCATTGCCCTCTCCTTATATTATTATAATATAAATATTAAAAATAGTAATAGTAGTAATGGGTTTAGTTTCTGTTAAAATCCTTTTAACCCCTGTTTTTTTTGATGTTAAGGGAATATTTTCCCTGGGGATAAGCTTGTAGTTATTGTTTAATAAGCTGGACTATCCTATTAACCTTATCTTTTAAAATTTCGTTATTATTTAATTCAGTTTTAATCTTATTATATGAATGTAAAACCGTAGTATGGTCTTTTCCGCCGAAAAACTCGCCTATCTCGGGCAGGGATAACTC
>CAYPRG010000021.1:6541-12792 GCA_964413025.1 uncultured Planctomycetales bacterium
GGCGCCTTCTAATTCTCTAATATTGGTTTTGATAAGCTGGGCGATAAAAAATATCACGTCATCCGGGACAGCTACGGGTTCTCTCTCTATCTTCTTTTTTAATATGGCTACCCGGGTTTCCAGGTCCGGCGGCTGGATGTCGGTAGTAAGCCCCCAGCTGAACCGCGACACCAGCCTTTCCTGAAGGTTGGATATTTCTTTTGGCGGCCGGTCAGAAGAAATGATGATCTGTTTATGCGCGTCATACAGCGTGTTAAAGGTGTGGAAAAACTCTTCCTGGGTAGATTCTTTGCCGGCGATGAAGTGGATATCATCTATAACCAGTATATCTACGTTCCGGTATTTCTGCCTGAAAGCCGGGGTAGTGTGATGTTGTATGGCGTCAATCAACTCGTTGGTAAATTTTTCAGAAGGCATATAACAAATTTTTACTGCCGCCGGGCTTTTGCTTTTTATGGAGTGGCAGATGGCGTGCATAAGATGAGTTTTCCCCAGCCCTACGCCGCCATAGATGAACAAGGGGTTATAGGCTTTTGCCGGAGATTCTGCTACTGCTAAGGAATAAGCGTGGGCATGCCGGTTTGACGAACCAACAACAAAATTTTCAAATGTATAGCGGGAGTTTAAATTAGAACTATCAATGGGATGACGATGTTTGCTGGGTTGCTCTTCGGTTTTTGCCTTGCCCGGGGCGTCTTTGACCGAAACGCCAGTTTCCAGGCAAATAGGAAGTTCCTTTTTGGCAGTTAAATTTACGGCTTCTTGTATAATTGATTTGTAATGTTTATCTACCCAATCTTTAAAGAAGTCGTCAGGGGCTTCGATAACTAGGCCTTGTTCGTTCTTTTGCCGGAGTTTTAAGGGTAAGATCCAGGTTTCAAATATAGTCTCCCCCAGCCTGTCTTTCAGGTGCTCCCCAGCCTTTTTCCAGACATTATCTATTTCAACCGTCATTCCCGCAATCTTTCTAAGCCAAAAGGTACTTCTAGCTTGACATTTCCACTCTATTCACAGCTTATTCACACCTTGGATAAATCTGTGGAAAATTAGCCGCAGCATATTTTAGGATAACCATTGCGCCATTATAACAGAAAAAAAAGTTGTTGCAAGCAAAAAAGTTAAACGCGAATTATTATACAATATTTTGTTTCCCAGTCAACAAAAAATTTTGCGAGAACCCATCCCGAAATCAGCGAGCATTGCTTTGTTTGTCTTGACCTGTTACCCTTTATATGTTACAATTCTTCTCTAATTAAGCCGGGCGCAGGAACCTGTCCGTTTGCGTCGGCAAGAGAGCAATCAAAGGTTGACTTGTTTTGCCGTTGTGTTATAATTATCCTTCACTCTTTAAAAAAGGACTAGAAAAATGAAAAAAAATCTGAAGACACCGACGCACATCGTAGGTAAACGAAAACAGGGTTTTCGAAAACGGATGGCCAAAAAGTCGGGTAGGAAAGTTCTGGCGCATCGACGCCAAAAAGGCAGGAAAAGACTAAGCATTTAATGTTGCAAAAGATATCGCTTAAGCTGCTAAAAATATACCAGGGATATATAAGAACTGTATTGCCTTGCGCCTGCCGTTTTTCACCCAGTTGTTCCGAATACACTAAGCAAGCAATTGAAAGGTACGGTTTTTTACGGGGTGCATTTAAAGGCCTGGGACGCTTGTTGCGTTGTCATCCTTTTTCAGGAAGGTCCGGGTATGACCCTTTAGAGTAACCGGGTACCTATTACACACCGTTGTTTAAGAAAATGGAGTTATTTTATGGATAAGCGCGTTATTTTATTTATACTGTTGTCATTGTTGATCCTGTTAAGTTGGTCGGCTTTTGTTACAAAGCCATATAGTATTGATAACAAAGAAGTTACGCAACAAATTTCAACTATCAGCTCTCCATCGGTTTCAGCCCCCTCTTCCGCGCAATCGATCCCCTCGATCAATGACATAGCGGAAACTCAAAATCCGGTTGTATTTAATTTTCAGCAGAAAAATTTTGATGTGGTTTTTGATGAATCTAGGGCCGCAATTAACGAAATTATTTTTAAATCTTATAACTCTTACAAATTTCCTTTAAAATACGGCTTGTTGCTTGGCGACAAAAACCTGCTGTTTAAGAAAGAAAAAGTTTCAGCCGATTCAGTGACTTTTACGTATGATGATGCGACAAAAAAGATTTCTAAACAGTTTCTTTTTACTAACTCTAAGTACGACATGGTGTTAAGCATAAAAATTAAAAACTTGACATCTGCCCCGTTAAATATTAATTTACCATTATTTTTGGGTTTAGTAGATTTTTCCGTGAAGCAAGAAGAATCACAGTTTATCGCCCTAACTGTGGCCACCGCTGAGAAAACTCTACATCCTAATGCGCAAAAGGACGCTGTTTTTAGTGATTTAAAATTTCTTGGTTTAAGGAATAGATATTTTTGCGCCATCATCGGGCCAGAAAAAACAAGTAGCTATAATGGTTTTGTTAAAAAGCTAAGTCCTCAAGTTTCAGAGGTAGGCCTTCAATCGCAGGAGCAAGTTTTGGCGCCTAATCAGGAGGTTGAGCACAAATTTTCTATCTATATAGGGCCACAAGAGTTAAGATTAATTAACCAAGTCAGGCCTGAGTGGGCGAGTATCATATATTATGGCGCCTTTGACTTTATTGCCCAGGTTTTGCTTCAATTGCTGGAATTTCTGTTCAATTTGGCGCATAATTGGGGAGTCGCGATTATTGTTTTAAGCATCCTGATTTATCTTATACTTTTGCCCTTGTCTTTAAAACAAATGCGCTCCATGAAGCAAATGCAGGCTCTGCAACCTCATGTAGAAGAATTGAAGAAAAACTATAAAGATAACCCCCAGAGATTAAATAAGGAAATAATGGCATTATACAGCCAACATAAAGTTAATCCTCTTAGCGGTTGTTTACCTTTGCTGTTGCAGATGCCCATATTTTTCGCTCTTTACCAGGTTTTGATGCGTTCGGTAGCACTAAAAGGCTCAAGCTTTTTATGGATAAAGGATTTATCAGAGCCGGATCGCCTCTTTTTGCTTCCATTTTCGCTGCCGGTACTGGGAAATGAAGTTAATATTTTACCTATTGTGATGGCCATAGGAATGTTCGTTCAGCAGAAGATTTCTACTTTTAGCGCTGGCGGGGCATCTGCTTCTCAACAAAAAATAATGCTGATAGTTATGCCTATAGTATTTGGCTTTATTTTCTACCGAATGCCAGCGGGTCTGGTTTTGTATTGGCTTATAAATAGCATATTAATGTTAGTATATCAAATACGGCTTAATCAAACAAAATGACACCAAAAGTCCATATTGAAGTAGAAGGTAAAACCGTAGAAGAGGCTGTTAAGAAGGCTCTTAAGGAATTAAAGCTACCGAGGAATAAGGTAAAAATAGAGGTACTTTCCGAGGAAGTAAAGGGGCTTTTTGGTATGCCCGGAGAGAAGCCAGCTAGGGTGAGAGTAAGTGCCATAAGAGGCAAAGAAAATACTTGACAAAATTGCCGGCTTTGAGATAATTATTTTAGTTGATTTACAATTGTTCCGCGTGGAACAATTCGTAACTCTATAAATTACAATGGGTAAAATTATCGCTATCTGCAACCAGAAGGGTGGCACAGGTAAAACTACCTCAGCCATAAACATAGCAACCTACCTGGCAGTATCCGGGAAAAAGGTAATGCTTATAGATTTGGACCCTCAGGCAAATGCTACCAGCGGAATAGGTATAAATAAGCACGAGATTAAAAAAAGCACTTACCATGTACTTTTGGAAGAAATTGAAATAAAAGATATTCTGCAGAAAACAGCAATCAATAATCTCTGGCTAGCTCCCGCTAATGTAGATCTGACCGGAGCAGAGGTGGAACTGGTTAGTGTGTTAGGCAGAGAGTATAGATTAAAGAAGGCTTTACAGAAAGAAAAAGAGAATTTTGATTTTATAATCATTGATTCGCCGCCATCTTTAGGGCTTTTGACCATTAATGGGTTATGCGCGGCTGATTCGGTAATTATACCGGTCCAATGTGAATATTACGCTTTAGAGGGATTAACACAACTCACTAGTACTGTTAAACTTGTGAAAGAAAATCTTAATCCGAATTTGGCTATTGAAGGTGTCTTGTTAACCATGGCCGATTTTAGGACCAACCTGACTAAAGAAGTTATACAGGAGACCAGGAATTTCTTTAAAGATAAAGTTTATGAAACTGTGATCCCGCGCAATATCCGCTTGACCGAGGCGCCGAGTTTTGGTAAGCCGATAGTCACATATGACAAAGATTCTTTAGGCGCGCAAAAATACGAAGAATTGAACAAGGAAATTTTAGGCCTTTCGTTAAATTCGAATTTATCCTCGACAGAAGGAGTTGCCTGATGGAAAGAAAAGCTCTAGGAAAGGGAATAAGCGCGTTAATTCCGGAGAGAGAACAGGAAGCAAGGGAATCAATTATTTACGCTAAAACCAGCCAAATAAAACCAAATCCTTTTCAGCCCCGCGAAGATTTTGACCTTCAAAGTATAGAAGAACTTGCCCAATCCATAAAAGAAAAAGGTGTCATTCAACCATTGTTGGTAAGGCGTAAGGGAGACAATTACGAGCTGATTGCCGGCGAAAGAAGGCTCCGAGCTGCTAACTCATTGAATATAAAAGAGATACCAATTATTATTAAAGATGTAACCGACAAAGATTCTTTGGAGCTTGCTCTTATCGAAAATATCCAGAGGCAAGGTTTAAATCCAATTGAAGAAGCGCACGCCTATCAATATCTCATTGATAAATTTGATGTAACCCAGGAAAAAATTAGCGAAGGCCTTGGGAAAGCCAGGGCATCAGTTGCTAACATATTGCGGTTATTGAAGTTACCTCAAGAAATCCAGCAAGAGATCAAAAAAGGAAGAATTTCTTTTGCCCATGGCAGGGTGCTTTTAGAAACTGAAGATGTAAATCAGCAGCGCCGCCTGGCCCACGAAATCATTTCCAAAGATTTATCGGTTAGAGAATTGGAAAATTTGATCAAGGCTCATCGGCCCAGATCGATCAAGAATAAATTAAGGCAGGCTTCAAAAGAGCCATTGGTAGCGGTTCTTGAGGAGGAATTACAGCATGTTTTGGCTACAAAAGTAAAGATTGTAAAAAGAAAAAAACGCGGGCATATTTATATTGAATTCTATTCTCAGGAAGATTTGGAGAGGATTGTGAATAAGGTCAAGGGAGGCAGGTGACCATGGAGCAGGCAGTTTTAATTTTGGTAAAACCCGACGGGCTTAAGAAATCATTGACCGGAAACATTTTGACCCGTTTATCCGAGACAAAGCTTGAGATTGTAGCGGCCAAAATGATCCGTCCTTCAAAAGAGCTGTCCAGGGAGCATTATCAGCATTTGAAAGACAAGCCGTTTTTTAATGATATCATCAAGTATCTGTGCGGAGAACTGCACGACCGGCGTAAAGTGATGGCGCTGATATATTGGGGCGAGGACGCGATTAAGAAATGCAGGGAGCTTGCCGGAGCGACTAACCCCGAAGAAGCAGAGCCGACTTCTATCCGCGGATCTTACGGGAGGATCACTACCAGCGGCGTCTATGAGAATGTGATACATGTGTCGGCAAACGAGCCCGACGCAGAAAGAGAGATCAAGCTTTGGTTCAGGCCGGAGGAAATAATAGTTGATTTGTATCCGGCAAAGGAAACCGTTGAGGAAAAAAAGAAAGCGCTGGTCTGGGCATAAAGAGAAAAGGATTTAGAATGATTAATAGTATGACCGGGTTTGGAGTAAGCGAGAGCAAGAATAATACCTTTGGGAAGATTTCCGTGGAATTAAGGAGCACTAATCATAAGTTCCTGGAAGTGGTTTTGCATATGCCTGAGGGGTTTTTGTTTTTGGAAGACAGGCTAAAAAAAGAAATCGACGCCAAGCTTGACCGGGGGCGGGTTACTTGCGCGATAAATATTTCCGGCGGACAGGCGGAAAACATTTTCATTAACAGGGCACTGCTAAAAAAATACCACAAGGCATTGAAAAGCTTGCAGCAGGAATTCCACTTAAAAGACGAGGTAAGCCTTGATGCCCTTATCCGCTTGCCCGGGGTTTTTGCTTTGGAAGAGTCCGAGATAGAAAAGACTACAATTTGGCCTAAATTAAAATTGCTGCTTGGGCAGGCGCTGGATGGTTTATTGAGCATGCGGCGGAAAGAAGGACTGGCCTTGCAGGTTTTTTTGAAAAAACGCGCCGTAGCGCTTAAGA
>CAYPRG010000022.1:0-5947 GCA_964413025.1 uncultured Planctomycetales bacterium
AATGACAGGATCGTCAAAATCAATAACGAAATCACCCGCGAGATGACTCTCATTGACGCGGTAAAGAAGATGCGCGGCAAGCCCGGCGAAGCGGTGAACCTTACCGTTTTGAGGGAATCGGAAAAAAAGATTTTAGAATTCAAGATTGTGCGCGGTATTATAAAAATAAGGGATATAAAAGAAGCCAGGATCCTTGAGGACGGCATCGGGTATATACGCCTGGTTGAATTTTCGGAAAATACCTCTCAGGATATAAATTCCGCCCTGGAAACTTTATCAAAAGCCAATATGAACGCGCTGGTCCTGGATTTACGCAATAATCCCGGCGGACTGCTGGATTCGGCGGTAAAGGTTACCGAGAAATTCATCGAAAAAGGAAAAATGGTGGTATATACTAAGGGCCGTAAAGCCTCCCAAAACCTGGAATTTATTTCGCGTGCCAGTAAGCCAATCCTGAATATACCCATGGTGGTATTGGTCAATGAAGGTTCGGCCTCGGGCAGCGAAATAGTCGCCGGCGCCTTGCAGGATTATAAGCGGGCAATTATCGTGGGGATGAAGTCTTTCGGCAAGGGTTCTGTTCAGACAGTTCTCCCTTTGAATGACGGTTCGGCATTAAGATTGACTACCAGCAAATATTTTACACCGCTGGGAAAAGTAATACACGGCAATGGGGTCATACCCGATATCGTGGTGGAGGCCGGAAAGATTGAAATCGCGAATAAGGAAGAGCTTAAGACTGAAAAAGCAGAGGATGTCTTTGAAGAGATAGAGAAAAAAGAAATGCAGGGTAAGGAAGATAAAACCAAGGAATATAAATCCGACAACCAGTTGATGCGCGCGGTGGATATATTAAAGGCAATAAAGATTTCCAGGGGTATGAAATAAAAAAAATATGCAGAAAATTAAAGCCTATAAAATAGCGGTCATAGTTTTATCAGCGCTGGTAGTTATACAGGCGGTGGCGATAATCTTGATGGCGGCAAAGCCGGAGTTTAAATGGCCAAAGCCCACCCCTCCTGCGCCTCTGGTAAAGGCCAAGATAGCCATTGTCATTGATGATTGGGGGTATAACCTGGCCAACATGGAAATTACCAGGCAGATAAAATACCCTTTGACCATGTCGGTTTTACCCGAGCTGCCTTATTCCAGGAGGGTAGCAGAAGAGTTGCGCGGCATGGGATTTGAAATTATTTTGCATTTACCGATGCAGCCGCGCGAGAAATACCATCTGGAGAAAAATACCATTATGATATCGATGTCCGAGGCGGCAATCAAGAAGATCCTGGATAAAGATTTAACCGGCATCCCCTATGTAAAAGGGGTATCTAACCACATGGGCTCGGCGGCTACCGCGGATTCCAGAACTATGCAAATAGTATTTAAGGAGCTAAAAAAGAGGCAGCTTTATTTCTTTGACAGCTTTGTCCATCCTAAATCCATCTGCCTTGATTTAGCCGAGAAAATGGGCCTGCGTTTCGCCAAGAGGGATGTGTTTTTGGATAATAAGGAAGAATATGCTTATATTGCTAAACAGATGCATAAATTGAAAATGCGGGCAAGGGTCAAAGGTTGGGCGATAGGCGTCGGCCACGACCGGAGCATGACCCTGGCGATTTTAAAAGAATTAATGCCCCAGATGGAAAAAGAGGGGTATAAGTTTGTTTTTCTTTCGGAGCTGGTGAAATAATGTACGTGTTAGGGATAGAGACATCCTGCGATGAGACTTCCGCGGCGATAGTAAAGGATGGCAGTAAAGTTCTTTCTAATGAAGTCAGCTCCAGCCTTAACTTTCACAAAAAGTACGGCGGAGTGGTGCCTGAAATAGCTTTTAGGGCGCAGCTGGAAACAATCGCCCAGGTCACCGAAGCGGCAATAAAAACAGCGCGGATCAAACTGAAAGATATCGGCCTGGTCAGCGTTACTTCCGGGCCAGGGCTTTTAGGCTCGCTTGTGGTGGGCATATCTTTTGCCAAGGCAGTAAGTTTCAGCCTGGGGATCCCTTTATTGGGGGTCAACCACGTGCATAGCCACATCTACGCGAATTTTTTAAACGGGACAAAAATCAAACTGCCTTTTGTGGCGCTGGTTGTATCCGGCGGGCACACCAGTTTGTTTTATATCAAAGATTTTAACCGCATAGAAATCATCGGCCAGACCCAGGATGATGCCTGCGGAGAGACATTTGATAAAGTAGCAAAGATTTTGGGATTGGGTTATCCGGGCGGCCCGGAAGTTGAGAGGATGGCTGGTAGCGGGAACCCTAAGAAGATAAAATTTTCCTGTTCAGGCACTAAGGGAGAACTGGATTTTAGTTTTAGCGGGATAAAAACCGCGGTATTGTACCTGGCGAGAAACAGGCATCTGGCAATAGCCGAGAAAAGGGATATCGCCGCTTCTTTTCAGGAAGCAGTCATCGATACCCTGGCCAGGAAATCACTGGCGGCATGTGAATTAAAAAAAGCCAGGGGCCTAGTCATTGGCGGAGGCGTAGTCGCCAATAGCAGGCTAAGAATAAAATTTTTTGAAACAGCAAAAGAGCAGGGCATAAATTGTTATTTTCCCTCCCGCGGCTTTTGCACTGATAATGCCGCGATGGTAGCGGGGTTAGGTTATCAATTATTCAAGAAGGGCGAGCATTCCGGTTTAGATTTAGCCGTTCAGTTGAACTAAAAAGAAGGAGGTAGCATATGCTTACCGATGGCCAGATAGTCCTTCGTTTAATATTATCCATATTCTTAAGCGGCCTTATCGGCCTTGAGCGCCAGGTGCACCGCAGGCATGCGGGGTTGCGCACCCATATCCTGGTTTCCCTGGGCTCCTGTCTTATAATGTTGACATCGTTGTATGTTTTTGATATATATAAAGAACAGGTAGGCCTGGATCCCTCGCGTATCGCTGCAGGGGTAATCACCGGTATCGGTTTCCTGGGCGCCGGGGCGATTATCCGGGACAGCGAGGGAGTCAGAGGTTTGACTACCGCTGCCAGCCTTTGGATAGCCGCGGGTATTGGTTTGGCGGTCGGCTGCGGTTTTATCAGGGCAGCCAGTTACACTACTGTTTTGGCGTTAATGGTGCTTTTCTTTTTAAGATATATCGAGGGGATAATACCCGACGACGGGCATAAGAAAGCGGTTAAAGACAAGGAGGTGGAGCATGGCCTTTAAAAAGAAGATAGAAGAAAAGATACTTGATGTTGATGCCGCTATGCAAGGGAGTTTGATTTTCAGGGACCCGGTGAACCTGCGTATCAACGGTAAATTTGAAGGGACATTGGAAACTAAGGGCAACCTTACTATCGGGCAGAACGCGGTTGTGCTTGCCGATATTATCGGAGATAATATTGTTATCGGAGGTAAAGTCAAAGGAAGAATAACTGCCAGAGAAAGCCTGACCCTTTTACCCACGGCGGTGACTGAAGGCGATATCTACCCGGCGAAATTAAATGTTGCCGAGGGGGCAATATTGGAAGGCAGATGTTCCATGCTTCAGGATTTTTTAAACAGCGAAGAGCTGGCGCGCTACCTGGAAGTCGATATGAATTCGGTCATGGAGTGGGCTAATTCCGGTAAGCTTCCGGCAAACAAAGAAGGCAACAACTGGAAATTTGAAAGAAAAGCCATTGATCAATGGGTGGCCTCTGGAAAAATAGAAAGATAGGCAGTTTATGGCGGAAGAAAAACTTTTAACAGTCAGGGAGGTCTCTGTTTTTCTGGGGGTCTCGGAAAAAGAGGTCATGGACTTGGCCGAAGAGGGTAAGCTCCCCGCCTATAAGGTGGGAGGCCTCTACGTAAGATTTAAAAAAGAGCAGATAGAAGATTTTCGCAAGGTATTTAAGCCGCATGCTGCGCGTAAAGCAAGCGCCGCCGTAGACTATCCGGCCAAGGACCGGGTCAGGGATTTTTTCTATTTCAATGATTTCTATGTGCTGGCGGTTTTGCTTGTAGCCTTTATGCTCTTTATTATATTCCGGGGGTAGCAAATAAGAATGATTCCTAAAACCGGTTTCTGCGATTTGGGATTTGCTAAACTGGACACCGACAGGCAGAGGCGCAGGGGTTTTCCGGAAGTAATCTATTGCCCGGGCAAGGCAAGGGAATACCTCAAAAAAATCTCCAGGGAGTTTTTAAAAAATAAACAGGACTTACTGCTCACCAGGTTAGACAAAAAGACTTTCGCCTATCTTAAAAAATCACTTCCGCGTTTAAAATATAATCCCTTAGCCAGGATAGCTTTCATTTTGCAGAAGCCTAAAGATAGCAAGAAGGGCCTGGTTGTAGTTGTCTCGGCCGGGACTTCGGATATTCCGGTAGCGGAAGAAGCAGTGGTGACTTTAGAGGTAATGGGCAACAAGGTGCAGAAAGTCTACGACGTGGGGGTTGCCGGAGTGCACCGCGTCATAGGCAGTTTGGAAATAATCAGGAAAGCCCAGGTAATCATCGTGGTCGCCGGCATGGAAGGGGCTTTGGCGAGTTTGGTCAGCGGCTTGGTAAGCTGTCCGGTTATCGCCGTGCCCACCAGCTGCGGTTACGGGGCTAATTTCGGAGGCCTGTCCGCGCTTTTGACTATGCTTAACAGCTGCTCGCCCGGTGTTACGGTGGTAAATATTGATAACGGTTTTGGCGCCGGCTATTTCGCCGGTTTGATCAATAGATAACTAAATGCAAAAGAAAATTTCTATAAAGCAGGCAGCAGATTTCCACGGCCATTTGGGGCCTTACCTTATATTAGGCATCATCGCCGGCGAACTGGCATTAAAGAAGCTCGGCTGTAAGAAATTTTTTGGATTAGAGGTCAAGGTCCGGGGCGCGAATAAGAAGCCCAAATCCTGCCTGGTTGACGGCTTGCAGCTTTCTACTGGTGCGACTTACGGGAAGGGCAATATTGAAAAAATAAGCGGCAGCGGTATCCGGGTTGTTATCCGTAATTTAAAGAATAATAAGAGAGTCAAAATAGAATTCAAGAAATGGCTGTGCGAAGTTTTGAATGATTTGAGCGGGCATAAGGATTCCGAGGTGTTCGCTAAAAAATTATACAGGACTGACCCGGCAAAAATTTTTACTATCCTACCTCGCAAAGCTCGGTAGGATTTCGCTAAATATAAACATAAGGAGCTCACAATGGCGCTTTCGGGATTGGACATCTATAAGTTATTACCTAAAACTAACTGCCGCGAATGCGGGTTTGCCACCTGCCTTGCTTTTGCCATGCAATTGGCGAAGAAGTCGGTGAGCATTGATAAATGCCCTTTTCTAAGCGATGATGCCAAGAGGTCTTTAGAGGCGTCCAGCCTTCCTCCCGTAAAATTAATTTCGGTAGGCAGCGGCGAAAATAAATTAGATATCGGCAACGAAACAGTAATGTTCCGCCATGAAGAAAAGTTTCATCATCCCTGCGGTATCGGATTTATCATTGATGATAAAACAACGGATACGGCAATAAAGCAAAAACTGGAAAAGATAAACCAGCTTAAATTTGAGCGGGTGGGCCAGAAGCTTGAAGTAAACCTGGTAGCTGTCAGGCAGAACACAGACGCCAAGAGGTTTAAAGAAACGGTAAAATTGGTTTCAGGCAGTACATCATTAGGTTTGGTATTGATGAGTAACGACGCTGCGGCATTAAAAGAAGCGCTTGATATTGTAAAAGACAGTAATCCTTTGATTTATTCCGCTACCAAAGAAAACCTGGCGAAAATCGCGCTTTTAGCTAAAGAGTATAAAGTTGCGGTAGTTGCCTCGGCTCCGGATTTAGAGGCGGTTTCCGAGCTTACCAAAGAATTAAATAACCAGGGCGTGGGTGATTTGGTTTTGGACACAGGCAAGAAACCGATCCAGCAGAAAATATGGGACTTGACCCAGATTCGCCGCCAGGCGCTTAAAAAATCCAACCGCAGTTTAGGTTATCCGGTGTTAGTGATAGTAGATAAAGAGGACCCTTACGAGGAAGC
>CAYPRG010000022.1:6047-7735 GCA_964413025.1 uncultured Planctomycetales bacterium
ATAGAAGTCCAGAAGGACACGGCTATACTTTCCGCGGCTTTATCCTGCGGGGTCTACATAAATTCTGTTTGCGGCGGCGACGGCGTTTGCGGCAAGTGCAAGGTGATTGTTAGAAAAGGCATTGTAATCACTCAGCCTAACGGCGCGATAAGCCTGGAAGAAAAAAGGCAGCATATTTACCTTGCCTGCCTGACTACTATCCATAGCGACGCCGAAATTGAAGTATTGCCACAGTCCCGCCTGGATTTGGAGAAATTGGGCCCTCAGGAATTAGAGCTGCACCTTAAAGGCCTTTATACAAAATCCGAAGAGATAGAATCCGCGGCGCCTTTTTTAAAAGAAGGGACCTTTACCCACTCGCCTTTAGCCACCAAGGAATATCTTGAGTTACCCCTTCCCAGTTTAGAAGATAATATCAGCGACTTAGAGAGATTGTACCGTCAGCTGGGCCGCCTGCACAAAGATTACGCGGTTACCCAGATAAGCCTGACTAATATCAAACAGCTGGGCGAATTATTAAGAGACGCGGATTGGAAAGTCACGGTGACCCTGGGCAAGAGGAATGAAACCACCGAGATTGTTTTGATTGAGGCGGGGGATACTTCTTCAAGGAATTTCGGGATGTGTTTTGATATCGGCACCACCACGATTTCCGGACAGCTGGTGGATTTAATTGATAAAAAAGTCCTCGGCACAAAAGCGGTTTACAATAAACAAGCCAGTTTTGGCAGTGATGTGATTACCCGCATAATTTACGCCCACGAGCAGGACGGCCTGGAAAAATTGCATAATGCCGTGGTGGACACCATGAATGAGATGACCAAAGAATTGATAAGCGAGCATAATATTGACCTTAATGACGTGACCTGCGTTTTATGCACAGGAAATACTACTATGGCACATCTTTTATTGAGCGTTGACCCCACATATATAAGAAGAGAACCTTACGTTCCTACGGCGAATTTTGTGCCGACTATCCGTGCGGCAGAGGCAGGCATCAATATAAACCCGCGCGGGCTGTTGTCTTGCGTACCCGGCGTCTCAAGCTATGTTGGCGGAGATACGACTTCGGGAATCCTCTCTTGCGGTTTATATAAGGAAAAGGATTTAAGCATCCTGATTGATATCGGGACAAATGGCGAAATCGCGCTGGGGAACAAAGATTATTTAGTCGCCTGCGCTGCTTCGGCAGGCCCGGCGTTTGAAGGAAGCGGGGTCAGCTGCGGGATGCGCGCTAGCAAGGGAGCGATTCAGAAAGTAAAAATCACACCTAAAGATTTCAAAGTAACTTACAATACCATCGGCGATGCCAAGCCGCGGGGCATCTGCGGTTCGGGTTACATTGACCTTATCGCCCAGATGTTGTCCGCCGGCATAATTGATAAAAGCGGAAAGATTAAGATAGATAATAATAAACGCGTGCGTGACGGCGAGAGCGGAAAAGAATTTGTAGTCGCTTTTAAGGATGAAAGTGAATCCGCCTCTGACATAATTATCACCGAGGCGGACATCGAAAACCTGAAGCGGGCAAAGGCGGCGATTTATTCCGCCACTGCGATTTTGGTCAAGCATATGGGCCTGGATTTCTCCGGCATCAAGAAAATTTTTATTGCCGGCGGGTTCGGCACTTCCCTTGATATAGACAGCGCCATAAAAATCGGCCTGCTCCCTGATTTAAAGAGGGAGAA
>CAYPRG010000022.1:7835-10176 GCA_964413025.1 uncultured Planctomycetales bacterium
TATTGGTTGTTTCAGATGCCACCACAGCGGGTTTAAGGGCAGCCGGAAGGATTATCACCCTGGCAAGGGAACTTGATATAAAAACTAAAAAAGAATTTCTGATTATAAATAATGGGGACGTTTCTATTTTTCTACGTTTCCAAAGCCAGAAAAATAGAAACGTCCCCATTAATTGCTTGGGGTTTATCCCGCAGGATAAAGAGATAGAAAAAGCCGAGCTAAACGGAAAATCATTGATGGCGTTAAAAGAAGACGCGGTCAGTTTAAGCACCCTTCGCGGAATAGGAGAAAAAATATGGCTTCGCAACTAATGTTGGAAAAATGGTCGGGGCAGGTTTCTACGGTAACTATCGGCGCAACTAAAGAAGACGGCGGCACCCGCGCCAATGTGGTTAAAATCGGAGGGCAGGCAGCGCTCCCGTTTTTATTTGAAGAAGGGGCAATACCTAATAAGCCTTGCGTAGCTTTTGAGATTGATGATGTTTCATCTGACCCGCTTGCCTGGGCGGAAAAATGCGTAAAAGAATATAAAGCCCAAATTTTATGCCTGAAGTTACAGGGCGCGCATCCTGACTTTGGCGACAAGACCCCTCAGCAGGAAGCTGAGCTGGTCAAACAGCTGTTAAAGAAAGTAAGCGTTCCTTTGATCATTGTAGGCTGCGGGGATGATGCCAAAGATAATTTAGTATTGCCTGCCTGTTCAGAGGCCAGCCGCGGAGAGCGTTGCCTGATTGGCAGCGTGGTGCAGGATAATTATAAAACATTGGTGGTCAGTGTTTTGGCTGACGGCCACAATATCATCGCCGAATCCCCTATTGATATCAATATTGCCAAGCAGTTGAATATTTTGATTTCGGATATGGGCTTGAATTTAGAACGCATTGTGGTAAATCCCACAATCGGGGCTTTAGGTTATGGCTTGGAGTATGCTTATTCAATTATGGAGAGGGCGCGCTTAGCCGGGTTGTCAGGGGATAAGACAGTTGCCAATCCTTTTATCTGTTTTGTGGGTTATGAAGCCTGGAGGGCGAAGGAAGCCAAGGATGATACCCAGCCGGAGCGCGGGATTCTCTGGGAAGCCCTGACCGCAACCGCGTTAATCCAGGCAGGCGGGGATTTGCTGGTGATGCGCCACCCCAAGGCAATTGAGAAGGTTAATAAGTATATAGAAGATTTATTCCGGAGGTAAGAGTTGTTTATAATCGGCGAGCTGATAAACGGGATGTACGCTAATATAGGTAAGGCAATAAAAGAGAAGGATAAAGCCGTCATCCAGAAATGCGCTTTGGCCCAGATTGAAGGCGGAGCTGATGCACTGGATGTAAACTGCGGCCCTGCTTCCAAACAGCCCATTTCTGATATGCCCTGGTTAGTGGAGGTGATTCAGGAAGTAACTGATAAACCGCTTTCCCTGGATTCCAGCAGGCCTTCGGTCATTGAAGCCGGCCTCAAGGTTGCCAAGAACAAAGTAATCATCAATTCCACCACTGCCGACCCTGAAAAATTAGAAAAATTACTGCCTCTGGCTAAGAAATACAACACCAAACTTATTGGCTTGACTATCAGCTCAAAAGGTATTCCCCAGAACAAAGACCAGCGTATGGAATTAGCCGCCACAATCGTCTCTACCTGTGTTGATGCCGGGTTTCCCATTGAAGACCTTTATTTAGACCCCATAGTTATGCCGGTCAATGTTGCCCAGGCGCAAATGAAGGATATTCTGGAGTCTATTCACGAATTTAAAATAATCTCCGAGCCATCGCCTAAAACTATTGTCGGCCTAAGCAATGTTTCACAAGGCACAAATGTCCGAGGCTTAGTCAACCGCACATTTCTAACTATGGCAATAGCTTACGGCCTGGACGCGGCAATCCTTGACCCTCAGGACAAAGAACTGATGGACGCGCTCATCACGGCAGAGTTAATCTTAAATAAAAACATATATTGCGATTCATATTTGGATGCTTACAGGAAGAAATAATATGGTAAGAATAGTTTTTCTTTCGAAAATGGGGACGTTTCTATTTTTCTTGATGGGTGCGTGTAAAAATAGAAACGTCCCCATTTCTTTCGTCCCCATTTTTTTATTTCTTATGCTGGGAACCGGGTTCCTTTGCTTTGCCCAAGTCCAGACCCCTTTAAGCCAAATAGAGAGAAGCGAAGAATTGATACGCAAAGAAGAGGCATTAAGAGAAAAAATTGAAGCGCCGGAGAAGATGTATATTGAAGAAATTACCTTTGAAGGCGCCGGCCTGCTTTCAGAAAAAGAGATAAAAGATTTGGCCCTGCCTTATGAAAAAAAGTGGTTGACTAAAGACGATATTAGTCAGATAATAATCGG
>CAYPRG010000022.1:10276-12533 GCA_964413025.1 uncultured Planctomycetales bacterium
TGCCTTATGAAAAAAAGTGGTTGACTAAAGACGATATTAGTCAGATAATAATCGGGTTAAATGAGTTATACCGCAATAAAGGGCTTACTGGACAACTTTCCGATATTTCTTACAAGATTAAAGATAAGCGCTTAATCATAGAGGTTAAAGAGCAAATAAAAGGGGGAAGGTAATGGCTAAAAGAAAAATTAATTTCGTATTTTTATTTACCTTAATAATTTTCGCGGCGTCGGTAATTCCTGTTTTTGCCCAGGCGCAGAGGGAATTACAAAAGACAGAGCAAATCGAGCCGAACATTGAAAAAGAACAAGCATTAATAAATAAGATTGAAAAGAAAAAACCAGAGACAGATATAGAAGAACAACTTCCTTCTGTGCCGACTCTCCCTGCCTCCGATGAAAAAGTCTTTGTCAAAAATATCACCGTGACAGGAATAACTTTGATTACCGAAGAAGAAGCCAATAATATCGTCAACCCCTTCAAAAATAAAGAGATGAACGTCAGGGATATGCAGCAGGCAGCCGGCCTGGTTACCGATGCTTACCGTAAAAAAGGCTACATTACTTCCCGCGCCTACATCCCGCCGCAAAAGATTGAACAGGGATTGTTAGAAATCAGGGTAGTAGAGGGAGTTACCGGAAACATTGAAGTAAAGGGCAACCGTTTTTATAAGACCTCTTTAATCCGTAATAAGATTGATTTAAAAAAAGGAGAGCCGTTTAATTATAATACTTTGCGCCAGGGTTTAAGCGCCATAAATCAGCAGCCGGACCGCCACGCCAAAGCAGTGATAACCCCCGGAAAAGAAGCCGGCACCACTGATACGATTTTAAATGTAGAAGACCATTTCCCGATACACGCCGGAATGACCTATGATAATTTCGGCTCGCGTTATGTAAAGAAAGACCGTTATAAACTCACCCTGAAAGATAATAATCTTTTGGGTTGGGATGATATATTGACCACAGAGTGGCAGAGATCGGAAAAAGAATACTACAGTTTTTTGAGCCTGCGTTATCTCCTGCCGTTAATGCAAGGTTTAAAAGCAGGTTTTTACGCCTCGAAGTCACGCCTTACTTTAGGCAAGGAATATACTGATTTAAATGTCAGGGGCAAGAGTAAGCTTTATAGCTTCTATTTAATCAAGTCGCTTATGGATACCGATAACCTGGATATAAATTTGAATGTCGGGTTTGATTATAAAGACATCTATAATTTTCAGATGGATGAAATGCAGAGCCGTGACCGCGAGCGTGTCGCAAAATTAGGCTTTGATGCCGATATGACCGATAAATTCGGCAGGACGCTTTTGACTTATGAAATAGATTGCGGTATTCCTAACATAATGGGAGGGATGAAGTCTCACGATGAGTATGCTTCGCGCGACGGCTCCGGAGGGGAATTCATTAAAAATATCTGGAATATCCTGCGCCTGCAAAGATTGCCTTTTCAGTCCACGCTTTTGGCAAAGGCCCAGATACAGCATACTTCTTATATCTTGACCGCGGCCGAACAATTCCAAATCGGCGGCATTGCCAATGTGCGCGGTTATCCTCCGGCAGAGCTGGTGGGGGATAATGGCTATGCCATGACTTATGAATGGTCTTGCCCGATTTATCCGCTTTCCAAAAAAATAATGATTCCTTTTTCAAAAGAAAAAGTTTATGACCGTTTGAGATTTGTGACTTTCTGGGACTGGGCTAACGTGGTTTCAAGAAGGACTCAGCCCGGAGAGCGTACCACCAATACCCGCAGCGGCGTCGGTTTTGGCGTGCGTTTTAACCTGCCGCAGAGGCTTACCTTCCGGGTGGAAGCTGCCTGGCCGTTGAACGCGAAACCTTCGGATAACTCTAATTGCCACGTGTGGAACGAAGTTTCTGTAAACTTCTGAAAAAAAAAGAGTTTTTTGCTTGACAAAATAGGTTTTATGGGTTACACTTAACCATTGTTATTGAATTTAGTAGGGTAATTCCCGCCACGGTGCTCTGCTAAATATCACACCTAAAAAAGAAGAGTTGGAAGTAATGGCCTGTAAGAAAATCAAAATTTTAATCTTTTTACTCCTCGCCGCAATTCCTACTTTAGTTTTTGCAAATCCCGAAGGAGAAGTTGTTGTCTCAGGTGAAGCTACCTTTGACCGCAGCACTCCCGACACTTTAAACGTCAACACCTCTTCAGATAGACTCATCGTAAATTATAACAGCTTCAGCATTGCCCAGCACGAAACCACAAATTTTCATCAGCCTTCCGCGAATTC
>CAYPRG010000023.1:0-3597 GCA_964413025.1 uncultured Planctomycetales bacterium
AAAAAAATGGCAAGGGGAAATCTATTTTGGCTTTTTAGAGGGCATTGCCTGCCCGCTGGTAGTTTACCCCTTGCCGTGTCTCTTTGCCTCAAAAGAAGTATAGCATATTGCAACCGGGAATTTCAAGAGGGGCTTTAAAAACAGACACAAACCAGGTCTCTCTTGCCGATAATGCCAACAATCTTGCCGTCTCTTAACACCGGCAGGGTGTGTACACCGCTTATGAACATTTTTCTGGCGGCCTCATCCATGCTGTCGGTCTCGCACAGGGTGACCACATTCTTGGACATAAAATCCTTGACCCTGGCGTTTGATTTTTCAATCTCGAACATTTCACTGAGTTTCAATTCCGGATTGCTTTTCTCCAGCTGTTTCCAGCGGTAGATATTGCTTAAGACTTTCATTAAATCTGTCAGGGTGATTACCCCTACGATATTACCTTTTTCATCAACTACCGGCATACCGCTTATTCTTTTTTCCTTAAATATCTCCCCCACGGTTTTTAACGGAGTATTGGGCGAAACAGATATGACATCCCGCGTCATTATCTCTTCTACAACCATTTTCCCCTCCCCCCTTACTCCCCCAGCCACTGCTTGACTTCCTGAGGGATAGCAGGGTCTACCTCGGCCCACCTTGTCGCTATGTTGCGCACCGAGAGATGGTCTTTCTTGTGCAAATACGCCTTAAAAAGCCTGGCATAGGTATTTTTATGTTTGGGGTCGATCTTTAAAGCTGCTTCAAAAAATCCTATAGACCTGTCCAGGTAGGCCAGGTCCTTTTCCACGGAAAGCACCACCATATAAGCCACCCCCAGCCAGAAAAATTTCTCGGCGGTATTGGGGTCGGTGGCGATCTGTTTTTCAAATTTTTTTAAAGCCGAGCCGGCAGGCAGGCCGGTTCTTAAAATAGACTCAAAAAGAGCGTTATAGTCCCGCTCCTTTTTAGCCAGAATATTTTTTATTGAGTGCTTGAAAGCTTCATGGCAGGTAAAACAAACCCGCCACTCCGCGGGGTCGGTTAGAACCCTCTGGTGCCAATCTTGAAACATCTGTTCGGCGGTCGTGCCGAATGAAGAAGCCACTCCGGCGTCCGCCATATGGATACCAGAGGTTTTAAAAGGATTGAAGCCGGCCTGAACCGCTTCTTTCATTTCTTCCGCAGAAATACGGGCGACCCCGTTTGCCGACATCATCCTGTTACATAAATCACACTGCATTTTCCTACCTCAGCTTATTTTTTTGTACTTTTATCCAGTAACTCTAAAATTTTATTCAATTTATTCACGAACGGCATTATGGTATCTTTATTACGCACGGTTATGCGTAAAGAATGGTTCCCCTCGATGACCTTAGACAAAATCGCTTCTATACGGGGTATCGCTCCTAAACTCCGGTGCAAAAGGATAAGCAGGGTAATCAGGAGCACGACAATGACTCCGGTAAAGCTTAATTGCGAAATAATACAGTTGGTCCACCACGGCGAGCTAGACGACGAACAACGCCTTAATTCCAGCACCAGCTTGCTTAATGAATATAAATTAACGAAGATAAGAACCAACATGTAGGTCAGGGAAATATTAATAAAATGGACAGTAAACGGTATTTTGAAAAGAAACATTCTACTTCTTCTGTTTTTCATCTTTCTGCTCCTTCTTAGAAATTTACTAATAATACCCTGACGAACCGCCGAAATCTCCAACGGAATTCACGCTTATGGTATAAGCCGTATCTCCCGCGGGGTATTTCCCGGAAGCGTCGGTACACCGAGTGGCCAGGATAGTAAAATCTGCCGCTGTTGCGGAACTGATCGAGTAAGAAAAATAATGCGTGGAGACGCAGCTAGCAGGGGCATTCCCCCCTACCATATCCATATCGCTGGAATAGGCATAATTATCCAGGAAATACGCTCGTTCCGATACCCTGATATTTCCCAAAATCAATTTTGCCTCAGCCACCCGGCTTTTTTCAACCATTTTGGTAAACTGGCTGAAACCCAGCCCGGAAAGAATACCTACAATCATAATTACAACCAATAACTCAAGCAAGGTAAAACCTTTTTGTTTTCTACTGGCATTGAGCATCGTTAATCTCCTCACTTTGTTATCCATCTATTTCTTTCCTTGTCTATGTCTCTTACTATATTTTACTATAAAAACTTTTATTTACAATATTATTTGGTTCCGGAAAATAACCTTTCCTGCCTACCAAAGATTGGTCTTTATCCAATTATCAGCTGAACTCACCAAGTTGCTGACCGGGGCACAACCGCTTATTAACACGCCGCACAGTAAAACTATGGACAGTAAAACAGCCTTCGGCTTAAAAGACATATTTACTCCTTTCTGATAAATTTGCTTAATCTCTCTATCGTGGCTTCTTTGCCTAAATAATATACGACTTCAAATAACCCCGGGCCTACAGTTTTACCGGTAAGCGCTACCCGGATAGGATGAATCAGAGTTTTTGCTTCAACTCCCAATTCTTTAATCATATCCCTAAAGCCGGCTTCGATGTTTTCGATATCAAAATTTTCCAAAGCCTTCAGCCTTTCGCTAAAAAGGCTGAATTCCCGGGATAAATCCTTGGATAAAAACTTTTTTTCTGCTTCCGGGTCTATCGTAAGTTCTTTCGCGTAGAAGAAATCCGCCCAGTCCGGAAAATCGTTCAGGGTAGTCAGGCGGCCCTGGAATAATTTTATCAAAGACAGGGTGTAATTTCTATCAAAATTATCCGCTTCGATATATTTTTTCTCCGTCAGCATCGGGATGACTTTTTCCAATAATTTATCAGGGTCTTCTTTTTTAAGATACTGGTTATTTAACCAGTTCAATTTCTTCATATCAAAAGCAGCGGCGGTCTTATTAACGTCTTTTATGTCAAACAGCTTTATCGCCTCCTGGATGTCTATGATTTCCCGGTTTTCTCCCGGAGCCCAGCTCAGAAGCAGAAGATAATTAACCAGGGCTTCCGGCAAATAACCCATCGTGCGGTAATCGCTGATCGCGGTCGCCCCCGTCCTCTTGGAAAGCCTTCCCCCCTCCGCCCCTAATATTAACGGAAGGTGGGCAAAATTCGGAATAGCCAGCCCCAACGCTTCATAGAGAAGGACCTGTTTGGGGGTGTTGGAGATATGGTCATCTCCTCTTATGATATGGGTGATATTCATAGCGGCATCATCAACCACGCAGGCAAAATTATAGGTGGGCGTGCCGTCTGATTTTATCAAGACCTGGTCTTTGATTACCGAAGAATCAAATTCAATCTCTCCTCGGATTAAATCGGCTACCTTTATCTTCTGCGGCGTGACTTTAAAGATAACCGCCTCCGCGCCCTCCGGGGATTTTTCTATATACGCCTTGCCCTGTTGCAATAACTTATCAGCGCATTCCTTATATAAGCCGAATCTCTGGCTTTGATAATAAATTTCATCCCAATTAAAACCCAGCCAGCCAAGGCTGTTTAATATTTCATCCACAAATTCTTTTTTGGAACGCTTACTATCGGTGTCTTCTATCCTTAATATAAACTTCCCCTTTGTTGCCTGGGCATAAAGCCAGTTGAATAAAGCGGTGCGAGCGCCGCCTATATGAAGGTT
>CAYPRG010000023.1:3697-7726 GCA_964413025.1 uncultured Planctomycetales bacterium
GCTAAATCAGTAAATGGATATTCCAAAATATCGGCTTTTTCTCCTGCCTCTGCGGATGCCAAAGAACTATTAACGATTAACAGGCCTTTATTTTCTAACCTGGCCCTGAATTTCCTGAGAGAAGGAGCATTCATAACAATCAGGGTATCCGCCTTATCAATATATGGCGAGCCAATCTCCTGGCCAGAGATAGTCAACATGCAATAAGCGGTCCCGCCGCGGACTTCCGCTCCGTAAGAAGGCAACCAGGTAACAAATTTATTTTCTTTCATCGCCGCCATGGCTAAGACCTTCCCCAAAAGCATGATGCCCTGGCCGCCGCTGCCGGCGATTATAGTCCGTGAAATCATTTAATCCTTCCTAATGGAAATTCTTTTGCCAATGTGTCTTTCACCCAATCTAGGGCTCCTTTAGGGGAAAGCCCCAAGTAAGTCGGGCAAGGGGATAATACCTCCACCAGAGAAAACCCCAGATTATCTATCTGGTTCTGGAATGCCTGTTTTATCGCCCTCTTTGCTTTAATAACCTCCTGAGGAGAATGCAGCGATACCCGTTCCACGTATTTTACCGCCGGAAGCATCGCCAGCATCTCGGAAATTTTCAAAGGATAACCCTGTAATTTAGCTTCCCTGCCCAAAGGGGTGGTCGCAGTCTTCTGCCCTAATAATGTAGTAGGGGCCATTTGCCCCCCGGTCATACCATATATCGCATTGTTTATAAACACCACGGTCAAATTTTCTCCCCGGTTAGCGGCATGTATGGTTTCATTGGTGCCGATAGCAGCCAAATCACCGTCCCCCTGGTAAGTAAATACTATATTTTGCGGCCTCACTCTTTTTATTGCGGTTGCCACAGCCAAAGCCCGGCCATGCGCCGCTTCCGAACAGTCAAAATCCCAGTAATCATAAGCTATAACCGCGCAGCCTACCGGAGCAACTCCGATAACCTGCTCTCTTATGCCCAACTCGTCTACCACTTCAGCAATCAGCCGGTGGGCTATCCCATGCCCGCAGCCAGCGCAGTAATGATTGGCAACTTTTCTTAATGATTTAGGGTGTCCAAATATTTTTTTCATGTCCTGCTATAAGGTTAGTATCTTTTTAATTATCTCTTCTTCTTTGGGTATTCCCCCTCCTGAGCGGCCAAAAAACTCTACGCCGGCCTTGCCCTCTACCGCTAACTTCACATCTTCCAGCATCTGGCCGTACGACATCTCTAAAACTAAGAATTTTTTCTCCGGGCCGCTCTTTATAATTGAGCTGAATATCCGCTGG
The DNA here is from genome assembly GCA_964413025.1 of uncultured Planctomycetales bacterium. Lineage (GTDB taxonomy): Bacteria > Omnitrophota > Gorgyraeia > Gygaellales > Profunditerraquicolaceae > CAYPRG01. The sequence goes on from CAYPRG010000023.1 coordinate 4,972, forward strand.
GGAAAAGGCCAGAGAGCTATCGGACGGAGCAATCCGATTTTTTTGCCTTTCGACCTTAGTTTATTAACTACGCCTTTTGCGATCCTGGCCATAGTCCCATAGGCGACCAGGATAATCTTAGCATCATCTAAAAAAACACCGTCATAACGCTGCTCTTTTTCCCGGATCAAATTATATTTTCTCTGCTGGCTAAGGTTAAATTTTTCCAAATCGCCTTCTTTCATATAAAATGACTTTGCTATATTGGGCTTCCTGCCCTTGCATCCGGTCAGGGCCCACGGTTTTTGTATTTTGGAGCCCGGAGCCTGGTTTTTAACCTTGATAGCGACGGGCTCCATCATCTGCCCAAGCATTCCGTCGCTTAAGATCATTACCGGGATACGGTATTTATCAGCTAAATCAAAGGCCGGCCGCATAATATCGTAAGTTTCCTGGACAGAATAAGGAGCAAGGACTATGCAATGATAATCCCCGTGGCCTCCGCCGCGGGTGGCCTGAAAATAATCTGCCTGCGAAGGCCAAATATTGCCTAAGCCCGGGCCTCCGCGCATTACGTTTACGATGACCGCGGGTAATTCCGCGCCGGCGATATAGGAAATACCTTCCTGTTTGAGGCTGATCCCCGGGCTTGAAGACGAAGTAATCGCCCATGCCCCGCAAGCCGCCGCTCCGAAAAGCATATTTATCGCCGCTAATTCAGACTCTGCCTGAATAAATATCCCCCCTGCTTCCGGCATATGCCCTGCCATATAAGCAGTCAACTCATTCTGCGGGGTAATCGGATAACCGGCGTAAAAACGGCAGCCTGCCTGTATTGCCCCTTCGGCGATTGCCTCGTTACCGCTGATTAATATTTTTTTGTTCATTTCCAAACCTCAATACAACAGTCAGGGCAGATAATCGCGCACATCGCGCAGCCCAAACACTGGGAATTTTTATTGAATTTAACCGGCTTGATACCCTGCTGGTTTAAGCACTCATCCGCCTTGATTGAACCCTTAGGGCAAAAACTAACACACAACAAGCAACCCTTACATTTTTTTTGGTCAATAATTATCTTGGCCACTTTACAGCCTCTCTTTTGCGCTGACACTAGACTTAATTTTATTCGCTATTCCTTTCGCGGTCAACCCGTATTTTTCCAGCAGGATGCTTCTTCTGCCGTGCTGGATAAACTCGCAGGGCAGGCCGATTCTTACGACCGGCCTAGCTATTGCTTCGCTGACCGCGCTGCCGAACCCGCCGTCAATAATACCCTCCTCGGCGCTAAAAATAAATTTTATTTTTGAACTTAAGGATTGGTATAAACTAACATCCAACGGCTTTACAAAGCGCGCGTTAATCAAGGTGCCGGAAAGGCCTTCTTTTTCTAATAGCCCCATTGCTTCATAGGCCGGCTCAACCATGCTGCCTAAAGCAATCAATGCGAAATCTTTACCTTCCTTCAGGGTTTCGGCTTTACCAAGCCCCAGAGGGCTTGCCGGAAAATTAATCTGCGGACAGTCAGACTTCGGGTATCTTATGGCCACCGGCTTATTCAAATTTACCGCGAATTCAAGCATGGCCTCCAACTCTTCCTTGTTTTTGGGCGCCATTATATTTAAATTAGGTATACTCCTTAAAAATGCGATATCGAAAATCCCCTGATGGGTTGCCCCATCCTCCCCCACTATGCCGGCGCGGTCAATAGCAAAAATAACCGGCGTATTCTGTAAAGCTACCCCTTCCATGATCTGGTCGTAAGCCCTTTGTAAAAATGTGGAATATACCGCTATTACCGGCCTCAAGCCCTCGCGGGCCAGGCCGCTGGCAAAACACACCGCATGTTCTTCGGCTATGCCGACGTCAAAAAACCTGTCCGGATATAAATCCCGGAACTTATCCAGCCCGGTACCCTCCGGCATGGCGGCAGTTATGGCAAATATTTTATTATTGATTTGGGCTAACTCCGCTATTTTTTCGCTGAATACCTGGGTGTAGGTGGTGACGCCCGGCTCGCTCTTGGCCAGGGCCCCGCCGCTTTCAATCTCAAAGCGGCCAACGCCATGGAATCTTACCGGATTACTTTCTGCCGGCGTGTAACCCTTTCCTTTTTTGGTAATCACGTGGAGTAATCTGGGCCCTTTTATATTAATTATGTTTTTTAACGCCGGGGTCAGGGTGTTCAGGTTATGCCCGTCAAACGGGCCGAAGTAACGAAAACCCAGCTCTTCAAAAAGCATCCCCGGTATGAACAACCCCTTTAATCCCTCTTCAAATTTATTGGCAATCTTTATCAGGCGGCTTCCCTTGGGGACACGAGAGGCGGCAAAACTTTCCAGGGAATCTTTAAAACGGTTATATACGGGCAAAGAGATTATCTTGTTCAGATAAGTGCTTAAGGCGCCTACGTTAGGAGAAATACTTAATTCATTGGTGTTTAAAATCACTAAAATATCTTTTTTAAGGTGGCCAATATTATTTAATCCTTCAAAACACAAACCTCCGCTAAGAGACCCGTCGCCGATTACCGAAACTACCTTAAAATGCTGCTCTTTCGGCAAGTAATCCCGGGCAGAGACCAGGCCCAGGGCCAATGATGCCGCGGTAGAGCTATGGCCGGTGGTAAATGTATCGTAAGCCGATTCTTCTTTGGAAGGAAAACCGCTTATCCCCTGATACTGGCGCAAAGTTGAAAAATTTTTATTTCTGCCGGTAAGAATTTTGTGCGCGTATGTTTGATGCCCCACGTCCCAGATAATTTTATCCTCGGGAG
>CAYPRG010000023.1:7826-12517 GCA_964413025.1 uncultured Planctomycetales bacterium
CTGCGCCAGCTTTACCCCTTCTTCGTATTTCTTAAGCGATTCCCCCAAGGTAAGCTTGCCGCTGGATAAATCTTCCACGATTTTCTGCAGGCGTTTAATATCTTCTTCAAATGGCTGTTTTTCTTTCATCCTTAATTACCTCCTCGACCAAACTTATGATTGCCCCTTTATCCAAGACTGTCTTAATTTTATCGCCCCGGTTAAGCCCGGCGGAGTCTTTAAGGACCTGGCCTTCCGGCATAAGCATGCTTAAGCTGTAGCCCCGCGATAATACCGCCAGAGGGCTCAACGCTTCCAGCCTGTAAATCAAAGAACCCGTTTTCTCCCGGGTAATGTTCAAATAATGCCTCATATTCTGCATAAGCGCGGCATTTATCTCGTCGAGCAATTGCTGTTTTTCCAACATCCGGTCTTGCGGGCTCTTGAGCATGTGGCGTAAAGCCACCAGGGCATTATTAAGCCGGGCTATTGTTTCGGAAACCGAAAAAGCCATTTCTTGTTTTGTACCGGCGAGCTGGGCTAATAACGCGTTTTTCTTATCCACGATAATTTTGGCTGCGGCAGAAGGCGTCTCCACAAATACATCGGCGACTAAATCTGAAAGGGTGACGTTAATCTGATGGCCTACCGCGGAAATAACCGGTATAGCGGAATTATATATAGCCCTGGCAACCGCTTCTTCATTAAACGGCCAGAGATCTTCAATGCTTCCGCCGCCCCGGCTGACAATAATCAGGTCGACTTCCCCGTATTGGTTAAGCTCATTCACCGCGGAAGCTATTTCGCCTGCCGCGGATTCTCCTTGCACGCGCACAGAACGCACTACTACATCAACGCAAGGAGCCCCTTTTTTAAGTATCTGCAGAATATCCCTGACCGCGGCACCCGCGCTGGAAGTAACAATGCCCACGCAAAAAGGCATAAGGGGTAAACCCCTTTTGTGGCCGGGGTCAAATAATCCCTCTTTAGATAATTTACTCTTCAGCTGCTCGAAAGCCAATTGCTGAGCGCCTATCCCTTCAGGTTCTATCCTTTCAATAATAAGCTGATATTGTCCGCGCGGGCCATAGACATCAATTTTTCCGAAACAGATTACCTTTAGCCCGTCGGTAATCTTGAATTTAAGATCCTTGTTTGCCCGGGTAAAAATTACTGCAGCTATAACCGCTGTTTCGTCTTTTAAAGAGAAATAAAAGTGCCCCGAAGAGGCGGCTTTAAAATTAGAAACCTCTCCCTCCAGCCAAACCTCTCCAAAATTAGCTTCTAAAATTAATTTTATATCCTGTGTAATTTCGGAGACGGTAAAGACGCGCTGCTTTTGCATTGCTAAAATTCTCCATTATTAAGGAGGCCTGCCGCGTCGGGCGCGGCTTCTCTTTTAGGAGCCTCCTCTGTGATATTCAGCGATTTCCCGGCTCCGCTACCTTCAGAAATTATTTTTGGGATTGCCGGTTCTTTAGCCTCACCGGGCGGGACCTCGGGTTCTTTTGTTCTCTTCTTGAATATTATCATACTCACCGAATACGGTTTTAATGACAAGGTTTCCTGATAAACATCCGCGGCGCGCACTTCCTTTTTTTCCGCAGGGGTGAATTCGCATTCAATATTACAGGAGGAATCTACGATAAATTTCTGGTATAAATAATCTTCCTGTATGTTTTTAATGGTTAATTTGAGGTTACGCGGAGAGACTCTGAATTTAGCCGCCCGGTCATTTAACTCCCGGGCCTTCAGCAGTAATGCCTCCTCTTTCTTAGACAGGCGCAAACTGGAAACTTCTAATTCCCGGCTGAAAATTTTGGCAATCCTGTTTGTGGTGATGAGGTTTAAAAGGGATTTTCTTTCTACTTCGTTTAAGCTGGCAATATTATTAGATAAATAACTTTTGCCCGCTTCGGGGTCGATATAATTATAAATAACCAGCGAGATGCCGTCCTGGGTCTTTGTGGCGATCGTGCCTACGAATTCATCGTTAACTTTTGCCGGGGCCAAAAACATATCCGGGCCCAGGCGGGAAAGCATCTTAAAAACATTATATGTGGACTTGGGGTTTCCTTTATATTCAGAGGCTTCCAGGTCAAACCAAAATACCCCAACGTTTCTGGCTACCCCTTCCTTTTTATTAAAAAAATCCTCCAGGCAAAAATAAAGCTGATAATTAATTCCCGCCTCATACATATTTTTCAGGCGGCTGGGGATATAGCTGGCAGAGATATGGGCATCTTCCTGCCTCTCCGGCAAAACATTGGCGCCGGAGTCATAATTCCATTCATCAACCACTAACGGGGTATTCCTGTTAAAATTAAAGTAAGACAGCCAGTCGCGAATAAGATTGACCGCTGTCTTTTTATATATGGTGGCCTCTTGCTCTACGCCGGAGCTAGTTGAATAACCATGCCAGGTAATAAAATCCAGGGGCAGGTGATAGCTGTAGCAGAACTTGATGAGTTCATAAATAAGGCTTCTTTCTGGAGTAATGATGGTGTTACCATCTAAATTCTGGAACCACCAGCTTACGCTGGGAGCGCCTATAGGTATATGCATCTTTGTTTCTTCTTCTAATTCTTTCACCGCCTCGGCAACTACCTTGTATAAACCCAGGTATTCCTGCTTCTTGCCTAAAAAAAACTCATCCAAATCAGGCGCGCTCCATATTTCATACCAGATATTATATTTTTTATTACAGCTTAAATCTCTTATATAGTTCTTGATTAATTCTTTGAATGCCTTTAGATCCCAGGGAGGGCTCTTTTTATCCAAAACTTTTCCCAGGCCGGCGGGTGTGCCGAATATATCTAAAATGACTATGCCGCCTGAATTACTGATGCTCTTGATTACATTTTCATAATTACCTAACAGTTGGTCCTGCAGGTCTTTGAATTTAGCTAGCTGATTTATCTCCCAAAGATTGTATTGAATCCGATACATCCCCGAGAAACCGATATCGCTTTCCCAAGCATCCAGGACTTTTTTCGCCGCCAGATTCTGCGGCCAGGTAATCGCGCGATGATAGCCGCGGCCGCTTAAATCAATACTGGGCTTAAAGACCGCGGGGAGGGGAACGGTGCGGGAAGAAACATCTAACGTAAACTCGATATCGCTGTCCTGGGCAAAGGCTTGGCCGGCAAAGAAAAGGCAGCAGGCAGCGAGAGCAAAAAAATATCCGGTTAATTTCTGCATTTTAAAGCTTTTTCTGTATTCTTACGATTGACCTTGCCTTACCTGTATCCTCGTCAATATCCAAAACCACCCCGTGCAGCTGTATGTCCTCACTGGCTACCTCAAACCTCACCGGGATGGAACTAAGGAACCTCTGTAAAACATCTTCTACTCTTCTGCCGATAACCGAATTATAAGGCCCGGTCATACCGACATCGGTAATATAAGCGGTGCCGTTCGGCAAAATCTTTTCGTCTGCTGTCTGGATATGAGTGTGAGTCCCTAATACCGCCGATACTTTACCGTCGAAAAACCAGCCTAAAGCCACTTTTTCCGAAGTCGCTTCGGCGTGGATATCCACGATAATCACCTTTGTTTCTTTGCTCAACTCTTCCTGGGCTTTGGCAGAGGTCCGGAAAGGGCAATCCAGCGCTTCCATAAACACCCTGCCGTTGACATTGATTACGCCGAGGCTCTGGCCTTTTTTAGTTTTAAATATAGCGTAACCGTTACCCGGCGAGCCCGGAGGAAAATTCACCGGCCGCAAAATACGCCCTTCCCTGTTAATAAGCTCGATTATTTCTTTTTTCTTCCATATATGGTCTCCGGAAGTAAGCACATCTACTCCCGAGGCAAATAATTCTTCGGCAACCTGAAGAGTAATACCCGAGCCGCCTGAGGCGTTCTCCGCGTTGGCAATGGCAAAATCAAGGCCGTATTCTTTTCTTAATCCCGGCAGGAGCATTTTTACCGCCTCCCGGCCGGGGCTACCTACTATATCTCCAAGAAATATTATCTTCATATTATTTGGCAAACTCAATTGCCCTGGTTTCCCGGATGACCGTTACCTTTATCTGTCCGGGATATTCCATCCCTTCTTCTATCTTTTTACGGATATCCCTGGCTAAATTGATAGCATCGCTGTCTGAAATCTTCTCCGGCTGCACGATTACGCGAATCTCCCGTCCGGCCTGTATGGCAAAAGATTTCTCCACGCCCTTGAACACATTAGCGATGGATTCCAGTTTCTCCAATCTCTTAATGTAGGTTTCCAGCGTCTCGCGCCTGGCACCCGGCCTGGCGGCGCTAATGGCATCCGCGGCAATAGCCAAAACCGCGTATAAACTCTGCGGCTGGGCCTCTTCATGGTGCGCCTCGATGGCATGCACTACCTCCGCCGGCTCATTGAATTTCTTGGCTAAATCCGCCCCCAGCTTGGCATGCGTACCTTCAACCTGATGGTCAACTGCCTTGCCTATATCGTGTAACAGGCCGATGCGCCTGGCCAGTTTGAAATCCAGCCCTATCTCTGAAGACATCACTCCTAAAAGAAAAGAGACTTCTTTTGAATGTTGAAGGGCGTTTTGACCGAAGCTGGTGCGGTATCTCAGGCGGCCTAAAAGTTTGATCAACTCCGGATGCAAACCGTTAACTCCCGCTTCAAACGCTGCCCGCTCTCCTTCTTCGCGTATCTTTTCATCCATCTCTTTCTTGGTCTTCTCGACTATCTCTTCGATCCTCCCCGGATGAAT
>CAYPRG010000024.1:0-10623 GCA_964413025.1 uncultured Planctomycetales bacterium
CGGTATATTCGGCCCGCTGGTCATATTTATTTACTATACCTTTATTGAATCCTGGACTCTGGCTTACAGTTTTTTTGCCCTTACCGGAAATTATAGCGCGATAACCGAGCAGTCGGCAATGCAGGGTTTCCTACGGGGCTTTCAGGGGCTGGAGCACAACCAGTATTTTAAGGGCCTGGGCACTGCCTATATATTTTTTCTGATTACCTTTGCCTTAAATACCTGGGTGATTTATCACGGAATAAAAGGCGGGGTAGAAAAGCTTTGCAAGTGGGCGATGCCGCTTTTATTCATATTTGGGCTGATACTTTTGTTCAGAGTTGTAACTTTAGGTACTCCGGATTTGAGCCGGCCGGAATTGAATATTTCTAACGGCTTTGGGTTCTTATGGAACCCTGACTTTTCCGCGCTAAAGTCGGCGCGGGTATGGCTTGAGGCAGCCGGCCAGATATTCTTTACTTTAAGCGTAGGCATAGGAGTCATCCTTACTTATGCCAGCTACCTTTCCAAGGGTGATGATGTGGTATTATCTGGACTTACAGCCGCAAGTACCAATGAAGTTGCCGAAGTTATCCTGGGTGGCAGTATTATAATTCCGGCGGCATTTGTTTTTTTCGGCCAGGCAGACTTGCAGGCAATCGCCCGTTCAGGGGTGTTTAATTTAGGGTTTGTGACTATGCCCTTGGTTTTGAATAAATTACCCCTGGCGGCGGTATTCGGGTTCCTTTGGTTCGCTTTGCTGTTCTTGGCGGGAGTGACTTCTTCAGTATCGCTGGCCCAGCCGGCAATATCATTCCTGGAAGACGAATTTGATATTAATAGGAAAAAAGCGGTATCGATATTCGGCGTAGTTTCCTTTTTACTCTGCCAGCCGGCAATTTTCTTTTTGGGCAGAGGAGTGGTTGATGAGCTGGATTTCTGGGGAGGGACTTTTTTCCTGGTTTTGTTTGCCACTATCGAGACGGTACTTTTTGTCTGGGTATTCGGGATGAATAATGCCTGGGATGAGATACATAAAGGCGCGGATATGCGCATACCAAAAGTATATAAATTCATTATCAAGTACATCACGCCCTTGTTTTTATTTATTATTTTAGGCATGTGGTTTTGGCAGGAGTGGCTGCCGATAATATTCATGAAAAATGTTTCTTTCGCCGACCGGCCGTTTATTGTGGCTACAAGAATAGGCCTGGCAGTGATTTTTTTAACCCTGGCGGTCCTGGTCAAGATTGCCTGGCGAAAGAAAAAGTTACAAGGAGAAAGAATCAGATGAATTTTAGCGGTTGGGTCTTCTTAATCGTTTCCTGGGGAATTATTATTGGGCTGGCTTCGTTTTGTTTTATAAAGGTATTCTCAAAAAAGGAAGTGAAATGAAAAAGATAATCCTGTATTTACTGGGCGTTATGTTTTTGTCTTGCAGTTGTTTAGGCTGCCTGCCTTTGGTGCTCGGTGGAGCAGCAGGGGCTTTGGGGGCTTACGCGGTTACCAAGGATACCATCCAGAGTGAAACAGATAAGCCCTATGACAGTCTTTGGAGCGCGGCTATTAGAGTAAGCAGGATACGCGGCACAATAAAAAGCCAGGATAACCTTAAAGGCATGATCGAGCTGGAGGTTGAATCAGGGCGTATCTGGATCAGTTTAACCAGGCTCACCCGGGCTACTACCAGGCTGAAGATTTCCGCGCGTAAATTCCACTTGCCTGATTTAGGGCTGGCCCAGGAAATATTCGTGAAGATTATGGATGAAGCAAGATGATATTTTCTCCTTTAATTATGAAAAAATTAGTGTAGAATATATAAACCTGGTAATTAAGCTCAGGATTCGTCTAGATAAAAGATTTGCCGAGGTAGCTCTCCTGCTTCGAGGGCTACGCAGGATTCGCCTGGATAAAAGATTTGCCGAGGTAGCTCAGTGGTAGAGCGCGGCCCTGAAAAGGCCGGCGTGGGGGGTCCGATTCCCTCCCTCGGCACCATATAAAACGAGAGGAATTCATAATCCTCTCGTTTTGTTTTATGGGGTTAAATAAAATATATTTGACAAAAGCCGCATTCTGTTTTATTATTAGCATATGCCAGTAACCATAAGAGGTCGATATGCCCAGGCCATGTAGATGCAGAAATATCCGTTGTGATCCTGAATCGGATTATTTTAAGCCCAAAGGTATTCCTATGGATATGTTGGAGGAGGTTAATCTGACTCTCGATGAGTTGGAGGCACTGAGGCTTGCTGATTTTGAAGAAGCATATCAAGAGGAGGCCGCTAAAAAGATGAACATCTCAAGGCAGACTTTCGGAAATATCATTAATTCGGCCCATAAGAAGATAGCGGATGTTTTGTTGCATGCCAAGGCGTTGAAGATCGAAGGGGGAGTGGTTAAGAAGGTTTGATAGTCAAGAAAGGAGCTTTAAAATGAAGATATGTATTCCGACAGAAACAAACGAAGGTAAGAACGCGGTGGTTTATGGACATTTTGGCAGTGCGCCGTATTTTACTATCGTTGATACAGAAAAAGATTCTGTAGAAGTTATCAGTAATGCAAATCAGCATCACGCGCACGGGATGTGTCAGCCAATGGGAGCTTTGGCTGGTAAGAAGGTTGACGCTGTGGTTACCGGTGGAATGGGTGGCCGGGCGGTTCAAAAGCTTAATGAGGGCGGGGTTAAAGCTTATCGGCCCATTCCGGGAACAGTTGCAGATATCATCAGTCAGTTCGTGAAAGGCGGGCTAGAGGAAATAACTATCCAGAATGCCTGCGGCCAGCACGGCTGCCATTAATCGTAGGAGGTGTTCAATGAAGATGGGAGTGATTATTTCAACTAACGACTCAGAGACATGTTGGAATGCCCTGCGTTATGCTAACTTTTGTCTTGGCCAGAAAGACGAAGTTAAGGTATTCCTCGCGGGTAAGGGCGTGGAATATCAGGCAATAAGCACGGAGAAATTCAATACAGTCGAACAGGCGGAGAAATTTATAGAATCGGGCGGCAAGATTTTTGCCTGCGGTACATGCATTAAGTCTCGGAATCAGGAAAGTACCGAGATGTGCCCGATCAATACGATGAAAGATATGTATGAAATCGTCAAAGAGAGCGATAAAGTTATCACATTCTAGCTATAGCTTTTAAAATCATTGCCACCTTAACGTTACAGAGGAGCAAGTATAGAGAAGCGAAGGGAATATGCTCAAGGCCTGCAAATGTCAAAGGCCCGATAATTATGAAAGGGGCTTGATATGGACCAGAAGCTTATTTTAAGGATTCAAAAAAGCGAGTTGACTGACCATATAGTATACAAAAAACTGGCAAAAATCATAAAAAATAATAAACATCGGGAGATGTTGGAACATATTGCAAATGAAGAAATCGAGCACTACCGGGTTTTTAAAAGTTTTACCGGTAAAGAAGTAGCCCCCAATGGATGGAAGATTTTTTTATTTGTTTTAATTTCCCGGGTTCTGGGGTTAAATTTTGGACTTAAGCTGATGGAATCAGGAGAGGAAGTCTCCAAGAATACTTATGAACGCCTGAAGAATATCTCTCCGCAGATAGAAACGATAATCCGTGATGAAGCGAAACACGAAAAGGAACTTATCAGCCTTATTGATGAGGAAAGCCTTAAATATGTAAGTTCTGTGGTGTTGGGTTTGAATGACGCTTTAGTGGAGCTGACCGGAGCCCTTGCCGGATTTACCCTGGCCCTGCAGAACTCGCGGCTTATCGGAGTAGTGGGGTTGATCACCGGTTTGGCCGGTTCTATGTCTATGGCCAGCTCCGAGTATCTGTCTACGAAACACGAGGAAACAGATAAAGACCCTTTTAAGGCGAGTGTATATACGGGATTGGCCTATGTAGGCACAGTTTTATTTCTCATATTTCCGTATTTCTTATGCAAGGGTATATTTGTATCGTTGGCATTTACATTGATAAACGCGCTTCTGGTGATGTTTGTTTTTACTTTTTACGTATCACTGGCTAAAGGTTTATCTTTCAAAAAAAGGTTTTTTGAAATGGTGGGTTTGAGTTTGAGTATAGCGGTGATAAGTTTTTTCATAGGATTAGTAGTGCGTAAGGTTTTCAATATCGATATCTAATTAAAAGGCCGATTATTGTTTTTAATTGTTTTTAATTAAGTGGTATAATTATCGCCATGGTCTTTACGGGTTTATTTATTATTTTAGCTATTGTGTTATTCGCCCCATTCTTGGTTAAGAAGGTTGAGGAGAACCTTGAGATTTTCCTCTTTGTGATGGGGTGTGCTGCGGTCAGCATCACTTCGCAGTGGGACCTGCCCTTAATAGAGGAAGCGCTGGTTGAGCCGATAAAGATAACCCTGGCGGTCTTTGCCGCCGGGTTTTGTTTTAAGTTTTTTCAGGGACAGATTGCGCATAATGTAAATAAAATCGCCGATAGAATTGGCCTTAAGGTATTTGTTTTTTTTGTGATAGTGGTGCTGGGGTTACTGTCAAGTGTCATCACCGCCATCATCGCCGCGCTTGTCCTGGTAGAAATAATCAGTTGCCTCACGTTAGATAGAAAACATGAGATTAAGTTGGTAATACTTGCTTGTTTCTCCATAGGCCTTGGGGCGGCTCTTACTCCGATAGGAGAACCGCTTTCAACTATAGCCATAGCCAAGCTCAAGGCAGAACCCTATCAAGCCGATTTCTTTTTTCTATTCAGGCATCTATGGCATTACGTGATACCGGGAGTTATTGCCATAGGGGTTTTAGGGGTTTTTTTAATGCCGGATAAACGCCAGAGAAAGCACGGCCTGACGGAAAATAAAAAAGAAGATATGGGGGATATATCTGTAAGGACCTTTAAGGTATACTTTTTTATTATGGCCCTTATTTTTTTGGGCAGCGGTTTTAAGCCGGTAATCGACGCCTATATTTCAAAGATACCGTATCAGGGGTTATATTGGCTGAATATGCTTTCTGCCGTGCTTGATAACGCCACTCTTGCCGCTGCTGAAATAGGCCCAAGCATGAGCATCTTTCAGATAAAATCAGCCCTCTTGGGACTTTTAATAGCCGGGGGTATGCTTATACCCGGGAATATCCCGAATATAATTTGCGCGGGGAAACTCAAGATTAAAAGCTCGGAATGGGCTAAATTTGGCGTGCCGCTGGGATTGATTGTTATGGTAGTATGTTTTTTTCTGTTGATGTTGGCCTAGAAAAAAACTGAAAAAGAATGCACCAAAATAATAGTTGCCTATAGTCATTTTTGTAGTAAACTAAATATTAAGTCTTTAATAGTCATTAATGGTATAGGAAAGCATATTCCTGTGGAGCACAGGTAAAACATTTTCCTATACCACTGCGAAAATCGTAATAAGTTATCGCGAAGCGATTTTCTTGATACTGAAAGGGGGGTGGGAAAGATGAAAAAGTTTGTGTTAGCTTTTGTTATTTTCAGCTTATGTTTGGTGCCTTTATGGGGTAATCTATTTGCCCAGGAAGAATCTTCCGGGAGCACGATTAAGCAAAATGCTCAGGCGGCGAGGCAGGAAGAGAAAAATTTACGGGATCAAATGCATCAAGCTGTCCAGTCAGGAGATATGGAGACTGCGAAAAGCTTAAGAGAACAACTTAAGGCGACGCATCAAGAAAATCTCCAGCAAAAACAGCAGGATACGCAGGCGCTCAAAGAAGCAAGGCAGGCCAGGCGGGATGCTCGGCAGGCGCAACAGGGAGAAAGTTCTTCTTACGGCGGAGAGCAGCAACAAGGCAATCCACCGGGATACAATCCTCCGGGCGCAGGCCCTGGGGCAAGAGACCGGATGGAAGATAGGCGCGACAGAAGAGAGGATGTTCGTGATCGTAAGGAAGATGTGCGCGATAGGCGTGAAGATGTACGTGATAGGAAAGAGGATGTCCGTGATAAGCGTGAAGATGTTTGGGATGCTAAACATAATCCTCCGCCCGGAACCGAGGCGTATCGCCGAGATAAATTAGAAGATGTTAGAGACCGCAAAGAAGATGTGCGCGACCGCAACGAAGACAAGCGCGACAGAAAAGAAGATAAATTTGACCGGAAAGAAGATAGACGTGATAAGCGAGAAGATGTAAGAGACAAAGGCTCGCGACAGGGGCAAGGGCCTAAATCAGAAATGCGAGGAGGCCAAGCCGCTGGAGGCCATAAAGCTGGTAAACCCGCAGGAGGCCATAAAGCTGGTGGAGCTCCTAAGGGCGGCGGTGGAGGAAAGCGCAGATAAGATCTTAAGAATTAATAAAGAACCCCATTCATGATAAAAACGAATGGGGTTCTTTATTTGTGTTATTTTTATGCTCTGCTGACGTTTGTTGCCTGTTCTCCCTTTGTGCCCTGGGTGACCTCGAAATTAACTTCCTGGCCTTCTTCTAAGGTTTTGTAACCATCTCCTGTGACCGCGCTGTAATGCACAAACACGTCCTTGCCATCCTCAGAAGTTATAAAACCATAGCCCTTTTGATTGCTGAACCATTTTACTTTACCTTTTGCCATTTTTAACCTTTCACCCCCTTCACAATAAAAAACCGCAAAGCTATTTTATTTACTCTTGCTTTACGGTTTGCTGTAAACTTCCAATTTCTTTATTTCTCCTTGCTGATTGATTACTGATATAGTATAAAAAATTTTCCTATTTTTGTCAATGTATTTTTGCCGGTTTTAAGAAAGAGGGGCAGATTGACTATTATATAAAAGTTGGTATAATGATATGGCATTTTGAGTATTATGCTGGCGTAGCTCAGTTGGTAGAGCGGCGCTTTCGTAAAGCGCGGGTCGGAGGTTCAACTCCTCTCGCCAGCTTTTATAGTTTATTTTTACCTATATATGGCTAGATTTACCGAAGTTCTAAAAAACCGCAACTTCTTCTTACTGTGGTTAGGCCAGATAATCTCTCAGTTTGGCGACAGGTTGGGGCAGATGGCTTTGATTGCCCTTGTTTATTCAAGGACCCCGGGCTCTTCATTACAGATCGCGAAAATCCTTTCTTTTACCATAATTCCGGTGTTCCTGATCGGCCCAATTGCCGGGGTATATGTGGATAGATGGGATAGGCGCCGTACCATGTATGCCTGTGATCTTGCAAGAGCGCTGTTGTTATTACTTATACCTGTGATATTGCTTTATACCCATAATCTTTCTTCTATCTACATCATCATCTTTATCGCTTTTTCATTGGGCCGGTTCTTTGTCCCGGCAAAATTATCGGTAGTCCCGGAATTGGTGGAGAAAAAAGATTTATTGATAGCAAATTCCCTGGTTAATACTACCGGAATGATCGCGGCTATAGCAGGTTTCGGCATAAGCGGGGTGCTGGTGGAGTGGTGGGGAGCAAGAAGTGGATTTTTCATGAACGGCCTGACTTTCTTAGTTTCCGGGTCACTTATATATCTTATCAGTAAAAAATCCGTCCCTTCCCTTAATTTTAAAGAAGTAGGCAGGGAGATAGTCGAGGTAATCAGTAAATCAGTAGTTCAGGAAATTAAAGAGGGGTTTTTGTATTTTATGAAGAAAAAGGATATCAGGTTTACCGCCGGTATCATGTTTGTGTTGTGGTCGGCCCTGGGGGCTGCTTATGTCGTCATAATAGTATTCGTGCAGAAAACCCTGCATTCTGCGACTAAGGATTTAGGGCTCCTGATTATGTTTTTGGGAATAGGTTTATTTTTCGGCTCGCTCTGTTACGGCAGGTTTGGGCACCGTTTTTCTCATTACAAAACGATATTTGTTTCTTTAATCTTAAGCGGTTTGATGCTTGCCTGTTTTGCCCTGGTCATCGACCGTTATCCTTATTTCAGGATTGCGGCAGGGCTTTCTTTGCTGTTAGGGATGTTGATTTCGCCGATCATGATTGCCTCCAATACCATTGTCCATAAAGTAAGCGATAATGATATGATGGGCAAGGTTTTCAGTTCTTTAGAGATAGTCATGCATTTAGGGTTTCTACTATTTATGTTTATAAGCAGTTGGCTCGCGGAAAAGATCGAGCCTCTTTATATCCTCACCGTGGTGGGTTGTTTAATCAGTATCTTAGGGGCCCTGAACCTGACAGTTAACCGTAAGATTCCGGGGTTAGATTAGAGGCAGGAGTTCTAACAAGAAAGAGGGTGCGGGATGAATATCGCAGTCTTTGCTTCGGGAAGAGGGACGAATTTCAGCGCGGTTGCCAGGGCGGTAAAGAATGGGCTGATTAAAGCGGATTTATCGCTATTGGTCTGCGATAACCCGAAGGCAGGGGTTATCGCCAGGGCAAAGCGGGCCGGAGTCAAGCTAGCTTTGATAAAAAGAGATGATTTTAGCACCCGGAAGGATTTTGAAGATAAAATTATCCAGCGGCTTAAGGAAGAAAAAATAGATTTGGTAGTTTTAGCGGGTTTTATGCGCATCTTAGGCCCTGAATTTGTCCGCGAATATAATAACCGCATCATAAATATTCACCCTGCGCTGCTTCCATCTTTTAAGGGTTCGGAAGCGATTAAAGATGCTTTTGATTACGGGGCAAAGATTACCGGGGTAACCGTGCATTTTGTCGATGAAAAGATGGACCACGGCCCGATAATTCTACAGCAGGCGCTTAAGATTGAAGAAGAGGATACTTTGGAATCCCTGGAAGTAAAAATCCATAAAATAGAACACAAGCTTTATCCGGAAGCGATAAGATTATTTACGGAAGGTAGATTAATATTAGAAGGAAGGAAAGTCAGGATTACTGCTCGGTAGGCCTCGCCAAGATTGCCGCTTTATTCAGGATAGTTTTCTCCTTTTTTACCAGGTCATTTATTTCTATCGTAGAAAAATCCTTAAATTCATATGTTTTGATACAGTAGGTTATTATGTCTAATGCCTCTTTTTTGATATCTATTTCTTTGTCAAATTTGGAAACCTGCCCTATGGAATACGTCAATATGAATGTATTATTGATATAGCTGCCTTCAGACCTGTCTACTTTAAAATATTTTTTCCATTCTTCGCTCTGGAACCTGGCGCCTATGCGTTGGGCGATCTGCTCTATTAAGAAGGAAGGCATTTTCACGTCATAAACCTGTAGATGTTTTCCCGTGGTATCGTTTACCGCTAGAGGCTCTACCGTCAATTTGACTACATACCTGCGGTTTGCTTCGGCCAAAGGTATAAACTCGGCATAAGATTTTTTCATATCCAGGACGCTGCCCGTAATAGTATAATCCAGGCCGATTTTTATATCAGAGGTTGTTAAGGCGAAAAACTCAGGGGTTTTATCAGAGCTGACTAATACCCGGCCGATAGCAGTAAAGATATTCCTTAATTTATCGGTCATCTCTTCATCAAATAGCTTATCTTCTTTTATCCCGAACTCTTTATCCAACATTTTATTCATCGGGGCATAGACCCAGAGCGTGGTAGGCGTCCTGATAGTGGTGACATCGAGGTTGTAGTCTTCTTTACAGATTTTTTTAACTAAATGAGGGATGTCCTTTTCTTTAAAACTAGGCTCTATCGGCTTTTGGCAGCCGATCAGATTTATACAAACCAGAAGATTAAAGAGAAGGGCGAGTCTTGTTGAATTCCTTAAAGATGGCTTCAATTTCATCATAATCGAGTTCTTCTTTGGCGAGCAATTCCTGGGCAAAACGTTCAAGGAGGCGGGTTTCCTTCCTTAAGAGGTCTTCAACTTCTTTTAATGCCTCTTGCAGTATTTCCTGTTCATCATTATTCAACTGTTCTTTTACTTTTTCTGAGACAAAAGAAACTCCTTCGCCTCTGAATGCGCCTTGCTGCGAGGGCATATTTTCCAGCAAACCGTAATTACCCACCAGGCCTGATTTTCCCATTCCCCATTCCCAGACCATCCGATGGGCAATAAGCATCGCGGTGGTAAAATCCTGGCTTACTCCGGAGGTGGTAACATTTAACTTTATTCTTTCCGCAGCGTAGGAACCCAGGCTGGCTTTTATATCTCCCAGGTATTGATTCTTAGTGCGGACATGTATTTCTTCCCGGAGCTGCGGCATGACAAAACCTAAAGCGCCGCCGCGGGAGAGGATGGTAGCCTTAAATACATCTTTATGCGGAGCCAGGAAGTACATTGCGACAGCATGCCCGGCTTCATGATAGGCGATTTTTTCCCGTTCGGTTTGGGTAAACACGATTTTATGTTTGACGCCCATCTCTACCCGGTCGTAGGCTTCGGATATCTCTTTCATTGAAATCAATTCTTTTTTGTTGCGGATACTGATTAAAGCCGCTTCCCTGATTAAATTATTGATGTCCGCAGGGCTGTTTCCTACTGTCAGCCTGGCTAGCCTTTTGCGGTCAATGGTAGTGTCATATTTTACGTCTTTGAGGTAATATTCAAACAGTTCTTCGCGTTCTTCCAGGTTTGGTAAATCAACATAGATTTTACGGTCAAACCTGCCGGGCCGAAGCAGTGCAAGATCAAGAAAGCTTTCCGGGGCATTGGTTGCTCCGATGACAATAACGTTAAAGTCCTTTTCTTTGAGGCCATCCATTTCTATGAGCAGCTGGTTTAAGGTGGTATTGGATTCAGTCTGTCCGCCGAAACCGCGGTCAGTTGACCGTTGCGCTCCTACCGCATCCAATTCGTCGATGAAGACAATGCATCCGCCTTCGGCGTAAGCCAGATGCCGGGC
>CAYPRG010000024.1:10723-12378 GCA_964413025.1 uncultured Planctomycetales bacterium
ATGGCAAAGATAAAAAAAGTTTTGGCAAGAGAGATATTGGATTCGCGTGGCAACCCCACGGTAGAGGTTGATTGTTTACTGGATAACGGAATTTTAGGCCGGGCAGCGGTTCCTTCGGGCGCTTCCACCGGAGACAATGAGGCGCTGGAATTAAGGGATGGCGACAAAAAGAGGTATTTAGGTAAAGGGACGCTGAAGGCAGTAGCTAACGTTAATACCGTAATTGCTTCAAAAATAGAAGGTTTAACTCCGGATTTTGAAAAGATAGACGAGCTCTTAATTAAATTAGACGGCACTAAGAATAAAGGCAATTTAGGCGCCAATGCTATTTTAGGCGTATCTTTGGCTGTGGTAAAAGCCGCGGCTCTATCAGAAAAACAGCCGTTGTATAGATTCTTGGGTGGGGATAAAGCTAATCTACTGCCTGTGCCTCAGATGAATATTCTCAATGGCGGAATGCACGCGGATAATAATCTGGATATTCAGGAATTTATGATTATGCCGGTGGGCGCTCCCAGTTTTCATGAAGCCTTGCGCTATGCCGATGAGGTCTTTCATAACCTGAAAGCCATTTTAAAATCAAAAGGTTTATCTACATCTGTAGGCGATGAAGGCGGGTTTGCCCCGAACCTTGGCTCTAACCAGGAAGCCCTGGATTTAATCATGCAGGCGATTGAGAAGGCGGGGTATAAGCCGGGCCGCGATGTCTATATAGCCATGGATCCCGCAGCCAGCTCTTTTTGTAAAGACGGAGTATATAAGTTCGATAATACCAATAAGAATTCCGCTGATTTGATCCAGATTTATGACGGTTGGCTGAGCAAATACCCTATCCTTTCCATTGAAGACGGCCTTGCCGAACATGACTGGTCAGGATGGGAGGAGATGACTAAGAGATTGGGAAGTAAATTGCAGCTGGTGGGAGATGATATATTCGTGACTAATCCCGAGATTTTTAAAAAAGGCATTGAAAAAGGAATAGGCAATGCTATACTGATAAAAGTAAATCAGATCGGTTCGCTTTCTGAGACTCTGGAAACGATAAAAATCGCCAAGAGCAACAAATACAAGGCGGTTATTTCGCACCGTTCGGGGGAAACCGAAGATACCACTATTGCCCATTTAGCGGTAGCCACCGGAGTCGGCCAGATTAAGACCGGTTCGCTATCACGCACCGACAGGATTTGTAAATACAACGAGCTTTTAAGAATAGAAGAGGAACTGGGGCAGAAAGCAGTTTACGCCGGAGCAATCTGGAATAAATAATGCTGCCGATATTAAAAAGAGGATTTTGGTTTTTTTTCATCGCGGTTTTTTTGTTGGTTTTATTTCTCCCGGGCTACACAAAATTGCAGGAATTGAGGGATAAGAACCGGGATTTAGAAGTAAAAATCAAGCAGTTAAAGATAGAGAATTCGCTGTTAGAGCAGGAACTTAAACGCGTCGATAACGACCCTCTTTATCAAGAAAAGATAGTCAGGGAAAAAATGGGGGTAGTGCGGCGCGGGGAAATACCATTAAAAATAGTCCCTGAGAACAAAAGATAAATTATAGCGGGGTGGAGCAGCCTGGTAGCTCGCAAGGCTCATAACCTTGAGGCCGCAAGTTCAAATCTTGCCCCCGCAATTGAATACAATAACGCGCCGAAGGCGCAT
>CAYPRG010000025.1:0-2506 GCA_964413025.1 uncultured Planctomycetales bacterium
GCTGCCTCAGGCTGCCTTCCGGTCGCCTCCATGGCGGCAGCAACTGCCCTGCCTAAAGCTATTGCCGAGCCAACCGCGGCTATCCCTAAACTTATGGGAATTGAAAACGCCAACACTGCCTTATAATCCATTTCCTACCTCCTTGTTTGAATTATCCTTCTTCTGGTATAACCAAAGCGAAATATATGGTGGTCAAGAGACAAAATACAACCGCCTGGACTATTCCTGCCAGGATTACCAGTAAGGTATTAAAAAACAACATTGGTATTCCTTTAAGGCCGAATCCGGCTATTATCGCCAGGAGTATATCATCCCCCCAGATATTGCTTCTTAAACGAAGCGATAAACTAATCGGCTTGACCAACTCGGCAAGGACATGCAGGAAAAACATTAATAACGGGATTACCACGGAAAATGCCAGGAATCCTCTTGGTTTTTCCATGAGATGGTCGATATAACCGAAGAAGCCGTGCTCCTTAAAAGCCGAGTACTGCACATAGAAAAACACGCAAAGAGCCAAAGCCAGAGTAGTTGACCAACTTGTGGTAGAAGATTTCATAAGGGGGATGATCCCGAAGAGGTTCATGCAGAGTATATAAATAAACAGCGTACCGATAAAAGGGGTATATTTTCTGCCCTTGGGCCCTAAGATCCCGCAGATAAAATCATCCACTCCGCCTGCGAAAGCTTCCACCGCGCCCTGTAACCTGCCGGGTATCAGGCTGGTTTTGCGGCCGGCAAAATAAACGACAAGAGAAAGAACGCAGATAATCATCAGGGAAAAAATTATATTTTCCCAGGCAAACAGGTACTTTGCAAATGGAGTACCATGAAATTTATGCGCCAAAAGTGTTACCCAATTTGGCAATTCGGGCATTACGATCTGGGCTTCCGGCATAATCTGATTACCCCCATAACTATTAAAACTGAAAACGCCCCCAAAAGCAGGCTTGGAACCGGAAAAATCCTGGAAATCAAAATCAGAAATCCTAACAGGTATAATACGGGGAATTTCAACAAAAGCATAGCGGTAAGCCTGGTTTTATCTTTTTGCAGCAAGCCGACTTTCAAGATATTTATAATAAGCAAAAAATTTATCGCCGACCAAACCGCGCCGGTCAGGAAACCCGCCAGCCATCTTACAGGCATATCCATTCTAAGCTTTCCTATCTATCTTTAATGCTAGTTTTACTATTCTAATCACTTCTATAATCGAGGCAGTTAACCCTATCCCTATACAGATTGGCATGGCAAAAGCAACCGAAGAAAACTTCTTGCCGATATAATCTCCTGCCAGGTATCCGGTAAGAGCGCCTCCAACTAAAATAAATGGTATAAAAGAAAGCATACCAGCGATTTTAATCCATTTATATGATTCTTTTTTACTTACCACTTATAATTGCCTTGATGGTGGGAAGTTAAAAATAAAAGCGGCTGCCTGTTTGTATAATATTAGCTCAAAGATGAATTTTGTCAATACCTTTTGGGAGCTTTTTGCCTTTAATCAGCCCCCTTTAACCAAATTCCTGACCAACGCTATAACTCCTGCGATATCTTCATCCCTTACCGGCCCGGAAGCCTGATACCTGATCAGCCCTTTCTTATCTATGATTATGACAGTGCTCCCGTCTTCCGCAGCGTGGTAGGCGGAAGACATCTCTCCACTCCAATCCCCATATATCATTATCCTTTCTTTCAGCGAATTATCCCGAAGCTCCTTTTCCCAGATACCCCTGAACAACACATTCTTACAATTGATTATCCCTGCCCTTACAATACTCCCCTTTACCGAAGCAGGCTGCGCGGCATAGAATATGTTCAGGCGTATCTTCAGGTTACGGTTTTGCTCAATAGCATTTTTGGACTCGTAAAATAATACCCCCACTTTGCCTCTCAGATTATCTAAACTGAACCATTCACTGTCCCCCGATAAAACTTTAAAGTAGGGGGCAGGGATGCCGCATATGACGTCACCTGCCAAAGAAGGCCCTGGCAGGCACAGGATAAAAGCAAAGAATAAAACAATATTAACAGGACGAATTAATTTCTTCATTTATTTTCTTAATTTCTTTTTCATTACTAAAATATTCTTTCCATGTTCCCTGCGGTAATTCAATTCATCCATTATATTGCGGACGATGTGCACACCCAAGCCTCCAATATCCCTTTCTTCTATCGGTTTTTCGATTTCCGGCTCGGGATGCTCAAGCGGATTAAAATATTTAGCGTCATCGCTTATCTCCACAATCAGCTCTTCTTCTTTTATACCTATGCCCACGGTTATCTCATGCTCATTTTTATCTTCAAAGCCATGGATGATGATATTGCTGACCAACTCTTCAAGTGCCAGGTTTATATCCCGAATAATCTCTTCTGATAAATTATTTCCCCTGGCAAACTTAAGCCATTTATCTCTTAAGCCCTGGATTTGGGAAATATCATTTTTCACGATAATTACCATCTCTCTATTAAAACCATATCTTAATGCCAACAAAGTCACATCGTC
>CAYPRG010000025.1:2606-10460 GCA_964413025.1 uncultured Planctomycetales bacterium
GCCATAAACAGCGCTGCCGGGACACCTTTGCCTACCACGTCCCCGATAACAAAACAAAAATGATCATCATCAATAAAGAAAAAATCATAGAAGTCGCCGCCGACTTCTTTAGCCGGCTCAAGCACCGCGTAAATATCAAATTCAGGCCTCTCCGGAAATACTTTCGGCACGATACTCATCTGGATTTCATGTGCAATCCTCAATTCGCTTTCTATTTTTTCCCTGGAGGCGGTAGCCTCGGTCAATTCTTTAATATATTTTTTTAAAGCGCTCTTCATATATATAAACGACTCAGCGAGCTTGCCTACTTCGTCCTGCGATTTAATCGGAGCTAACTCGAAATCCAAATTACCTGTGGCGATATCTTTGGTAGCCTGATACAGCTTGCGCAGCGGACGGGTAATCGAACCCGAAATAAACATAATTACCGCCAGAAGAAACAAAAATCCGCCGAATCCCAGGAAAAACACAGTATAATTCAATTGAATAACATCAGCCATTAATTCACTCTGAGGAAAGATAGCCCCCAGGGACCATCCGCTGGAAGGCAGCGGCGCATATACTACCCAGGACTTCTTGCCTGTGACAATACTGTGCGAAGAGATAAAATCAAATTTTCCTTTTATCATTTCCCTGCCGATAGCCCGCAGTTTAGGGTCACCCCTCTCCTCCGCCAAATCAAATATCGTCTCATTCATAATATAGTTTTTAATAGGATGGGTAACTATTCTGCCATTCCTGGATACCAGAAAACCGTAACCTGTTTTTCCTATTTTTATGGAAGAGACTATCTCCTGCAGCCAGGATAAAGACACATCCGCGGTAATCACCCCCATAAATTTTCTTTCTCCGCCAACCTCTCTGTAAAACGGCGCGGAATAGGTCGCCATTATGATATTGCCTCCGCCCTCGTCAAAATAAGGCTCGCTCCAGACAGGACGGCCCAATTCTTTAGGCATCTGGTACCAATCCCAGTAAAAATAACGGTAGGAATCGCCCTTAAGGTAGGTAAATTTTAACTCGCCGTTAACTTTATAATAATAAGGCGCGAAATACAAAGAATCCTTATCAAAACTATAGGGCTCAAAAGCCACGGTAGCGCCGTAGATCTCAGGATTATTCTTGACGATGGTGCGCAATAACTCAATTATATCCTCTTTACTGTATCCTGGTTCCCCCAGAAGATAGGCCAGGTTCTGGGGAACTTTTTCTATCGGACGCAAAACGGATTCTATCCTGTTTACGGTTGCCAAAGCAAGATTCTTGGCGCCGCTTTCAATATTCTTGATTATAATCCTGCGCGAAATTATATAATTGTAGCCAAAGATTGCCAGGAAAATAACCGCACTGCTGGCAAGGATGCAAAAAGTCAATTTGAAAGCTATTCCTTTATTTTTTATCATTAGAGGGGCAATTATTATAAAATTTATTAAAATCGGGGACCTCTTTTATCAACCCGTTTTCCCGCAGGCCATTGGCTACTTTCAAATAATCATCCTGTGACAACCCACCCATCCCCTGATAAGAGCCGTTAATCAATATTAAATCTTTCATCCTCTCCAGCATCCACCTCTGGTGCACCCTGTTCGCCGGAATATGGGCTTTTTCCATATATCTCAAAACAGTATCTACTGCCTCTTCTGTATGTTCAAAGGCATATTTCCAGCCCTCCAGCGAAGCCATAGCAAAAGCCCTACAGGTAGCAGGATCGTCATCAGCTGTTTTTTCCAGCGCATAAATACCGTCTTCGGGCGAATTCAGTCCGTGCTCGTAGAAAAAGAACGTAGTCAGCTCATCAGGGTCGTAACCGGAATTAATAATTGTATGGTATTCGTTGTACCACATAGCCGAGGCAACATCTACCCCATCGCGTAAAAAAAGGTTCACCGTATAAGACTGCGGCACAACTTTAACATTCAAACCATATTTCTTAAAGAAGGCCCGCGGCTGAATCTCAAAATCAGCGTCCCACAAACCCACCTTCTTGTTATTCAAATCCTGCGGCTTTAGTATACCGCTGGATTTTTTCGCTACCAGCATCAGGCCGGATTTCTGCACTACCTGGGCGATATTCACCAGGCCTACCCCTTGCGATTTCTTTTCAATAGCAGTAGAAAGCCACATCACCGCGAATTCAGTTTTTCCCTCCTCCAGTAATTTAAAGGGAGGATGGTCGGGCCCGCCGTCAATGATCGTGACGTCCAAACCGTATTTCTTGTAAATATCTTTTTCACGGGCGACATAATAACCGGCGAATTGGGACTGGGGAAGCCATAAGGTAACGAAAGAAACTTGTTTCAAAGGCTTATCATCGCACCTTGGCTCTAGAGGAGAAAATAAAACAATAACAGCGCATAATATACCGACAGATATTCTTTTCATAGGAGATAAGAAAACAGGCAACTTCCTGTATCCGGAGAGTTGCCTGATAAATTTGACCGTTCCCAACGCGGTTTCAAGCGCCGGGACTTTTAAGAAGACTCCCCCTCCTCGACGCTTTTCTTCTGCATATCTGCCAGATACTTATCCAGCTCTTCGATACTTTCAAACACCTGCAGCGAAGGAAGGGCATTTATAATATCAAATACTTTTTTTATCTGCGGCTTGAGGTTCACGATAGTCAAAACCCCGCCTGCTTCCTCAATGCATCTTTTAGTTTTAAATACTACCCGCACACCCGCGCTGCTCATAAATTCTACTTCCTGCATATCCAACACGATTGCCTTGGGTTTTTTCTTTAAAAGCGAATCTATTTCCTTTTCTAAAATCATGCTGGTGCCTGTATCTATAGAGCCTACCGGGGAAACTGTAAAACATCCTGCGCTTTTTGCGTTCACATTCACCTTAAGCGGCATACTGCCTCCTTGTTTTAAATTTAAATTTCTAACCGCTTCATTATAAATCAGATACCTTATTTTATCAAGGTTTTTTTGAACCAGGCCTTATCAAATAAAGCATTACTCCCAAGGTAGCGCCTTTCAAGTTAAAAATAATATCATTGATATCAAAAACTCTATAAGGCAACAACTTCTGAAATAATTCTTCCAGGACCCCTGCTGCGGCGGCAAAAAGCCAGGCCAGGGCAATTGTTTTCCAGGTTCTCCCCTGCCTCATTGCGTCGCGGCTGGCCAACCAACCTACTATTGCATACATCAGGATATGCATACGAACCTGGGGCAGCCTTATATTCCAAACAAATAATAAAGAAATGGTAAGCAGCCCCAGCATTAATAAAACTTTTGCCGGCTTAACTAAACGCTTTGCTTCTCTGATAAAAAACAGCGCTGTTGTCCCAATAAAAATCGCGGCGACAGATATTCTAAATCCGCTTTTACCAATACACATAACCGCTAGTTCCATAAGCTGACGGGTAAAACTCGCCGAAACCACCATTAACAGGGTAATCAGGGCCGTCGATTTTGTAAAAGGATATTTAGCCATAATTAGTGCACCGGCACACTTACATCCGTATGTTTCGGCCGCTTTAGAAAAAATACCAGCGGGACGATACAAAGCATTATAATGGTAGATAAATAAAAAGCATCATTAAAAGAAAACAGGTTAGACTGCTTCATCAACTCTTGATAGATAAGGCCGTTGGCAGATGAATGATCCGCGCTTCCGGTTTTAGCTCCCAGGATATTCATCGCCTTATAGACCCCTGATTGGTATTGCGGGTCAAAGGAATTCAGGCCTTCTGTAAAACGGAACTGGTGGAATTGCGCCCTCCTGGCAAGGACGGTAGTCATAATTGCCACCCCGAAACTTCCCGAGATGTTTCTCAGGAGGTTAAAGATACTGGTAGCATTACCCATCGCTTCTTTTTTAATAGTGGCAAAAGCCATGCTCGCCAGCGGGACAAATATGAACCCCAGCCCCACTCCCATAATAATCCTTGGAAACGCTACGGTATTAAAATCAATGGATAAATTAAATTGCGACATAATAAAGATTGAATAACTGGTGAGCAGCAGGCCTACGGTTAAAACGGCTTTGGGATTGACCTTGGATACTAATTTTCCGGCGATAGGCATGGTTATTAAAGTAGCAATGCCTCCGGGCGCTAAAGCCAGGCCGGCAAGATAGGCGTTATAACCCATAAGCTGCTGGACAAAAAGCGGCAAGAGGATAATACTGCCGAACATCACAAAAAAGACAATGGACTGGATCACATTGGCGCTGGCAAAAGAAACATTCTTAAGTTCCCTTAAATTTAAAATCGGATCTTTTTTTCTCAACTCTACAATAATAAAAAGGATAATGCTCACAACCGCTATTACCGAAAGCCTTGTGATAAAAGCCGAAGAAAACCAATCTTCACGCTGGCCTTTATCGAGGACGACCTGCAAACACCCTATCCCTACCACAACAAGGCCAAGCCCCCAATAATCCATCCTTTCTTTTATTCTTTTTAGATAAGGCGGGTCTTGCACAAAAAGTAAAATCATTATTACAGAAATAATGCCGATGGGGATATTTATATAAAAAATCCAGTTCCACGACCAGTTATCGGTGATCCATCCTCCCAGGACAGGGCCGACAATCGGCCCGACCATCACCCCGATGCCGAATATAGCCATAGCCATACCGTATTCCGCCGGGGGGAAGGCCTCAAATAATATCGCCTGGGAGAGAGGTTGCAGCCCTCCTCCTCCTATCCCCTGAATAATCCTGAAAAAAATTAAGGCTGACAGGCTCTTGGCGCTCCCGCACAAAAATGAACTGACAGTAAAAAGCACCACCGAACCTATAAGATACCTTTTTCTGCCGAAAAGCCTGCTGAGCCATCCTGTCAGAGGGATGATTATGGCGTTGGATACCAGGTATGCGGTAATAGTCCAGGTGGATTCATCCAGCCCTGCGGAAAGGCTTCCCCGGATATGGTCAAGCGATACGTTTACTACGGAAGTATCAATTACTTCAAGGAGGGTGGGCAATACAACCGATAAAGCGATAATCCACTTATTTGCTTTATTCATTCTTGGTGATGATAGTCGGAACACAGGACATGCCGATACGCAATATACGGCTCTGGTCAGTGGTTTTATCAAAAACAATCTTGACCGGTATCCTTTGGACTATCTTGACATAATTACCCAGGGCATTCTCGGGAGGAAAAAGAGAAAATGCCGCGCCGGTCCCGGCCATAATACTATCCACCTTGCCGGTAAAGACCTTGCCGGGATAAGTATCTATTTTTATCAGCACGCGCTGCCCGGGCCGGACATCTTTTAGCTGTGTCTCTTTATAATTAGCCATCACCCATATATCGTCAAGGGCTATTACCGCCATAAGCGGCTGGCCTGCCTGCACCTGGTTCCCCGCTTCCACTGACTTTTTGGTCACATAACCGCTGGTAGGCGAGTATATTCTGGCATAACCAAGGTTAAGCCCGGCTGTCTTAAGGGATGCCTCCCTCTGTTTTATCAGCGATTCTTCCAGGCCTTTTAAAGATTTGGTTTTTTCCAACTGTTCTTTAGCCGCATTTTCCTGGGCGACAGCGAAATCATACGCAGTAAGAACCTTTTCATGCTTTTCCTTAGGTATAACATTATCCTTAAACAACGCCTCCGCCCTTTTTTTATCCAGGCTGGCCTGATTAAGCGTAGCTTCCTGCATCCGGAGATTTGCTGCCGCGGCTTTAATACCTGCTTCGGCGTCAAGCAGCCGCGCCTTCTCCGCCTCCAGTGCCGCCTGGGCTTCATTTACCTTAACCTCATAGTCAAGCGGGTCAATTTCTACAAGCAGGTCGCCTTTCTTAACTCCCTGGTTATCATCCACCTGCACCTCTTTTACCGTGCCGGAGATCTTTGGAGCGATACTATGAATCCTCCCCTCGATATACGCGTCATCGGTAGTTATGCGGTTTGCCCCAAAATAAGAATAGGCGGCCAGGGATAGCCCGCCAAGCACGCTTCCCAAGATTAGGAAAGAAATCAATTTTTTCTTATTATTTTTTGGCTCCATTTTCACCACTCTCCATTCTTGAATAAATAAGCCCTAAATCAATCCCCATGGAATACATAAGCTGCGCGTAACTACGCTTGAGTTCGTAATCATCGCTGTAATAATTAGTCTGGGCCCTGGTCTGCAGAGTTATCGCTTCCAGAACATCGGTAGAAGTCGCGCTTCCGGCATTATATTTTACCCGGTAAAAACGCACATTCTCCTCGGACTGCTCCAGGGCATCCCTGGCAACTGATACTTTTTCGCAGGCATCTTTTAATCCGAAATAGCTGTCTTCAACCTCAAACTTTATATCTTCCACCAGTTTATCTTTCTGCTCCTTAAGCTGCCTCTGCTTAACACGCTCCTTTTGTAGTTGGGCGATTGAAGCTCCGCCGTCGAATAAATTTACCTTCGCGCCCAGGGCGACCGACATATTATCCTCATGCACCTGGTATTTGTTCTGGCTGTAATCATATCCGCCGTCAACATAAACAGTAGGAAAATTCTCCACTGCTTTTGCTTTTTCGCTTTGGATAGAGGCTTTTATCTGGTCCTCGTAGAAATTGACCTCCGGCCTTTCGGCTTGAGCGGTCTCCCAGGCACTTTCTATTTCCGGAAAATATGTATTTATCATTTCAATATCCTGAGCTGCGATCTTATCTCTCAGGGGGAAAGCAAGGATATTATTTAAACGCGCGGCCGCGATTTCTCTCTGGTTACGGCTAGCGATAAGTTTCTGCCTGGCATCGGCAAGTTTTACCTTGGCAGGCAGCAAATCATTCTTCACTGCGGACCCCTGCTTATAAAGATGCTCTATATCATTTAGGTAAGCATTAAGGCTCTCTACCTCTTTTTCAAAAACCGTGATCATCTTCTCTGTTTCCAAAAGGTCAAAGTATGAAACCACAAACTCAAGCGTAGCCACTCTCTTAATGCTTTCAGTATTAGCTTCAGTGGCCTTTAATAATTCTTTTGAAGCGCGGTAATTAGAAAGGTTCTTGCCGAAATCAAACAGGGTCTGATATATGCCAATACCGAAAGAAAACGGCTGCTTTTCTGAAGTATTTACCCGTTGAGCACCGAATTTCGATGCCGGCTGGAACTTATAATAGGACTTCACCGCAGAAATATCAAAATGAGGCAGAAGCGCTGACCTGGAAATAAGCGAATCCTGATAGCCTATTTCGTTATTCGGAAGAGTTACTTTTATCAAACGGTTATCTTTAAGAACCTTCTCGATCCCCTGGGAAATGGTAATCGGCCTGGTTTCTTCTCCTGCGTTAGCGCGCTGGAAAGGATAAATCGACAGAATAATAAAAATAATCAAAACTGGTTTTAAAGCCCTCCTTAACATGTCTTGCCTAGTATAGGTATAAATCATTTATTTCTTCTTTTCCGCTCCGTTCATAAACATATCAAGTATAAACTTTGAGGTATCCGTTAAATTCTTTGCATCTTTAGGCTCTTTAAGCCACTCAAAAACTACTGTCATCAGGATAGAGGTAAGTATATCCGCCATCTGGCTGGCGTCAAAATCACTTCTTATTATCTTCTGCTCCTGCCCCATCTTGACCAACCCTGCGGCAAATTCCATATGCTGCTTCACTACGGCAGACCTGGAAAATTTAGCGTCTTTTATCGCCTCGGACTTACTCTTCTCTAGTAAAAATATCCTAAAGAAATCCTGGTTTTTTTCAAAAAAAACCAGGCTTTCCCTGATAAATACCTTGATTTTATCTTCAGCGTCATGGACTTTTTTTACCTCTTCTTTTATTATAGAAAATAAATCCTGTATCTTATCATCAAGAAGAGACAAATAAAGAGAATCTTTATCCTTAAAGTATAGATAAACCGTGCCTATGGCATACTGGGCGTCTTTGGCGATATCCTGCATTGTTGCTTGAT
>CAYPRG010000025.1:10560-12245 GCA_964413025.1 uncultured Planctomycetales bacterium
AACACCATAAATAGTTTCATATCCCGCAAGGGCAAAAGAATCAGGCCCATCCTGTTTGTGATAGGATACCTCGGCTTCGTGGAAAAACCGGCCAGCGGCTTATACAGGAGCGCGGTATCATTGGAACTCCTGCATGATTTTCTGCTTGTCCACGATGATATAATTGATAAATCCGCGACCAGGAGAGGTAAACCATCCATGCATGTAATGCTGGATAAATACCTGGAAAATTATAAAAATATCAGATTTAACGGCCAGGATTTGACTATCATTGCCGGAGATGTAATGTACGCCATGGCCCTGGACTCTTTTCTATCTATCAAAGAAGCCTATCCCAGGAAAGAAGCGGCATTTAGAAAACTTATCCAGGCGGCATTGTACACCGGCAGTGGAGAATTCATAGAGCTTCTCTACGGAGCAAAAGATATTGACGAAATTACCAGGGAAGACATATATAAAATTTACGACCTGAAAACTGCCGATTATACTTTCGCCACTCCTTTGTGTATGGGGGCGCTTCTCGGCGGGGCGAAAAAGGAACAAATAGATATACTTTTTAGCCTGGGTATTTATTTAGGCAGGGCTTTTCAGATACAGGACGATATAATAGGCCTGTTCGGCAAAGAAGGTAAAATCGGTAAATCAAACCTGACAGACCTGAAAGAAGCAAAAAAAACAATCCTTATCTGGCACGCTTACCAAAAATCAGACAGGAAAAATAAATCGGTTATAAAAAAGATTTTGTCTAAAGGTGACGCGGACAAGAAAGATTTGCTAGCAATACGTAAGATTATAGAGGAATCCGGAACTTTGAAATACGCCGAGAGGGAAATCACCGGCTTAATCAAGAAAGCTGAATCTATCAGCAGCTATTTAAAAATGAAACCATCCTACAAAAACCTGCTTCTCTCCTATTCACAACAAGTGCTCAATTTGTAACACAAATAAACTTGCACCTGCCGCTTGAAATATCCAGGGCTAAGTCATTTCCAGGGTCAATCTCCAGGGCCTTTCCCAGGTATTCCTTATATTTTGCGCTGTCGCCTTTGATTTTATAAAGCTGGCCCAGCCTTACATAGCTATCTGCAAATAGCGGGTCATTTGTTACTGCCTTCCTTAAGTATTCTTCCGCTTTTTTCATGTCTTTACCCGCGAATGAAGGCGCCAGAAGGTAAAAACTTCCTAAACCAAACTTTACCAAAGCGTTATCAGGCTGCATCTTTTCCGCAGCCTTCAAATCAGGCAGCACTGCCGTGCCATTGATAAACTTGGAGAGCAGCCCGCCATAATGAGCAATCATGCCTTTTGCGCCGGCGCGTAAGAGATGGGCCCGCACATGGTTGGTCTGGTCTACCTTTACCTCACCCTGCTCCAGTACCTTGCCGGACAATCTGACAGCCTGATTAAAATCCATCTGCCTGTACTTTAAATAACCCAGGCTGATATAAACCGGAGAAAATTCTGGGTCTGAATTAATCACTTCATTTAATAATTTTTCGCTCTCTTCATTTTTATGCTGGCGGCGTAATACCTCAGCCAAGCCCCATTTTGCTTCAATCGCCTTAGGGCTTAAAGCCGTGATTTTATTAAAAACCTCTCCGGCTTCTTTATCTTTATGCAAATTCAGATATACCAAACCAAGCACGTATAGGCTATCCACAGACCCATTCTCTTTCTGGACGGAA
>CAYPRG010000026.1:0-2811 GCA_964413025.1 uncultured Planctomycetales bacterium
AAGATTGACCAAGCCCTGGCTGAGTTAAAAGAAAAAAAATTCATATATGAGCAGGATGGGGCGGTATGGTTTAAGTCCACGGAATTCGGGGATGATAAGGACAGGGTGGTCATTAAGAGCGATGGAAGCTATACTTATCTGGCGCCTGATATTGCCTATCATGAAGAAAAATATAAACGCGGTTTCCAACGGCTGATAAACCTCTGGGGCCCGGACCATCACGGTTATATTAACAGATTAAAGGCTTCGGTGGAGGCCTTTGGCCATCCGGCAGCTTCTTTGTCGGTGATCATCGTGCAGCTGGCGACCATATTCAGGGATGGCAAGCCGGTGCAGATGTCTACCCGCAAGGGCCAATATATAACTTTAAGGGAAGTAATAGAAGAAGTAGGCAGGGATGCCGCGCGGTTTTTCTTCGTCATGCGGCGCACCTCCGCTCATTTGGATTTTGACCTGGATATTGCCAAGAAACAGACCGCGGAAAATCCGGTTTACTATGTCCAGTATGCCCATGCCAGGATATGCAGCATTTTGCGCTCCAGCCCGGTTGAGATCAGAGACAGCGTGGATTTATCGGTATTAAAAGAAAAAGAAGAGATAGGGCTTATAAAGAAACTGCTGCAATTTTCTTACACTTTAGATATTTGTTTAAGCACCGAAGATCCCTACATGTTGACGGTGTACCTGCAGGAACTCGCCGAGGCTTTCCATAAATTCTATGACCTGCACCGTGTATTGGGCCAGGAAGAGGCATTGACCCAGGGCCGGCTGGCGTTGCTTAAAGCAACAAAGATTATTATCGCGGCAGGCCTGGAATTGCTGGGTATTTCAAGGCCCGAAAAAATGTAGATGCGCAGCCATAAAATATTAAAAATTGCTCCCGCCAATATTGCCCTCAGGAACAGCTTTAGTAAAGAACTCGGTGTCTCCAAAATCATTGCCCAGGTATTAATAAATCGCGGTATCAAAAACGTTAGTGAAGCGGAAAAGTTTTTAAATGCAAGCGTCGATCATCTTCTTGATCCTTATTCGTTTTCTGATATGCAGAAGGCAACGGGTATCATCAAGAGGGCGATAACCAATAAAGAAAAAGTAATGGTTTTCGGCGATTACGATGTAGACGGGATAACCGCGCTGGCCTTATTAAAAAACACGCTTAAAAAAACCGGGCTTGAGGTCTGTCATTACCTGCCGCACCGCATTAAGGAAGGTTACGGTTTAACCAAGAATATCCTGCATCTCGCCCGCCAGAATAATATAAAACTTTTGATTACCGTTGATTGCGGCATAAGCAATCATAAGGAGATAGCCGAGCTCAGGCGCCACGGTATAGATGTTATTGTGACCGACCATCATGAGCCTTCCAGCCCGGAACTTCCCCAGGCATCAAGCCTTATAAATCCCAAACTAAAAAACTCAGGTTATAAATACAGGGATTTAGCCGGCGTAGGGGTAGCTTATAAGTTATGCCAGGCCATCAGTGGCTCAAAATTACTTGAGGACCTGGATTTGGTTTCCCTGGGCACAATCGCCGACAGCGTCCCGCTAACCGGAGAGAACCGTATCATTGCCAAAGAAGGTTTGTTAAGGATGCCTCATACTAAAAGGGCGGGCTTGCGGGCGTTAATAGAAAACGCCGGCATTGAAAATAAAAAATTTACCTCCACCTACGTAAGTTTTATTCTCGGGCCGCGTATCAACGCCAGCGGCCGTATGGATACGGCTGAGATTTCCCTGAATCTGTTGATGAGTTCGACTAAGGAAGAGGCAGGCGAGCTGGCGAAGATTATTGAGGCCCACAACCGGCAGCGCCAAAAGATAGAGAGTAAGATTTTAGAGGAAGCCGAAGATCTGATTAATAAGGAAGTCAATTTTAAGAAGCACAAGATTATCGTTATCGCTAAAGAAGATTGGCATCAAGGTGTTTTGGGGATAGTCGCTTCAAAAATCGCGGACAGGTTTTACCGGCCGGCTATCCTGATATCTTTAAGCGAGGATTTATGCAAAGGCTCAGCCCGCTCTATAAAGAATTTCCATCTTTTCGATGCATTAGTCGAGTGTAAGCAATTTTTGAGCGCCTTCGGAGGGCATGCCCACGCCGCCGGTATCTTGATTACCAAAGACAGCATAGAAGATTTCAGGGATAGTATTAACCGCCTGGCTCATGAGAGGTTGTCTTTAGAGGATTTATTTCCCAGCTTGGATATCGATATGGAGTTGGGTTTGCCGGATTTAAATGAAGAAATGATACGGGGGCTGGAGGTGCTGGAACCTTTCGGCTCGGGCAACCCCGAACCATTATTTTATACCAAAGGCCTTAAGTTAAAAGGCGAACCCCAGGTTTTAGGCAGAGAAACATTAAAGTTCTGGGTTAGCGACGGAAGCGTTACTTGCGAAGCAATAGGGTTTGGGATGAGCAGCTTTAAGGACAGCCTTGTTAGCGCGGATCATTTTGATTTAGTATATAGCCCTAAGATAGATAACTGGCGCGGCCGGGACTCGATTATTTTAGAAGCCAGGGATATATTTTTCAGGTAAAATCAGGCTCTTTGTAAACGGCCCTTTTTAATGCATTTTGCGCAGACATACACGCGCTTAGGGTGGCCGTCGATCAAGAGGCTCATTTTTTGCAGGTTAGGCAAGAATTGGCGTTTAGACCAGCGGGCTATCTTGCTGCCGGTGCCGCCTTTGCTCTTATATTGGCCTTTTCGGGCAACAGTTTTGCCGGTAAGTGCGCCTTTTCCGCATATAGCACATTTTTTTAACATATTTCATCTACTCCTTTGCAAGTATTCAAGTATACTTGAAAAT
>CAYPRG010000026.1:2911-5871 GCA_964413025.1 uncultured Planctomycetales bacterium
ATATGAATAAAGCCTTAGAGGGTTTGAATAAGGAGCAGAAAGAAGCGGTTTGCCATAAAGAAGGCCCGCTTTTGATTATAGCCGGAGCAGGCACCGGCAAGACCAGTGTAATCACCCGCAGGATATCCTGGCTTTTATCCGAAGGCCTGGCAAAAACCGACCAGATTTTGGCGCTCACCTTTACCGATAAAGCAGCCAAGGAGATGCAGGAGCGGGTGGATGTGCTTTTGCCTTATGGCTATACCGATATCTGGATTTCTACTTTTCACGCTTTTGGCGACAGGCTGCTGCGCGAAAACGCGCTTGTGGCGGGATTGAATCCGGATTTCAGGGTCCTCACCAGCCCCGAGTCAGCAGTTTTATTCCGCGAACACCTTTTTGAATTTAATCTTTCTTATTACCGGCCTTTAGCCGAGCCCACCCGTTTTATCGAGGCATTGATATCATTGTTTAGCCGGGCAAAAGACGAAGATGTTTCCCCTAAAGAATACCTGAAGGTTGCCCAGGAGCTGGCCCTGAAGTCAAAAGAGTCCCCTGAAGATAAAGCCCTGGAGGAGGAGGCCTTGCAGCAGATGGAGATTGCCTCCAGTTACGCTAAATACCAGGAATTGCTCGGCCGGGAAGGGCTCTTGGATTTTGGAAATCAATTTTACCTGGCTTTACAGCTTTTAAGAGGGCACCCCTTGATTTTGAAAACATACCAGCAGCAGTTTAAGTATATCCTGGTTGATGAGTTTCAGGATACCAATTTTGCCCAATTCCAAATAGTAAAATTATTGGCTCAAGCTCATAAGAACATAACCGTAGTAGCTGACGATGACCAGTGTATTTACAGGTGGAGGGGGGCGGCATACAGCAACGTCCTGAATTTTATGTCCGAGTATCCCGACGCCAAGAAAATCAGCCTTATCCAGAATTACCGTTCAGGCCAGCCGATCCTGGATAGCGCCTATCGGCTTATTCAAAATAACAATCCCGAGCGTTTTGAGGTCAAGGCGAATATAGATAAACATCTTATCGGATTGACCAAGGAAGGCCTGCCTCCGCAACACCTGCATTTTGATACAAATTCTACCGAGGCGGATAATGTGGCCCAGATAATTAAAGATAAAGTCAGCTCAAAAGGTTTCAGCTACCGTGATTTTGCTATCCTGGTGCGTTCCAATTCTGACGCCCAGAATTTCTTGCAGGCATTGAATATGCAGGATATCCCCTGGCAATTCAGCGGTAACCAGGGGCTTTATTCAAGGGAAGAGGTCAAACTTTGCATTAATTTCCTGAGAGTAATAGCTAATCCTTCGGACTCTTTAAGTTTATATTACCTGGCTAGCTCTGAGATTTACGCCTTAAATCTCGCCGATTTGAGCCTATGCAGCCATTATGCCAAGCGCAGGAACAAGGCATTGTATTTAGTATTCAAAGAGCTGGATAATATAGCTGATTTTTCTGAATTAAATGATGAAACTAAATCCGGGATAATAAATATTTTGTCCGATATAGAAAAATTCTTGAAAGTTTCCCGTGAAGAAACTACCGGAAGGCTTCTCTACAGTTTTTTAACCGATACAGGATACCTCAAGGCGCTTACCCGGGAGCCTAGTTTGGAAAAAGAAACCAAGATCCAAAACCTGGCGAAATTTTTTAACAACGTGCGGGATTTTGAACTGGTAGCCAAGGAAGACCGGGTAATCAGTTTTGTAAAATACCTGAACCTTTTAATCGAGGCAGGCGATGACCCGCCTACGGTGGAGGCGGACCTGGATTGCGACGCGGTGAATGTCCTGACCATCCATAAAGCAAAAGGGTTGGAATTCAGGGTGGTGTTTTTAGTCAGCCTGGTCCAGGGCCGTTTTCCCTGGCCTCGGCGCAGCCGGCCGATTGAATTGCCCGACACTTTGATCAAAGAGATAATGCCGACCGGAGATTTTCATATCCAGGAAGAGCGGCGGCTTTTTTATGTCGGGATGACCCGGGCTAAAGAGGAGCTTTACCTGACCAGCGCCTCGGATTACGGCGGGAAAAGGCTTAAAAAAATCAGCCAGTTTGTCCTGGAAGCCCAGGGCAGGGAGGCAGTTGAACCGGAAAAGAAAAAATCCAGCGCGTTAGAGGCGATTGAACGTTTCGCCCCCAAAAAAGAATCTCCTAAAGCGCAGCCGCAGGATTTTCCGGAAGATAAGCTTATTTCTTTAAGCTACTATTCATTGGACGATTACCTTACCTGCCCTTTGAAATATAAATATGTGAATATCTTGCGCGTGCCGATTATGGAGCATCATACGGTCATTTATGGCAGGGCGATGCATGAAGCGGTGACCAGGTATTTTCAATTTAAGATGTCAGGAAAGAAGATGGAGCTTGGCGATTTATTAGAGGCATTCCGTGCCGGCTTTGACCCGCAGGGATTTTTAGACCAGAAGCATCAGGAAGAACGCTCCCGGGTAGCTCACCAGGCGTTGACAAAATTCTTCGGCGAAGAAGAAAAACGCGATTCCAAACCGAAATTTATTGAAAAAGAATTCTCTTTTCTTTTTGAAGGCAATAAGATCAACGGCCGTTTTGACAGGGTGGATGAAGAAAATGGCCAGGCGGTAATCATGGACTTTAAGACATCCGAGATTAAAACTCAAAAAGAGGCGGACAAGCGGGCAAAGGAGAGCCTGCAGCTTGTCCTTTACGCTCTGGCGTACCAGTATAAAACCGGGGCTTTGCCTCTGCGCGTAGAGCTATATTTTCTGGAATCCGGGATTATCGGCAGCACTGAGGTAGGGGAAAAAGAATTGCTGGTTATTAAAGATAAAATAAGAGAAGTCTCCGCAGGTATTCGTAAGCAGGATTTCCAGGCCACCCCTAAATATATGGCTTGCGCCTATTGCGCCTACAATCAGATTTGCCCCTCCGCGACAGTCAGATAAAAGGATAAATTTTATTGTTTATTCGGGTTAAAATGTTATAATATCTTC
>CAYPRG010000026.1:5971-11832 GCA_964413025.1 uncultured Planctomycetales bacterium
CAGATAAAAGGATAAATTTTATTGTTTATTCGGGTTAAAATGTTATAATATCTTCATGAAAAAATATTTATTCCTTATATTGTTTCTGGTTTGCCCGTCTTTGTTATGTGCCGATACCGTTTATTCCAAGGACGGCACTTCCGTAGAAGGAAAGATAGCTAAGATAGAAAAAAAGGCGTCAAAGCCAACCTGTAATTTTTCCCCTAGAGTTTCGGATAAAAAAAATAAAGCTAAGGATGATAAAGTAGTAAAGGAGATTAAGGCTAAAGCGGCAAAGGCTCCGGTTAAGGCAGCTAAGAATATTCAAGAGGTAAAACCTAAGGAAATAAAAAAAGCAGAGCCGGCGAAGGCCGCCAAGCCGGTAAAAGAGGCCGTAACTAAACCTAAGGCTAAAGAGGTAAAACCTAAAGCAGGGCAGGTATCTTCTTCAAATAAGATTAAAGCGCAAGAGGCTGCGTTTCAAAAAATAGAGAAGAAGGCCGCGCAGAAAATCCCTAAGCCCCAGCCAGCCTCTAAGCCTGTTTTAAAAAAGGCCGCGCCCCTTATTTCTGTAAAACCGTTGAGGAGCGCTCAGGAAGCAGAGCTGAATAAAATTGAAAAAGCAAAATCAGCAAAAATAGCTTCTCCGCAGGTGTCTTCTTTGAAAAAGATTAAAGCGCAAGAGGCCGCGTTTCAAAAAATAGAGAAGAAGATTGCTCAGAAAACCCCCAAGCCCGCCCCGCTCCCAAAGCCCGTTGAAGCGGAGGAGGAAGTTGTCCAAAAGAAAAAGATTACCTTTAAATATAAGACAGTGGGGCACGATGCTAAGAATCTTTCCGAGCCCAGGAAAATGGAACGTGTAGAATCTTATATCGCGGTCCCGGCAGCCGCTGATAACGAGGAACTCGAGCTGATATTTTCCGATCTCCTTGAAAAGGAGCTTGTTGCAAATAAGAAATTAGACGCATTATGGGTTGTCGCCTATGTTGAAGGGGAGTATCCGGGCGGATTGCCCAAAGCCTACGGAATCTGGTCGCCTCCCGGCGGCTGGTACGACTGGAAGAATACCTCTGATAAATCCCAGTATAAATGGGAATATCGGTTTCTAAGAAGCGACAGTATTCCTCGTTAGGTAAAACCATTTATACCCGCGTGAAAAAACTAAAACTTTAAATAAGGAGGAAAAATGGCTAAGATAAGAGTATCTATTTTGATGATATTGGCAGTAATAATGGCAGCGACTTTTTCTTACGGCCAGGAACAGCCTGAATCCTGGCAGATAAAGACTGCCAGGGGATGGATAAGCCAGAAAGATTGGGCGGGTTCGGTCATAGCGGTTAATACCGGTGACGATACGCTTACTATGAAGGTTGTAGATGCAACAAGGATTTTTAACGGTACCGAAAAAGAAACCCTGGCCGATCTGGAAATCGGAGATAATGTGGTGGTGAAATATTACGATGCCGGATTTGAAGGTTTAAAAGCCATAAGTATAGACGACCGGAATGCGGGGAATGCCTGGTAATGGATATACAGCAAAGGTCGAAGTTAAAGGAAAAATACAGCCTGGTGCCGGATGAAGAATTGATCGACATGGCGCGTGAAGGCAGCCAGTCGTACGCAGAGGGCGCCTACGGGTTGTTATTGGATGAAATTAAAAAAAGAGGGATAGAAGAAGGGATGGAGGGGATAAAAAGCGTTCCTGCCGAGCCAGAAAAATCAGGCCTAACAAACGACGAAGCCAAGGTCGATACTTTTGCGGAATTGGCCGTAATCATCAATCAGCAGGAGAAGGATTCTTTGGGGTCGGCCCTTG
This sequence comes from uncultured Planctomycetales bacterium, assembly GCA_964413025.1. Classification (GTDB taxonomy): domain Bacteria; phylum Omnitrophota; class Gorgyraeia; order Gygaellales; family Profunditerraquicolaceae; genus CAYPRG01. Next base: position 7,767 of record CAYPRG010000026.1, read on the forward strand.
GGGCTGCGGGTATCCCTTTTTATTTTCAAAGCTTGAATATAAGGGGCAAGGATTGGCCTGTTGCTTTGATGGTTGAGCAGTCAAGGGTTGAAGACGCGGTAGAGCTACTTAAAAATTTTAAGCCAGACGGCGGGATAATTTTATGGTAAAGAAAGTATCTTTAATTATTTTTATCTGTCTTATTCTTGTTTCCGCGATAGCAGTCGCTGTCAAGTCCGGCAGAATAAAACTTAATACTAAAGAAGCCATATCAAAAACAACGGAATATGATTCTCCGTTTAAAGGGGAAAAAATAACATACGATATAAAAATGGGAGGGGTTAATCTGGGAAGTGCTGTATTCCAGCATATGCCAAACGCTGAAATCAACGGCAGGTTATTGAGCAAGGTGAGTTTTGAAACTGACCTGGCGCGTTTTAAAGATACCGAAATAATTTACAGCGATCCTAAGACCCTCTTGCCGGTTAAAATAGACCGCGATATCGTGAATTGGTTTAGCAGGGAGAAAATCACCGAAGATTATGACCAGGAAAATTTTACGGTCACTATCACGAAGTATAAAGGGGCAAAACAGGATAAGTTAGTGATTCAAAAAGACAGCGCCATCCATAATGCCATATTGCTGCCTCATAGCGTGCGGCGCGTCACCAAGCTTGACCCGGGGTATATATTTTCGGTCAACCTTCCTAATCGTAAATTACAGATGAAACTGGTTTCGCTTGAAGATATCAAAACCAGCGGAGGGACTTTTAAAGCTTATCATTTTGAAAGCATACCCAAGCAGATTGAGATTTGGATAAGCGCGGATGAAAACAGGATCCCTATTAAGATGCAGGGGGTAGGCGCATTCGGGTATTTATTGGTGTTGAAAGAATACGCGTTTAAACTTCCGAAAGACTAAAGGCCGGAGTTTCTCTCCTTTTTGGCCAAAATAACCCCCGGGTAAGGCATATTAAAATTTAAATTTATAATAGGAAGGGTGACGATAATGAATAGCGTAAAGACAAAGTCTCTTAAAGACATTGAAGAAAAGATGAAGGAATTGGATGAGAATTCATTAAGGTACCGTATTTTGCAGGATGCCAGGAATTTCAAGACTTCCTGGATATCGCTGGGCCGGGCTTTATACGCCGCCTGGAAAGACAAGTTATATAAGGAATGGGGATACAGCAGCTTTGATATTTATTCAGTCCGGGAGATAGGCATAAGGAAACAAACGGCGATGAAGCTTCTGAAATCGTATTTTTTTCTGGAAAAAGACGAACCGGAATATCTGCGTAAGGAATTTGTCGAGTCTGCCGATGCATCGGCAATCCCTAATTATGAGACCATTGATGTATTGCGCCTGGCAAAAAATAAAAAAATGCTCGGAGAAGAAGACTACGCCAATTTTAAAAAAGAAATTTTTGAAAAAGGCAAAGATGCCTCGCAGGCCAGGCGTGATTTGACCTCTCTTATAAGGCAGAGGGAAGAATTGGAGCCCGAAGAGGCCTGGGAAAAACGCAAACTTTCCACGCTAAAGAGGTTCTTGAGCGCTTTAAAATCAATGAAAACAGAAATGGAAACGCAAAAAATGCTGTCCTCGGCCCTTATAAAAGAGGCGGCAAGCCTGATAGGCAAATTGGAAGCGGAAATATCTTAATAAATTAACTAAGGGTTATTCAAAAAAAGGGGGGGCAATGTTCAGGGATAAGATCAGGGTTTTGGATTGCACGATAAGGGACGGTGGGCTCATAAATAACCACGATTTTGACACCAGGTTTGTCCGCGAAGTATACAAGGCGCTTTCTGCCGCGGGCGTGGATTACATGGAAATAGGGTATAAAAATTCAAAAAGGCTGTTTTCGCCCAAAGAATTCGGGAAGTGGAAATTCTGCGATGACAGCGAGATAAACAAAGTTATTGAGGGTATCGATTCTAAGACCAAGATTTCGGTCATGGTAGACGTGGATCGGGTTGACATAGAAGATGTTGTGCCGCGAAAAGAAAGCCCGGTGTCGATGATCAGGGTGGCTTCTTATGTCAAGGATATAGATAAGGCGATATACCTGGTGAATCATTTCGCCGATAAGGGTTACGAGACTACGGTAAATATAATGGCTATATCCAAGGCCCTGGACAATGAATTAAACGAATGCCTGCATCAACTCGAAGAAGAAAGTAAGGCAGGGGTAATTTATATCGTGGACAGCTTCGGCGCGCTATACCAGGAAACTACGGAGTTTCTCATCAAAAAGGCAAAAAGCATCTTGAAGACCAAAGAAGTAGGCATTCACGCGCACAATAATCAGCAGCTTGCCTTCGGCAATACCATTGAAGCGATAATACACGATGCCAATTATGTTGACGCTACCGTCTATGGGCTAGGCAGGGCCGCGGGTAATTGCCCGTTGGAATTAGTCCTGGGATTCTTGAAAAATCCCAAGTTTGATATACGCCCTGTGCTTGATTTGATATCTAAAGAGTTTATACCGTTGAGGGAAAAAATAGAATGGGGATATATAATCCCCTACGCCATAACCGGCATTCTTGATGAACATCCCAGAGCGGCGATGGCCCTGCGCGATAGCGATAAAAAAGAAAATTACCGTGAATTTTATGAAAGCCTGGTAGGCGAAGACAAGGAATAAAAATGGATGTGGCAAGATTCAAAGAATTTCCCCTTATGGGGATTTTAAGGGATGTGGAACTGGAGGCTATAGAGCCTTTAGTCGAGACTGCCATTTCCAGCGGCCTGGAGACTATTGAAATAACCATGAATACAAAAGGCGCCAGCGGATTAATCCGGCGGGCAGTCGAGGTATCTAAAAAACGCCTGGTTATAGGCGCCGGGACCGTACTGGATATGGATAGCCTGCAATCTGCGCTTTTCTCCGGTGCTACTTTTATTGTAACGCCGGTTTTAATTAGGGATGTCATGGAATATTGCCTGAAGAATAATATACCGGTTTTTCCGGGCGCCTTGACTCCCCAGGAGATTTATAATGCCTGGACAGGGGGCGCTACCATGGTTAAGGTTTTTCCGGCAAAATTTTTTGGTCCGGAATATTTTAAAGAGATTAAAGGCCCGTTTAATGAAATAGTACTTTTGGCTTGCGGCGGCGTCACCCCGCAAAATTTAAAATCATACTTTTCGAGCGGAGCCAGCGCGGTTACTTTTGGCGCAAGTGTTTTTAGCAGGGAGTGGCTGGAAAAAAAAGATTTTGAAAGTATCGGCAAGCGCATAAAAGAATATACGCAGGAGCTCCGCAAGGTGCTGTTAGGTGCGTGACCACTGCGAAAATCGCATAACAAGCTATTGCTTTGAGCGATTTTTTGTAGTCGATAGAACTCAGGTGCGTGACCACTGCGAAAATTGTATTATTTGTTGATAGCAACAATTTTCTTGTTATAATAAAATTATGTCCGAGCCCCTTTCTGACAGTGATAGAAGAAGGCACGAGCGCCTGAAAGTCGAATTTACTCTTAATTACCGGGTAGATACTCCTTTAGAGGTGCGCATGTCTATCGGCTGGGATAGCGAGGTAGACGCTTTGATGGTGGATTTAAGCGAAGGGGGAATGGCTATCCTGACAAGTTGCGATATCCCCGTAGGTTCGGTTCTTTCCATAAATTTTACCCTGATTAACTTGACCGCTATTGAAGATGAGGAGCGGATAAAAACACTGTCTATCGCCGGAGAGGTCAGGTCAAATTTTAGTGTGGATAATACTGACCGCCGCTTAGGGATTAAATTTGTTCAAATCAACCAAAAAGATAAAGAGGCGATTGCTGAATTTGTGAGGATGACTATAAAACGGGATCCGCTTCCTCCAGAACCTCCTGCGGAGCCTGATACCGGTTGGAATTTGCCATAGAAAGGCGGTAAGACAAAAATGAGATTTATCCTGATGATTGTCCTGGCGGTTTCTTGTTTATCCTTCTATATGATGCCGCAGGCCGAAGCTAAAGATAGGACCACTGTTACGAAAAGGCCTAACCAGCAGACATTGGATATAGATAATGACGGCTTGAAAGAGATAGTCAGGGTAGATGATAAATTTGATACCGAGCAGAACTTTACAAT